>NKIT01000115.1 GCA_002256185.1 Rhodobacteraceae bacterium PARR1 | reverse complement strand
ACGCCGACAAGTGGCTGGTCGACCCACCGCGCGCAGGCGCTTTCGCGCTGGTGTCGGACGGGGCCAAAATCTCGACCGCGGCCGAGGCTGAAAAGCTGGATGCAGGCAGCGTCACCGTCAGCAATGGCACCTTTGCCAAATCGCAGGACGGCAAGCTTTATCAATACCTTGGCGCGACTGATAAGGTCGTGTCGCTGGCGGCTGTCGATTTTGCCACCGACAATGACTGGTTCCAGGTTGGGCGTCCGGTCCAAGGTGGCGGCGTGGCCTTGCCGACGACGGCTGATCTGACGGCGCTGCTGGAAGGCACCATCGTCACCCAGAACGGCAAGTTCTATCGCTACTTCAAACCCAAGGCCGAGGATTCCATCGCCTCGAACCCCGAACAGTGGCGCGTCGTCCTGTCGAAATCGGAACGCGACACCGCCAAGACGGTGGTGTCTGCTTTGGTCAAGAATGACGTCTATACCGTTGGCGGCGATTACTTCGTCTGGATCGGCACCGGCAGCCCGGCGGCGGATGCCACCCCCGAATTCAACAGCGGAAACTGGTTGCCCGCTGCGGTGATGGAGGGCGCGACGCTTTACACCGACCTGTCGGTTGCGCAAGAGGTGACCACCGGCGACTTCATCCGCACAGCGGATGGCGCTTATCGCTATACCGGCTATGCCTCGGACGGGGTGAACTGGATTGCGGGCGGGGCGGACAATTCGGCCCTCAGCGGCAGTGATACCACCCCTGACCGTGTGGTGAGTTTTGCCGTCACGACGACCGGCACCAACGCATCCGTCACGCGGCAGGATGTGGCGACCTATGCCGATGGCGGGTTCGATCCCGACTCGGCGCTGAAGATCAGCGGAACCCATACCGGCACCAACGCCACCACAGTCACTGCAACCTTTGCGACCGGCAGCGGCAATGAATTCCGCGCCGGGGCCAAAGACCTGTACTTCCGCATCAACGGGTTTGACCTGACCGATGCTGATAAGGTCAAGATTCTGGCCAAGGACAAGAACGGCAATGCGCTGACCGTCACCATGACCAAGGATGACGGCGCGGCCCATACCGATGCGGCGGGCACGGGCGATGATCTTGGCGCGCGTATCCTGACTGCGGGCGCACGCACCGGCACCGCCGATGACGCGGCGCGCGAAGGGTCGGTCATGATCAACATCTCTGGCGTCGTCGCGACGCTTGAGATCAGCTACATGGGTCAGGGCAGCATCGAGCTGACCGATCTGCAATTCGCGCTCGATCCGCGGACCTCGGCGGATTACTTCAGCGGTGTCGTTGCTGCGCAGCAGATGCTGATGAACAGCGACTCGATCTTCCCGCTGTGGAAAGAAGAGACCACGCTGACCATCATCACCGCGTCGAACCATGTCGACGCCACCGTGCCGCTGACCGCCGATTATGCGACTGTGCAGGGCAGCGTCATGGCCATCATCGAAAATGGCGTGACGAAGTATTACCAGCGCGTCAGCAGCAAGGCGCTGACGGTCAATGCGGCCTATCTGACCGCAACGACCGCGCAGCAGGGCGGCGGCACCGTCCTGACCTACAAGGTGTCGGGCGACTGGGCCGACATCACCGATCAGGCCGTGCAGGATGCGGACATCAAGGCCACGGGCACCATCGCCTCGGGCGGGGTGCTGCGCGTGGTGTTCAACGGGGCCGAGCGTTTCTACAGGCTCAAGGGCAGCACCGCGATCACCGTCAACGCCGACTATGCGCGCGGCGTGGTGGACGGCAAGGACCAGTGGTCGCCGGTGGGCGATGCCAGCACGAACCGCACCTGGACCGATGGCACCGTCGTCATCGACGGGGCAAAGCGGATGCGTGCCTATGTCGCGCCGCAGACCGTTTCCACCAGCATCACGGATGCCGGCTGGGTTGAACTGACCGAAGCGACGCTGGACGCCAACTTTGACGACCTGCGCAACTATGTCGTCATGGGCAAGAAGTTCTACACCCTGCAACCGGGGATGCTTGTCGCCAATGTCGACGGCCAGATTTACCAGTACAAGGCGAACGCGCCGGTTCTGGCCAATCAGGATCTGTTTGCAATCAACTACGCTGCCAGCCCGAACTGGGTGAACCTTGCCAGCGGCGCGGCACGCGGAGCCGACATCACCGTCAAGGCCGAGATGGCATCGTCCATCACCGCCTTCGTCGGCGCTTTCGCCGTGGCGGTGGCTGCGGGTGGCTATGGCATGTCCGGGGCAGGGTCGGGCGCTTCGGGCGTCAACATCATCGACTATGATACCGTTGCCGATGTCTACAAAGGCAACCTGACGGCCGCTTTGGGGACCGTGACGGTTTCGGCGCAGGATACCAGCAGCATCGTCGCTGATGTGAAGTCGGCGTCCATCGCGGCAACCTATGCCGCAGCCGGTTCGGCCATCGCCATCGGCGTGTCGCTGGCGGATGCCGTCATTGGCGGCAACGTCCGGGCTTCGATGCGCGACAGCACCGTGGTCGCGGCCAAGGCGCTGGACATCCTGACGACCGACAACCGCTATATCAGCGTGGTGTCCGAGGCGTCGTCGATCGCGGCGTCGAGCGGCTTTGGCGGGGCGATGTCGGGCGGCGGGGCGAATGCCACCATCACCGACCGTGGCACACGCCAAGCCTTGCTGACGGGTAACGGCAGCCACAGCGTGACCCTGACGGGCGCGGCGCGGGTTGTGCTGAATTCGGAAAGCCGTCTTGAGGCCAATATCTCGTCCATGTCCATCGCGGCGGGGATGTTTGCCGTTGCGGCGGCAGGGGCCGTGGCCATCGTCAATGCGGCAGGGCAATTCTATGCCAAAGCCGAGGGCGTGGATGTCACGGCGGCTTCTCTGACCGTGAATGCGACGCGTCTGATGTCGTCCCAAGCGATGGTGCGCGGCCTGAGCGTCGCGACCACCATGGGCGTGGGCGCATCCGTGGCGACGGTGCAGATCAGTTCCGATGTCCGCGCCTATGCCGGTGGGTCGGGTGCGACCTTCTCGCTGGGGTCGTTGTCGGTCGCGGCGCGGCTTGCGGCCTCTTCGGGGCGAGAGCTGTCGGATGTGCAGGCCTATGCCTCGGGCGGTGGTCTGCTGCTGGGCGTGCAATCGACCAACGCCACCTCGGTCAACCGCGCGACGGTGCTGTCGGGCCTGACGGGCGGCGTGTTCTCGGTCACCGGGGCATTGGCGGTTTCTGCAGACTCCACCGGGCGTCAATACGCCAAGTCACGCGGGATTGCGGGCGGTCTGATCGGGATCGGTGCGACGGATGCGACGCTGACCTCGCTTTCTACCGTCAACAGCGCGGTCACGGCCAACACCACCGTTGTTTATGCCGGGTCGATGAAACTGGCTGCGGCGGCGGTGGATGAAAACTACCTCGACATCGAAGCGGGGGCTTTCGGCCTTGCTTCGGGCGCTGCGGCAAAAGGGACTACAAACTCCAACAGTTCGGTCTTCACGGGCTTCCTTGACGGCACATCGACCAGCAACCGCGCCTTGGTGACGGTGGCGGGCACGCTGACACTGGCCGCCACCTATCGTGCCATGCCCACGGGCATTCTGACCACCAGCGCCTTTGGGGCCATCGCCGGGTCGGGCGCGGCCATCACCCACAATGTGGGCGGGCAGACGCAGGGCCGGTTCGGCAATTATTCCGATGTTGTGGCAGGTGCCATCGACGGGATCGTGGCAAACGCCCTGAACGGCAGCAGCTACGTTGACGCCAAGACCGGCGGTCTGGCATCGGGCGCAAGTTCGACCACCAACACGAACATCTCCTTCACGGCAGAGTTCATCATCGGTCAGAACGCCAAGCTGGAAACCACGCTGGACAGCGGCAACCTGAAGCTGAAGACCGAAAACGCGCTGAACCATGCGGACCGGGTCAAACTGGTCACGGGTGGTGCGATTTCTGGTGCCGGGGCATACGGCTTCCTGACCGCCAATGACCTTGTGTCGCAGATCATCGTGTCCGAAAACGCCACGGTCTATGCGGCGGGGACGCTGGAACTGGAAGCGACCGGTATCGGCAACACCAACCTGCAATCCTATTCCGAAACCTTCGGTGCGGCGACGGTTGCCATCGGCACGGCCACGACCATCGTGACCCCGATCCAGCAAATCCTGTTCAAGTCCGGGTCCAAGACACAGGCCGAAGGCAATATCTACGCCTCGGCCGGGTCCAACAAGGATCTGGTTCTGCCGAACCAAAGCTACAGCTCGCGCGTGGACAACTTCGCCGGGTCTGCAATCCCGATCAGCGACCTGAAAACCGTCGCATTGTATGAGGCCGACAACCGCGTCCACATCCAATCCGGCGCGCGGCTGGAAGGCTTTGCCAACATCGACCTGAACGCCGATGGCTGGGGCGATGTGGGTGTGACCGGCGTGGCCAAGGCCACCAACTGGACCTCTGCCGTGGCCAGCGCACTGGGCGGCGGCAACGTCGGGTCCGGCAACGGCGCGCGCCGCGCCGAATCCTTTGGCGAGGTGATCAACGACGGGGCCATCATCACCGGCCAGCGCCGCAACCGTATCCTGTTCACCAAGGTGGACACGGTCACGGGTCTGACGGTCGTGGACATGTCCAAGACCGTGATGATCAACAACGTCGCCACCGGCACCACGCTGGACGATGCGGGCAAGCCGACGATCCGCTTTACCGCGGCGCGTGCGGGTCTTCAGGCCCCGCAGTTCATCGAGATCGAAAAGGCCAAGGGCAACCTGGCCATCTATTCGGCCTCGACCAACCAGACGATGAAGAACTTCTACATCCAGCAGATCGCGCGGCTTGAGCAGGAATTGCTGGCGCTGGGTCTGGCGGAACGGCGCGGCAACGCCGTCATCCCGACCGCCCCGGTGGTCGAGGTCGTGACCATCGCCCCCGTCAACGCGCAAGCGGGCCGGGTGCGGGTGCTGTCGGATTACTTCTATGGCAGCGGCACCTTCGATGTGCCGAAAAGTGCACGGATCGAAATCCACCACAACTCGCCCGCGCAGTTGGTGATCGAAGCGATGTCGATCCCGATGTTCAACGGCGGCATCTACTACAATGGCAAGGACATCACGGTCGGTTCGGCCACCTCTGCGGCTGTGCAGGCCAAGGCAAAGGCCGAAAACGACTTCAACGTCGGGATGAACAACCAGACCTATAACAGCGATGACGGTTTGGGTCGCCATTCCAGCGCGTTCAACGCGCCGAGCTTCACGCTGACGGCGGCCTCGCTGTCCACCGGCTCGACCGACCCGGAAATCATCATCGACGTGGGCAATATCGCGCTTTACGCCGATCAGAAGACCGGCGCCGTTCCGCCTGCCCAGACCATCACCATCAAGGGCAACGTCAACGCCCCCACCGCCAAGCTGACGGTCAAGAACCCGTCCAATGGCGGTTCGATCATCATCACCGGCGAAGTGATGGTGAAATCGCTGGTGCTGGAATCGAAATCCTCGGTCAGCATTACCGGCGTGCAGCAGGCCCATATCGGCGGCGATCCCATCGGGAACTTCGTGCCGCTGTATTATCAAGGCGTCTACAACCCCGAAGTCGCCTTGGGCCGCCAGATCGGGCGCAACGACTATTCGACGAACAACGGCATCACCAACATCAAGGCCGAGCGGGTCACCGTCGATGCCGAATGGCTGAACCTCAACGGCACGATTCAGGCCGGCAGCAAGGTGTTCAACCTGACGCTGGACCAGAGCATCGCCAACCAGATCCTTGCCGCGCAGCGCGGCGGCTCCAACTTCACGACGATCGAGGTTCCCAACGCCCCTGATTTCACGCTGATCTACGACCGGCAGTCGGCGCAACTGATCGTCAAGGCGCTGCGTCCGGGCGGTGGTGTGGTCGATCTGTCGGGCCGCATCGTCAACACCGGCTATGGCCGTGTGATCGCCAATGGCGGTTACCCGGAAATCACGATCACCAACAACATCAACATGGCGCAGTTCAGCGCGCAGTGGGATCTGGTGGTCGAGGATCTGGACACGGACCGTCGCGGTCTGGGTCTGATCAAGATCACGGACAAGCAGACCGGCTGGTTCACGCTTTACACGATGAACGAAAACAGCACCGTCAAGGTCGAACGTGACCGCATCATGGGCGGCTCTTACAGCGTTCAAACCGTCGGCAGCGCTGGCGGCGGCGAAGGTCTGATCGAATCCACGCTGCCCGACTACACCCCGCAGGCCGGCATGCGTTACGCTTGGGTCATCGGTCAGGAAACCCGGACGCGCGAAACCGCGCGTTGGGAGGAATCCAACTGGCTGGGCATCTTCAACCTCGGCTCGCGCGGGATTCCGGTTCCGCCGGTGACGCAGACGCTGTCTTCGGCGCTGGTGCCGGACTCCAACTACTTCTACTCGGCACCCGGTCAGGCGAATGACGCCTATACCTATGCCTATGATGAGGTGGTGACCTCGTCGACCGAATGGAAGCAGACCTATTACAACGTCCGGTCAAGCTGGTACGGCAAGAAGACCTTCACCTATCAGTACAACCGCAACGTGGGTAAGTTCCTGACCCACAGCCACTCGGTCAAGGCCGACTACGCCATCGACATCGACTTCCTGTGGAACGATCAGGGCAAGGTCGACATCGACGCCAAGGGCGCGGACCTGATCATTGACGGGCGCATCACCAACACGCTGGGCGCGGTCACGCTGTCGTCGCAGCGCGATGTGTCGGCGAAATCCTCGGTCGATCCGGAATCGCCGACGGGTGGCGGGCAGCCCAAGGCCAATATCATGGGCCGCCAGATCACCATCACGGCAGGTGGCCGCATCGGCACCGACAGCACCGCCTTGCCGATCACCATCAGCACCCCGCTGAACGGTGCGTCGGCGGTCGGATACCGGCTGGACGCAAGCGCCGTCACCGGCATCAACATCCGCCAGTATACCGGCACCCTGCGCGTCGGCACGGTCACGGCGGCTTCGGGCGACAACCGCGCAGCGGTGATCCTTGGCGGTGACGGGTCTTATAACCCGGCCAACAGCAACGACATCGGCGGCATCGTCCGCGCGGTGGGCGGCAGCCATCTGATCAAGGGCGGCGCGATCACCCTGAACAGCACCAAGGGCGGAGTCGGTCTTGCGGGCAGCGGCAATGAGATCCTGCTCGATACGGGCGTGACATCGGATGACGTTCTGACCCTGCTCTCTGCCGGGAACGTCTACCTGCGCGAGATCAACGACGGCAATTCGGGCCGCAGCGATGACCTGCGCGTCAAGGAAATCAGCGCTGCTGGCATGGCGGTCTGGATCAACGTTGACAATGGCAGCCTTGTGGATGGCAACGGCAAGGAAGTCGTTGACGAACGCGCCGTATCTGAACTGATGGGCACGGTCTGGACCGACATGCAGTTGACCTCCGACACCGGCGGCAACCAAAAGGTCGAAGACGCCAAGACCCAGCTTCGCGCCACCAAGACGCGCGAGTATTCCACCTACTGGACATGGCGTGCGACGCAGGAAGCCGCCTATGGCAACTACTGGACTCTGCGCGGGACGCAGGAAACGGCGGGCGTTCTTTCCAACGTTCTGGCTGGCGATGCAGAGATCGTCTTTACCGATGCGCAAGAGGCCGAACTGCTGGCCGATTACCGCGCCAAGGTTCTGACCAATCTGGAACCGCAATGGGGTCTGGTCACCGGCACGGCGGCGGCGAATGCTGCGATCACCGTGACCTGGGGTCGCACCGTGCGCACCGTCACTACGGCGGCGAATGGCACATGGGCTGCGTCCTTTACCAAGACCGAACTGGAAAGCGTGGATGACGCGCTGGCCCCGACGGTGACCGGCACCTATGCCAACCTTGTCACCAAGCGCGGCGCGACCGATGCCGAGGTTGCCGCAGCAGCCGAGGCCCTGCTCGCAGCCTATCGCACAAGGGCCACGGCCGAATTCCGTCTGCTGGATGGGGTCTTTGGTCTGGCGACCTATGGCGCCGTCACGGGCACGGCAGCCGCCGGGGCCACGGTCAGCGTCACATGGGGTTCAGCCACGGTTTCGACCAAGGCTGATGTCACCGGGCGCTGGTCTGCGGCCTTTACCAAGAATGATGTGGTCAATCTGTCGGATTCGACGGCCCCGACCGCCTCGACCGGGACGGTTGCCAATTACACCCGTGGCGTGCGGAACGCCGATTTCGACTCGGCGGCCTATCTGACGCTGGTTCTGGGCGATGACGGCGTGCATGACCTGCTGCTGGCCTCGGGCGATACCCAGTCCTTGCTGCGCGTCTATACCGAAGAGGCGCTGAAATCCGTCTCGGCCACGGCGACGCTGGCACGGGCGACCACGGCGCAGATGACCAGCGCCACCGCCTTGGCGGCGACATCGCTGACGACGCTGGTCAATTCGCGCTCTGAACAGTTCCGCACGCTGGCGACCTATTACGGCGAGACCACCTATGCCACGCTGGCGGGCACCGGGACGGTCGGCGCGACGGTGACCGTGACGTGGAACGGCATCACCAAGACCGGCAAGGTCTATGGCGATGGCCGCTGGGCGGTTGCGTTCAGCGCGTTGGACATCGGCAATCAGGCCACCCAATCCGCAGTGTCGGCATCGACCGGCACCACCACGATCACCACGCGGGCCATCGGTGCACTGAACAACGATTACATCGTGCCGCTGACCGCATCCGAAGAGACCACCGTTGCGGGGTCGATCAAGGTCTGGTCGTCGGACGAATTGATCTACGGTTTCGGCGGCGGGCTGCTGAAGCCGGTGACTGACACCAATACGGCCATCGAAGACGCCAACATCATCGCCGGATCGTTCAACTTTACCGTCGCGGGCAACGTCGGCCTGACCGAAGGGCAAGAGCTGATCGACCTGAACTCCACCCTGACCGGGCCGCAGCGTCTGCTGCTGGCGGCGGCGGAACGGTCGGACGTCAACTTCCTGTTGACCGACCGCATCGCGGCAACGGTGAACTTCTCTGTCACCGGCAACCGGCTGGATCGGCGTTCGGGCACCACTGGCACGGCGTTCAACACCATCTTCAAAGCCGGAGATGTGCTGCAAATCGAAGGCCGCACCGCCAACGCGACCGAAACCCGCTTCTTCACCATCGCGTCAGTGACGGCGGACCGGATCACCTTTACCTCCACGGGCCGCGTCGTCGGCGCGATGGAAAACAACATCGACATCTACCTGTCGGCCATCAGCCTCAACCCGATGGGCAATGATGCCACGGCGCTTGCGACCATCGACGCAGCCGACCTGCGCAAGGTCATCAGCGTTGACGGACAAAAGTTCACCGGCTTTGCCGTCGGCGATCAGATCGTGCTGACCAACTTCTCAGGCTCTGCGGCAGGGATCACCCCGGCCAGCAAGCGCCCGTCGGTCAACGTGAATACGGCGCTGACGCCCTATATCATCACGTCGATCGCGTCAGACGGATCGTGGGTCAAGTTCGACCGCGACCTGAAGGCCGAGGCCAACATCGCGATCAACCTGCGCCAGAACGTCATCCTGAAATGGGTGCAGGTGCAGTTGCGCGATGACCTGAACATCACCGTAAGCGGCGCTGTCAAAGGCTCTGCTGGCGGGGATACCTTCCTGTCGTCGGAAAAGGACATCCGTCTGGATCTGGTCACTGCTGGCGCTTCGGCGCGGATCAAGGCGGGCGACAACCTGATCAGCGTGCTGTCTGGCACAACCGACAACATCCGCGCGGTCAAGAGCATCGTGTTCGAGGCGGGTCAGGGCAACATCGGTTCGTCCACCAACCGGCTGTGGTATGACATCACCGGCGGCACGGTCTACAACATGACCGCCCGCGCGGCAGGCGACATCTGGCTGGGCGAAACCCAAGGCGATGCGCAGATCGGCTCTATCTTCTCGAAGGCGGGAAATGTCGATTTCTACGCCGCCGGGGTGGATGCCAACATCGTTGACGCGTCCAACAACGCCTTCGTCAAGATCGAGGCGAACGACATCCAGTTGCGCGCCAACGGCAGCATCGGCAGCCTGTCCAACCCGTTCGAGATCGAGGCCCGCGGTGCGGGCAACATGGCGGGCACGGGCTGGGTCACGCTGATGGCCGGAACCGACCTTGATGATGACATCGTGGTCACCGTGCCAAACGGCAACATGATCCTGCGCAACGTCTATGCGGGCGGCGACGTCACGCTTGAGGCGCTGCTCAGCATCACCGACGGCGTTGACCTGATCGACCCGACCAACCCCTACAGCACCGAAGACACGACCGCCGGTCTGGTTCGCACCGATATCACGGCGAACTCGATCACCCTGACGGCGTGGAACGGCACCATCGGGGCGGCGGGCAACGAGCTTGACCTTGACATGTCGCACAGCCGTGACGGCTTGCTGACCACATGGTCGGGCATGGACACCTATATCACCGAAGCCTTGGGCAAGGGTGATATCCGTCTGAACACCGTCGGCACCGCGCCCATCGCGCAACTGACCACCATCAACCTGACCGGCACCTATGCCGTGGGCGATCTGGTTCAGGTCACCGTGGCCGGTGACTCGGTCAATTATACCGTCAGCGCCAATGACCTGACCGAGGATGGTCAGGGCGGCAATCCGGTCAGCGGTTCGTCCTTGGCGGCGCTGTCCAACATCGCGGCAAAGATCGTGGCGCTGCTCAACGCGGCCTCGGCCATCTCGGCCCGGCTTGTCGCGGCGGCAGAGGCGGCTAGCATCACGCTGTCCGGTCGCATCGCGGGCGAGGCTTTTGCCGTCAACGTCTTGCGCAACTTCGAGGCAAGCGGGATCAGGGCCACCGACACCATCCCGGCGGCGGCGGGGCATTCCGCCTTTATCACGGCTGTCAGCGGATCAATCTTCAACGCGGCCCCGTCGGGCACGTCGAACGTCACCAGCGGCAAGGCCTTCCTCTTTGCGGCAACCGATATCGGGCAGGTCGACAATCCGATCCAGACCCGCGTCGGCACGCTGCAGGGGGAATCCACCACCGGCGACACCTATCTGGTCAACACCGGCGACCTGACCATCCAGAACGTCAAGAGCGCGACCGGCAACACCGGCATGAAGGCGGGCGGCCAGATCCAAGTCACCGCGAAAAGCCCGATCACCATCTCGTCGGACGTCATCGCGGTCGAAAACATCATCTACACCGCGACCGACAGCGCCACCGACAACCGCGATAACATCACGGTGAAAAGCGGCATCACGGTGCGGTCAACGGGCGGCGAGATCATCCTCTTCGCAGGCGACAACCTGACGGTGGAATCCTCGGCGCTTGTCAGCGGCCAATATGGCATCTCGTTCTACACCGACATCGGCGGGTCCATCGACGCAGGTGGCGGCAACGTCACCATCGCGGGCAAATTGGCCACCGGATCGGGCAAGGCCTATATCGGCACCTCGGATGTGGCTGATACCGTGACCATCACGTCCAGCGCACAGTTCGAATTCGGCAATGCCGCCGTCGTCGGTGTGATGAACGATTTCGTTCTGAATACCGGGGCAGGGGACGATTCTGTCTTTATCCGGGGCAATCTGTCGGCGGATCACATCGTGATCTCGACCGGGACCGGGGACGACAGGCTGACCACGACCGCCAACCTGACCGCCATCGGCGTTCTGGCAGCGCAAAATCCCCGCGTCGGCGGCGATGTCCGCATCGACATGGGCAATGACAGCAACACCGCTGACACCATCAGCCTTGGCGGCACGATCAACGCCCTGCGCGATGTGGTCATCACCAAGCTGCCGACGACCGAACACAGCGTGGTCATCGGCATCGACAAGGACAAAGACCCGCTGAAGCCCGCCGTGGGTGAAGTGGGTGAAGTGACGGTCCAGACCGCCGACCTGACAAAGGAAATCGAGGTCAGCTTCGGCGCGGCCATTGTCAATCCGATCATCGCCCTGACCGGCCACGCCGCCAACGTGCCCTACACGCTGCGCGTGACCAGCACGACCAACACGGGCTTCAAGTTCCGGGTCGAAAACTGGTCTGGCGCATCGGCCAGCCTGTCTGCCAGCCTCAAGGTCAATTGGCTGGCCGTGGCCGAAGGTGTCCATCTCTTGGGCGACGGCCGCATCGTCGAAGCCAAGCGCGTTACCGCCAGCCACACGGCATCCACGGTGAACTTCGACACCGATTTCACGCAGGTGCCGGTGGTGCTGTCGACGGTCATGTCGGACCTGAGCGGCAGCGGCTATGAGGATGTGGCCTCGGACGTCTACAACATCGGCCAGACCGCCATGTCGCTGCGCCTGAAGGCCCGTGATGCCGACAGCAACGGCGTGGCCTCGCGGTTGGTGGGTTACATCGCCCTGTCCGCCGCGACGACATCCTTGTCGGGCACCGTGATCGCCAAGCCGTCGGCGCTGACGCTGTCCAACGGCACAGTGGATTACGGCCAGACCTTCGCGGATGCGGTGGTCTTTGCCCAACGCCAGACTTTGGCCGATGGCGATGCGGGTCGCACCGTGATCGTGACCGAAGGCGCGACTTCGACGACGCTGCGCTTTGTCGAAGAAAGCTCTGACAGCGTGCATGCGGCTGAAACCGTGGGTCTGGTCGCATTGGCCAAGGGGGTCTTCCCGATCTCGGCCCGCAATCCGGTGACCACGGCGGCGGTTCAGACCGGCCAACGTGTCACCGTCGAACGCGATGGCAGCGTCTTGATCTATGCCTACAAGGGCAGCAACGCGACCATCGACCTTGCGACCGCAAACTACAGCGACACCACGCTGTGGGGGCCGCAAACCAATGCCGCAACGAACACCGGCGTGCTGACGATGACCTCGACCGCGGGCGGCAACATCACGGCGGGCCGTGACCTGTTGCTGCGCACCGGCGGCGGGGCGGATGTGCTGACCTTGGGCGGCGTTGTTTCCACGGGTCGTGACATCCTGATCCAGTCCGATCAGGGCGCCGACAGCCTGACCACAACCGCCACCCTGACCGCCGCGCGTCACCTGACGATCGAGGCGGGCGGCGGCACCGACACGCTGTCCATCGGCGCAGGCATGACCACCACCACCGGCGCGCTGACCGTCGATCTGATGCTGGGCAACGAAGCCAGCGATGCGGTCCAGCCGAACCGTCAGGTGTTCACCATGTCCGGCGCATTGTCGGCGGCGACGCATCTGAAAGTGTTGGCTTCGGGCACCGTGGGCGCGGACATCACGCTGACGGGCAATGCCTTGGCGGGGGATGATCTCTTGTTCCGCACCGACAAGGGCGCGGATGTGATCACCATCACCGGCAACGTTCAGGGCGACAACGTGACCTTCAGCACGGGCGCCAATACCGACCGTCTGGCGATCACGGGCAACGTCAAGTCGATTGGCGGGACCGATTCCACCACCACGTCGCAAGTCACCTACGGCGACATCACCTTTGACTTCGGGACCGATGCCGACACGCTGGACACCTTGATCCTGACCGGATCGCTGGACGCCAAGCGCGATGCCCGTATCCTGAAACTGCCCAAGACCGAGTATGACGCAACCATCGGCGTTGCGCAGACCCAAAGGGTTGAAAAAGGCCAGCGGGTCACCGTCAACA
>NKIT01000114.1 GCA_002256185.1 Rhodobacteraceae bacterium PARR1 | reverse complement strand
CGATCAGGTTCAGGATATAGGTCTTGCCATCCTTGGCCGGATATTCGATCCGCACCGTGTTGGCCTTGATGGTGATCCCGCGTTCCCGCTCGATATCCATGCTGTCCAGCATCTGGGCCTTCATGTCCCGTGCGGCCACCGTGCCCGTCATCTGGATGAGACGGTCGGCGAGGGTGGATTTGCCGTGGTCAATGTGGGCCACGATCGAGAAATTGCGGATGAGATCAAGCTGGGTCATGTCGGCGCATATAGCCTGTCAGGCAAGGCCGGGAAAGGGGCTTCACGGGGTCAATGTGGCGCTATCGCGGGGATGGCACGGCGGGCTGGCTGGCGGGCGGGCATTCTGTCGCAGGGGCGCTGGTCTTGTGGCCGTGGGGCGGTTGGGGTCTGGGCGAGGCAGCGCAGCATGTTGTGTGGGTCTGGCAGATTGGGGCCAGATTTATCCGTTGGCACCCAAGATCGGCGGCTCTTCGCCCAATGGCCGGATTTTCTTGAAAAATTCACATCGAATCGGCATACATCATGGCAGAAAAATGACCGTTGGCAGTCCGTGGGTCACGGCAAGCCAATTGGCAATGAGGCAGAACCCGATGCTGAAACCCGTTGTGCTTGCGGCCTGTGCTGCGCTGTATCTTCCCTTTACCGCCACCATGGCCGCCGCTGGACCCATCCAGAACGCCTGCCTGAGTTCGGATCGCGACGCCGCCAACCGCGCGCTCTGTTCCTGCATCCAGCAGGTGGCCGACATGACCCTTGTCGGGTCAGACCAGCGCCGCGCGGCGAAGTTTTTCTCCGATCCGGACAAGGCCAATGAAACGTGGCTGTCGCAACGCGCCAGCGATGATGCCTTTTGGGACCGTTACAAGAATTTCGGCCAAACGGCCGAGGCGTATTGCGCGGGCTGATCGCGCAGAAGGCCCCCGCAGAAGCCCCCCCAGAACAGCCGTTTAAAGCGGGGCCGGTTTGACCGGCCCCTTTTTCGTTTGCGGGTTCAGCCGTCCGAACCGCTCATCTTGCTGTGATCGTGGCCGCTGTGGCCATCACCCATGCTGTCGTGATCCATCATCATGCCACCTTCACCCGGTTTGCGGGCATTGTCGACGGTGGCTTCGATCTGAACCTCTCCGGCCTTCTCGAAGGTCAGGGTCAGCGCGATGGTATCGCCGTCTTTCAGCGCGCGCGTCAGGCCCATCAGCATGACATGGTCGCCACCACGGGCAAGTTCGTGCATTTCACCAGACGGAAGGACGATGCCACCTTCGATCTGGGTCATCTGCATCACACCATCCGCGCTTTCGATATGGGTGTGAAGCTCGGCCTTTTCGGCGACATCGGTAGAAACAGCGATCAGGCGGTCATCGGTTTCGGTGTTGTTGTGGATCATGAAGAACACCGCCCCGCTGCCACCGATGCTGCCATTGCTGCGGGCGTAGACATCATGGATGTGCATTTCTTCGGGGTGCTCTTGCGCCAAGGCGGCGGTGGCAATCATCAACGCAAGCGCCGCGGCGGCGGGCAAAAGTCGTGCGAACATTGTTTGGTCCTTTGGTCTGTCTGAGGGTCTGATTTGGATGACGGATCAGACAAAGATCGGCGGACCCCGCGCCAAGGCCGTATCAGTCGCAGCCTTTGACGCGGTTTGGGCCCGTCCGGGCAACAAGGCGACCGTGACAGGGCGATCCAGACGCGCCAGCATAGCCACCAGCGATGGCAGAGGCGGAAATGCTGCCAGACAATCCGGGCAATGATGCGGCATCTCAACCGGATTGCCGGCGGCGTCGAGCGTGACCAGACGCGCCGCACCTTGGGTGCAGATCACCATCTGGGTGATCCCCACCGCTTGCACCCGTGCCGAGGCGAAGGTGACCGAGGTCACCGCCAGCAAAAGGGCGAGGAAGATTGAGGTCAACGCGCGCATGACAGCGGCTTAGCCGCTGTCGGGTCGCCCGCCAAGGGGGCAGCTTGTCACGGCACTGAAAAGCGCAAAAACCCCGCCTTTCGCAAGGCGGGGTTTTGCTGAGAAACGGTCAGACAAAGGTCAGGCAGCAGCCTGCGCTTTGGCGACGTCTTTCTTGATCTTCAGCGCAGCCGTGGACAGTTCGTCGTCCTTGGCTTTGGCAAGGAAGGCGTCCAGACCACCACGGTGGTCAACGGTGCGCAACGCAGCCGCCGAAACACGCAGCTTGAACGACTGGCCCAGCACGTCCGAGATCAGCGTGACTTCGTTCAGGTTCGGCAGGAAGCGGCGACGCGACTTGTTGTTCGCGTGGCTCACCGTGTTGCCGGTCATCGGGCCCTTGCCCGTCAGTTCGCAGACGCGCGACATGGTCGTGATCCTTCAAGTGATACGGGACATGGTCCGAGTCTGCCCCGGACGCCCAAATTCGATTTTGGGCGTGTAAGCGGAAAGCGGGGGAAGGTCAAGCGCGATGCAAGCGCCGCGCGCCGGGTGTGTTGCGATTTTTCTGCGAAAAATCAGGCCAGCCCGGCAAGGTGGATTTGGCGGAAGCCGTGATGGGGGCCAGCCCCCATCGCCCGCAGGCGGGCGATTCCCCCGGGATATTTGTCGCAGAGAAGACGGGCTCAAGTGCCGCGCGGTTTGGCGCGCAGGGTGGGTTCGGCCTCGGTCGGGTCTTCGGGCCAGGGGTGGCGCGGGTATTGGCCGCGCATATCCTTGCGCACATCGGCGTAAGAGGTGGCCCAGAAGCGCGGCAGGTCCATCGTCACCTGCACCGGGCGCTGGCCGGGCGACAGCAGGGTGATCCGCAGCGGCAGCCGCGCCTTGCCCACGCTGGGGTGGGTGGTCACGCCGAACATTTCCTGAAGGCGGACCTCGATGCCGGGGGCCTCGCCGTCGTAGTCGATGGGGATGCGGCGACCGAGCGGCGTTTCGAAATGCGACGGGGTCAGGCGGTCCAAAGTGGCGGTCTGATCCCAGTCGAGCCGGGCTTTCAGCGCGTCATGGATGTCAAGAGCGCGCAGGTCAGCCTCTGTCCGGGCTTTGCCGAGATGGGGCAAAAGCCATGCCTCCAACTGATCCATCAATCCGGCATCAGAACAGTCGGGCCAATCCGCCCCCCCGGCCCGTGCGAGTTCGATCCGCGCCCGCAGGCGGCGTGCGGCGGGTGTCAAGGGCAGGCCAATCTGACGAATGCCGTCCAGCGCGGCACGGGCGATGGCCTCTGCCGGGGCATCGGTCCAGATGCGGTCATCCAGCACCACGGCCCCCAGCCGTTCCTGACGACGCGCCAGCACCCGGCCATCGCGGCGCGACCATTCGCAGACATCCGCCCAGCGGATGCGGTCTGACAGGATTTCGCGGATTTCAGACTCGGAAATGGCCACCGCTTGGCGCATCTGCGCCTCGCGCGGGTCACCGTCAAGGTCAGTCGCCACGATCAACCGCGCGCCAGAGAGCGCCGTGCCTTGGGCCATCGCCGCCCCCTTGCCGCCCGACAGCACCCAGCGCGGGGCATCGCCCTTGCGCCGCAGACCGATCCGGTCGGGATAAGCCAGCGCCACCATCTGCGCGACCGACAGATCGGGGCGCTGCCCTTGTGGCAGAGCGCGGGCCAGTCGCTTTGCCTCATCCCGGATGCGGTCGATGGTG
Source organism: Rhodobacteraceae bacterium PARR1 (assembly GCA_002256185.1). Lineage (GTDB taxonomy): Bacteria > Pseudomonadota > Alphaproteobacteria > Rhodobacterales > Rhodobacteraceae > Paragemmobacter. Next base: position 10,121 of record NKIT01000114.1, on the reverse strand, counting down.
GGGCGGTGCGCCTCTGGCCCCGGGCGCTCCACCGCTTTCAGCCGCAGGGTCAGGTCCGGCCCCGCGCCGCGCAACGGGTCACGCTCGGCCAGCAGGGCGGCAAGCGTCGCAGCCTTTGGCCCGGCCACCGCCAGCATATGCCCAAGGCGCGGATGCAGCGGCAGCGTGGCCAGTTTGCGACCGTGGTCGGTGATGCGCCCCTGCCCGTCCAGCGCGCCCAGATCGGCCAGAAGCGACCGCGCCTCGGCCAGCACACCGGGATGCGGCGGGGTCAGGAAGGGCAGGTCAGACCCACCCCAAAGCGCCAATTCCAGCGCAAGGGCCGTCAAATCCGCAGCCTCAATCTCGGCAGGCGGAAAGGCGGCAAGGCCCCCCTCTTCGCCCTTGGTCCAAAGCCGGTAACAGACCCCTGCCGCCACCCGGCCTGCACGGCCGCGGCGCTGCTCCGCCTCGGCACGCGTCACCCGTTCCGTCACCAGCCGCGACATGCCCGAGGCCGGGTCGAACCGCGCCCGCCGCGCCCGCCCGCCATCCACCACCACCCGAATGTCCGGCAGCGTCAGCGAGGTTTCGGCAATCGAGGTCGCCAACACCACCTTGCGCCCCGGCGCGGGGGCCAATGCTGCCCGCTGGGCGGCAAAATCCATCGCGCCGAACAAGGGGCGGATGCTGAAACCGGGGCCAAGGCGGGGGGCCAGAACCGCCTCCACCCGCCGGATCTCCCCCTCACCCGGCAGAAAGACGAGGATACCACCCTCAGCCGTCTCCTCTGCCGCCTGCACCACCAACCCTGCCAAAGCGGCCTCAAACCGCAAGGATCCATCGGGCGGGCGCGGCAGCCAGCGGGTCTCAACCGGGAAGGCGCGCCCTTCCGACGTCACCATCGGCGCATCGCCCATCAGTCGCGCCACCGGGGCCGCGTCCAGCGTGGCGGACATCACCACCAGCATCAGGTCTTCGCGCAGCGCGCCCCAGATTTCCAAGGCAAGCGAAAGGCCCAGATCGGCATTCAGACTGCGTTCGTGGAATTCGTCAAAGATCAGGCAGCCCACCCCCGGCAATTCCGGGTCGGATTGGATCATCCGGGTCAGGATGCCTTCGGTCACCACCTCGATCCGGGTGCCGCGTGAGACCTTCGCTTCGCCCCTGATGCGGTAGCCCACCGTTTGGCCCACACTTTCGCCCAAGGTCTCCGCCATGCGCTCTGCTGCCGCGCGGGCGGCAAGTCGGCGCGGTTCCAGCATGACGATCCGGCCCTGAACCAGCCCTGCGGACAGGATGTCCAGCGGCACGCGCGTCGTCTTGCCCGCGCCGGGCGGCGCTTGCAGCACCGCCACGCCCCGCGCGGCAAGGGCGGCGCGCAGGTCGGGCAGAGCGGCATCAATCGGCAGGGATTCGGTCATGTGCCCTTGTCGCCAAGGCCAGGCCGCGCGTCCAGCCCTCAGCGGCGGACAAGACGCGCCGTGCCGTAAAGCGTCTCCATCTCGACCAGCATCACCCGCATGCGTCCATCGGCGGCGGGTTCATAGACAAGGGTAAAGGGAAACACGGTCTTTTCCGCCATGTCCTTGTCGGAAAACCCGGCAATGCGGCGGTATTCGCCCTGACAGGTCACCTCATCCCCCGCCACCACGGGGGCGGTTATCGACAGACGGCTGGACCGGCGGCCATCGAACATCGGCACCGTCACCTGACACTCCTGCCCCGGGTCCACATCCCGCAGCGTGGCATAGAGCGCGGTCAGCGGGTCCACCGTTCCGGCCATGGTCGCGGGATCGACATCGTTCTTCTGCGGCTCACGCGGAGGGTTGTAGCTGACCACCTTCGGCACGCCGCGCGGGTATTCCATCACCGCCTCTGACACGCGCTTGCCGGTATCGGCGCGTTCGGCATAGCGGGCGGGGCGATACGCCCCCTCTACCACACGGCCATTTGCCCGCGCGTCATAGCTGACCTTGCGCAGGAACGCGAGGATACCCCCGGAACTGAGCACCCCCCGCACCGAATACCGCCCGCCATCCTCGATGCCAGAGAACTGCAACGACCCTGCAGTCAGCCCAAGCATCACCAGATCAAACCGTGCCTCTTGCCGGATCGGCTCTGCCTGCAGCGGCAGCGCCAAGGCAAGGGTCAAGGCCAGACCCGCCGTCAGTCGGCACAGCGGCAAAAGGGCATCGGGCATCGGTCTCTCCAAATCGAAAGCAGCGCCAGACAAAATCCTGCGCCCCACTGGAATATCCTGCCCCCGTCAGGCACAAAACCCCGACGGTGACCAGCGCGGTCAAGATCGCGCGAGATCGGCGGGAAACCCCGCAGGATGGCAGGAGGGGACAGATGGATTTGGCGCAGGATATCCTGGATGGTGACCGCCGCGCCTTGGCCCGTGCCATCACGCTGGTTGAAAGCGCGCGGCCCGATCATCGCGCACAGGCGCTGGCGCTGCTGGACGGTTTGCGCGGCGCGGCAAAGCAGGCGCTGCGCATCGGGCTGTCGGGCACGCCGGGGGTGGGCAAATCCACCTTCATCGAATCCTTTGGCCTGATGTTGACGGCGCAGGGCCTGCGCGTGGCGGTGTTGGCGGTTGATCCGTCCTCGGCCCGTTCGGGCGGGTCGATCCTTGGCGACAAGACCCGGATGGAACAGCTTTCGCGCGATCCCCGCGCCTTCATCCGCCCCTCCCCCAGCCAGGCGCAAATGGGTGGCGTCGCCCGCCGCACGCGAGAGGCGGTGGCGTTGTGTGAGGCTGCGGGCTTTGACGTGGTGCTGATCGAAACCGTGGGTGTTGGCCAGTCCGAAACCGTGGTGGCCGAACTCTGCGACATCTTCCTGCTGCTCTTGGCCCCAGCGGGGGGTGACGAACTCCAAGGCGTCAAGCGCGGCATCATGGAAATGGCCGACATCATTCTGGTTAACAAAGCGGATGGCGATCTGAAACCGTCCGCCCTGCGCACCATGGCCGATTACGCCGGGGCCCTCAGATTGCTCCGCCGCCGCCCCCAAGACCCCACGGGCTTTCCCAAGGCGCTGGCCGTCTCTGCCTTGGAACAGGCGGGCTTGCAGGCGGCATGGGCCGAGGTGCAATCGCTGGCCACATGGCGCAAGGACCATGGCCATTGGGCCAACCGCCGGGCGGCACAGGCGCAGCACTGGTTCACCGAAGAGGTCCGCCAAGGCCTGCTGGCCGCCCTGACGCAAGAGTCGATCCGAACCCGCATGGCCGAACTGGGAACCGCCGTCGCCCAAGGCACGATTTCGCCCGAGGCCGCAGCGGCGGACATGCTCGCCACCTTGCGCTGACCCCCTTCCCCGTTGCTGCAAATATCCTGGGGTCCGGGGTGAAACCCCGGCGGGCCCCGTCCTGCGCGGCCCGCGCGGGATGGGGTGCACCGCGTGCGCGGGCGCTTCGCCCGCGCGCAGCTTGGTAACGCGCCGATTGGTAACGCGCTGTAACCGAAAGTCATCCCGCCGCCCTTTCAAAGCCCTTCCGTAAACGTTACAGTTCGCAGCGGAGCGGAGGATGACCAGATGCAGGATCAACAGGCGGCGCGGGGACGTTGGGCGGTGGCGGCAATGTTTGCGGCCAATGGCTTTGTCATGGGCTGCTGGGCCCCGCAAATCCCGCTGCTCCTTCCACGGCATCAGATCACCGAATTCACGCTGGGCCTTCTGATCCTCGCCCTTGGCCTTGGGGCGGTAGGGGCCATGCTCTTTGCCGGCCGTCTGATCGGGCGCTTCGGGTCGCGCCGGGTGCTTCTGGGCTTTGCGCTGTCGGTGGTGCCGGTGCTGCCCGTCGTGGTGTTTTCCCCCAGCCTCTACATCCTCGCCCCGGCGATGGCGCTGATGGGGGCCATGATCGGCTGCATGGATGTCGCAATGAACGCCAATGCCGTCGAGGTGGAGCGGCGGTTGGGCCGTCCCATCATGTCCTCGTCCCATGGGTTCTGGAGCCTCGGGGGATTTGTCGGCGGCGCGGCGGGCGGCTGGGTGCTGGAACATTGGGGATCATCGGTGCAATCGCTGCTCGCGGCAGGGGGTGCGGCGGTGCTGGTGTTGGGTGCGATGCCCTTTATCCTGCGCGATGTGCGCGCCCCGGCCCCGGCGGATGCGCCGCGCGAAAAACACCCCCTGCTGCCACGCGACGCCACGCTGTGGCTGCTCGGGGTGCTCGCGCTCTTTTCCATGGTGCCCGAAGGTGCGGTGCTCGATTGGGCGGCGCTTTATCTGAAAGAAGAGTTGGGGTCGGACCTTTCGACCGCCGCGCTGGGATTTGCGTTCTTTTCCGCCGCGATGGCGGTGATGCGCTTTGCCGGGGATTCCGTGCGCAACCGTTTCGGCGCAGTGAACACCTTGCGATATTCCGGGCTGATCGCGGCGGCGGGGATGCTGGGCGGGGCCTTGGCCCCGACCGACACGCTGGTGATCGTCAGTTTCTTCATTGCCGGTCTTGGCATCGCCAATACCGTGCCAATCATGTTTTCCGCCGCCGGAAACCATCCCGGCCTTGCGCCCGGAGCGGGCCTCGCCGCGGTCACGATGTTCGGCTATTCCGGCATCCTTGTCGCCCCGTCCACCATCGGCTTTGTCGCCGAACATGTCGGCTTCCGCTTCACCTATGCGGCGCTGGCGGTGCTTTTGCTGTTCGTCACGGCGCTGGCCGGATCGGCCCGCGCGGCAGATGGGGTGCGGGGGCATTGAGGCCCCCGCCTTTACCTCAGCCCATCATGTAGTCGCGTTTGCCGATCTCAACCCCGTTGTGGCGCAGGATCGCATAGGCGGTGGTCAGGTGGAAATGGAACTGCGGCAGCGAATAGGCCAGCAGAAACTGTTCGCCGCCAAAGGTCATGTCCTGACCACCCACCTTCAGGGTGATCTGACGCGTCTGCCATCCGGCATAGTCGGCATCGGCAAAGCTGGCCAGATAGTCCCGCGCCGCCGCGATGCGGGCCTGAAGCTCGGCAAACGTGGTTTCGGTATCGGGGAACGACTTCGGCTCTGCCCCGGCCAGACGCGCGGCGGCACGGGCGGCGAAATCGCAGGACAGTTGCACCTGTTTCACAAAGGGCAGCATGTCCGGATAAAGGCGGAACTGGATCAGCGCTTCGGGCTTGATGGCCTTGGCTTCGCAATGTGCCTCGGCCTTTTTCAGCAGGCTGGCAAGGCTGCCCAGAAAGCGGTCATAGGCGGCGGTCGGTCGGTTCAGCATGGTGGTCCCCCCTTGGTGCTGCGGCGGAAGGTGGGCCTGCACGGGCGGACTGTCAATCGCGGGCCGTGTCGCGCCGAAAGCCTGCCACGAAGCTATACCCTGTCTCGATCCGCGCCCTCAGACCCGAACCGTCCAACCATGCCTGCATTTCCGGGGTGAAGGGGCCCAGAAACGTCGCCTCGGCCAGCCGTGCCAGACCATGCAGCGCGCGCATTTCCGGCCAGCCCATGGCGATGTCGTGATGGCCGATCCATGCCGTTGGCCCCGCATAGTCAATTACCGCACGGGCGATGGGCTGGTCGTCATGGACAAAGAACCGATAGCTGCGGATGCCGGGATGGCCTTCCCGCTCGACCCGCGCCGCAAGCGCGGCAAAGGCGGTGCGCGCGGCCTGTGCCTCGGCTTGCAGGTGATACAGGTTCAGGACGGTCAGCGGTGTTTCAGACATCGGCCCCTCTGGCAAAGGCGTCACGCACGCGGCCCCATGCCGCCGCATCCGGTGCGAGCAGCAAATGCCCCGCCGTCAGACCCGCGTGATAGGGCGACCCGTCCAGCAGCGCCGCATATCCCCCGGCCTCGGCATGGATCAGCACGCCTGCGGCATGATCCCACGGCATCAACCCTTCGGTCAGGGTGAACCCCATCGCGCCGCTGCAAATCGCCCGATACTCCCACGCCGAACAGCGCAAGGTCTGCGTGGCGCGGAACTGCAAGGACCGCAGGGCGTAGCGTTCGGCCCCTGCCATCCGGCGCGGGGCGATGAAGCCTGACAATTCGGCCACCGGGGCCGCTGCGGCCACCGACAGGCGGGTGCGCGCCCCATCCGCCGCCACATGCCACGCCCCGCCGCCCGGACGCGCGGCGATGAAATCCCCGGTCACCGGGTAATGGATCACCCCGGCGAGGGTTTTCCCGTCCTGTACCAGCGCGAGGATCATGCCAAAGATCGGCAAGCCATGCGCAAAGTTCCACGTCCCATCCACCGGATCGACCACGGCGACAAGGTCATCCCCCGACAGGCGGTCCAACACGGCGGGATCGGCGGATACTGCCTCTTCCCCCACCATCACCACGCCCGGCAGCAGGCGGACCAAAGCCGCGCCCAAAGCCTGTTCCGCCCCGATGTCGGCATCGGTCACCAGATCATCCGGCCCGGTCTTGGTGCGGGCCGACTCTGACATCACAGCCCGAAAGCGCGGCAGCACTTCTGCCGCCGCGACCTTTGCCATAAGACCCATCAAGGCCGACAGGAGGGTGTCATCACTGCTGAGCGTCATTTTCTCTCTACCGAAGCAACATCACTTTTGTGCAGATAGACCCTTTGGGCAAGGGACTCTCTGACGCCCGGTTCCGCCTGTGGCGGTGGCCCTGCGCTCCCATCCCTGACTCACCAATCTTCACAGGCGCTCTGCGTCAGTGGCAAATCCAACCCGGCGGCAAGTTCAGCGGCCTCCGTCGCCAAGGCGCTTGGCGCATAGGGAACACTCGCCAATATCAGATGATGTGGCCGAGCGTCAGGAAAGGCCTTGGGGGCATGGACAATTCCCAACTCGACACCGCCGGGCCCCTTGGCGGGTTTGGTGACATCGCGGCTGATGCGGATCAGGTCTGCCCGGCCCAGCACCACCAGAGTACTGCCCGCCACCAGCACCAAACCGCGCGCGCCCGTGGCTATGCCGTAGCCGGATCGCGGAACCGGGCCCTCGGCCCGCAGCCAGCGTTTGCGTCGTTCAGGGGCAAGCTGCATCCATCTCCCGGCATCTTGGACCTGCCCGATGACCCGAAAGCTGCGGGCCATGTCGATTTCCGTTGCGGTCAAGGGGGGCAGCCAACCGGGGTGTATCAACAAACGGCATTCCGAAACGCCGTCCGGGTCACGGTGATCACGCGTGTTCAAGCCAACATGGGTCTGCAGTTCGGGCGGAAAGACCATGACACCGACCTGTGCCATCCCAAACCGCCATTCGCGTGCGAGGGTGTTCAGGTGGGACGTCTCCGCGCCCAATCCCCATTCCGCCTGCAAAGCCTGCACGGCAGTCGCAAAGTTGCGCTGCGCCAATCTGTTGCGGAACCGATCAAACCAGCGAGAGGGGCCACGATATCTGGCCTCAAGGTGATCGGGTGGCAAGGTCGGATCATCACCTTTGCGCACCAGAAACGACAACGCCGACAGACCCGGCACCAGCGGCGTTGCGGGCAGCAAACAAGCGTCCATCCCATCCGCCAAAGGGCAAGGCTGGCTGCCGTATTGGGCTAGCAACTCTCCAACCGTCTTGCGAAAAGGCAATCCGATCCGATCCAGAACGGACCAGATCGGCGCCTCTTCGGGGGCAGGTATCATTTGCCCAGACACCAACGCATGATCGCCTTTTGGGCATGCAGGCGGTTTTCGGCCTCGTCAAAGATCACCGAATGCGGACCATCCATCACGGCGCTGGTCGCCTCGTCATTCCGATGGGCGGGCAGGCAATGCATGAACAGGGCATCGGGCTTGGCGCGGGCCATCAGCGCCTCGTTCACCTGATAGGCGCGAAGCTGGTTGTGGCGGCGTTCCTTGGCGCTTTCGGGATCGTGCATCGACACCCAAGTGTCGGTGACCACCAGATCAGCCCCTTCGATGGCGGCAAAGGGATCGCGTTCGATCCGCACCTTGACCCCCTGCTCGCGGGCAAGGCCGACCCATTCCGCCTCGGGGTCCAAGGTCTGCGGGCCGGTGAAGGTGAAATCAAAGCCGAACTGCCCCGCCGCATGCAGGAACGAGGCGCAGACGTTGTTGCCATCCCCCGCCCAGACCACCTTTTTGCCCGCGATCGGGCCACGATGTTCCTCATAGGTCATGACATCGGCCATGATCTGGCAGGGGTGGGTGCGGTTGGTCAAACCATTGATGACCGGAACGGTGGCATGTTCGGCCATCTCCAGCAGCGTCGCTTCTTCAAAGGTGCGGATCATGATCAGGTCCACATAGCGCGACAGCACGCGGGCGGTGTCGGCGATGGTCTCGCCATGGCCAAGCTGCATCTCCTTGCCCGACAGCACCATGGTCTGTCCGCCCATCTGGCGCACGCCGACGTCAAAGGACACGCGGGTGCGGGTCGAGGGTTTTTCAAAGATCAGCGCCACCATATGCCCCGCCAAGGGCTGGTCATCATCGGGTGCCCCCTTGGGGCGGCCATTGCGGGCGGTCTTGATCCGCTGCGCGGCATCAATCATGCCACGCAATTCGGCGGCGTCGGTTTTGTGAATGTCGAGGAAGTGCTTCATGTCAAAACGGTTCTCTTGATGGCCGACCCCGGGGGCCGTCTGCCCCCGGACCCCCGAGGATATTTTCAGGACAGAAAATGAAAGGGCCGTGGTCGCAGCCCTGTCCTATGTGTCCGCTCTGCGGTCGCGTGCATCGTCAGACCGCCTGTTCGACGGCAGTCGCGGCGCGGTCAAGGCGGGCCAGCGCTTCGGCAATATCAGCCTCGGTGATGGTCAGCGCGGGCAAGATGCGGATGACGTTGTCAGCGGCAGGCACCGTCAGCAGGTGCTGGCCATACGCCGCCTTGACCACATCGGTATTGGTCGCGGTGCATTTCAGGCCCAGCATCAGGCCCTGACCGCGGACCGAGGCAAAGACCTGCGGATGCGCGGCGACCAACCCTTCCAGCCCCTGCCGGAACTGCGCGGCGCGGCGGCTGACATCGGACAGGAAAGCGTCATCGGCGATGATCTCCACCACCTTGGCCCCCACGGCGCAGCCCAAGGGGTTGCCGCCATAGGTCGATCCATGCGTGCCCGCCGTCATGCCAAAGGCGGCGTTTTCCGTGGCCAGCACCGCGCCCAAGGGGAAGCCACCGCCAATGCCTTTGGCCACCATCATGATATCCGGGGTCACCCCGGCCCATTCATGTGCGAACAGCTTGCCCGTCCGGCCCATGCCGCACTGCACCTCGTCAAACACCAACAAGGCACCGGTGGCGTCGCACAGATCGCGCAGGCCCTTCAGGCAGGCATCGGGCAGGGTGCGGATACCGCCCTCGCCCTGCACGGGTTCGATCATCACCGCCGCCACCTGACCCGTCAGCGCAGCGCGCAGCGCGTCGTGATCGCCAAAGGGCAGTGATTTGAAGCCGGGCATAAGCGGGCCAAAGCCCTTGGTCATCTTTTCAGACCCCGCCGCCGCGATGGCCCCGGTGGAGCGGCCGTGGAACGACCCTTCAAAGGTCAGGATCAGGGTGCGGTCGGGCTGGCCTTTTTCGGACCAGTATTTGCGGACCATCTTGATGGCGAGTTCTGCCGCCTCGGTTCCTGAGTTGGTAAAGAAGACGGTGTCGGCAAAGGTCTTGTCTACCAGCAGATCGGCCAGTCGTTCCTGTTCCGGGATGCGGTACAGGTTCGACACATGCCACAGCTTGCCCGCCTGTTCGGTCAGCGTCGCCACCAGCGCCGGATGCGCATGGCCCAGTGCGTTGACCGCAATGCCCGCGCCCAGATCAAGGTATCGGCTGCCATCCTCGGCCCAAAGCCAAGAGCCTTCGCCTTTTGTAAAGGCAAGCGGAGCACGGTTGTAGGTCGGCAGGACATGCGAAATCATGGGTCTGGTCCTTGGAAGCGAAGCCATAGCCGTAAAGGCTGGCCAAGGCAGGTGTCAACGAGGGAAGGGGGCGGCCCGCTGGAACGGGCGCACGAAAATGACCGTCGGCGCGTCAGGCGCGTCGGCGTCGCAGCGTTGGCAGATGGGGCGCGGCGTTGGTCATTGGGCGAGTATAGCGGACCAAGGCGCGCAGGAAAAGCGGAAGTGGCTGGTTTGCACACTTTGCAGGTGGCGCTTTCTTCCCAAACCCTTGAACTTTCGCCCTGCGGCTTGTATCCCGCCCTGTCCCCTATAGAATGGGGCGATCTTTTGAAAACCGAGGTACCCCGATGTCCTGGA
>NKIT01000279.1 GCA_002256185.1 Rhodobacteraceae bacterium PARR1 | reverse complement strand
CGAGCTGGTGGGCGTCATCGTCCAGTTCGGCGGGCAGACCCCGCTCAAGCTGGCACAGGCGCTGGAGGATGCGGGCATCCCGATCCTCGGCACCTCGCCCGATATGATCGACCTTGCCGAAGACCGCGAGCGTTTCGCCAAGCTGGTCAACAAGCTGAAGCTGCGTCAGCCTGACAACGGCATTGCCCGCAGCCGCGACGAGGCGGCCGCCGTGGCCGCGCGGATCGGCTATCCGGTGCTTCTGCGCCCCTCCTACGTGCTGGGCGGACGGGCGATGGAGATCGTCGACAGCGAAGCGCAGCTCGACAATTACATCGCCACCGCGGTCAACGTGTCGGGCGATAGCCCCGTGTTGATCGACCAGTACCTGCGCGATGCGATCGAATGCGATGTCGATGCGCTGTGCGATGGCAAGGAAGTGCGCGTCGCGGGCGTGATGCAGCATATCGAGGAAGCGGGCGTCCACTCCGGCGATTCTGCCTGCACCCTGCCGCCCTATTCGCTTAAGCCAGAAATCATCGCCGAGATGGAACGTCAGGCCGAGGCGCTGGCCTTTGCGCTGGGCGTCGTGGGCCTGATGAACATCCAGTTCGCGGTGAAGGACGACCAGGTCTACCTCATCGAGGTCAACCCGCGCGCGAGCCGCACCGTGCCGTTCGTGGCGAAAGCCATCGGGCAACAGGTCGCCAAAATCGCCGCCCGGGTGATGGCGGGCGAGCCGCTCAGCAACTTCGAGCTGTTCAAGCGCGACCTGCCTTACATGGCGGTCAAGGAAGCGGTGTTCCCGTTTGCGCGCTTCCCCGGCGCTGACCCTGTGCTGAGCCCCGAAATGAAGTCGACCGGCGAGGTGCTGGGCATCG
>NKIT01000113.1 GCA_002256185.1 Rhodobacteraceae bacterium PARR1 | reverse complement strand
CCCCTCAGGCCGAACCCAAGCGGCCTACACCTCGGAACGGGGGCAGGGGGATGGCTATTCATCCGTCATGACCCTCCAAGAAAATAGGAGTAGAGGATGTCCAAGAGCACCAAGACCCTGCTGGCCCTGTGCTGCGTCGCGTTTGTCGCCGCCTGCGCCAAAAAGGAAGAAGCCGTTTACGTGGAACAGCCGGCGGTCACCGCTGAGCCGACCTACACCGGCAAATACAAGTAAAAGCGAATTCGGGCGGGCCAATCGGGCTTTCGCGCCCCGGCCCGCCCTTCTTCTGTCCGCCGCGTCCCGACGCGCGGCGTTTGACCTGACGCCCTGCTTCGGGCATGACCCATCCCTTCGCAGCCAAAGGGGCCTGTCATGCTGAAACATCGCGGATTCCCGGGCCGACTGCCCGGAACGGACTTCCAATTCACCATCCGTCGCGCCAACCACAAGGACGGCGTGACCAAGATCACCCGCCGCGAACGGTTCAAGGACCGCAAGCACGCCGACCGCAAAGCCGATGAGGGCTTTATCGCCGCCCTCTGGGCGCATTTCGGCGAAGAACCGTTCCAGCGCGGCAATCTGGATGCAGGCCGCCTGAGTTGGCTGTTCGGGCGCGAAGTTGTCGCCGCCGAAGACCCGTTTGACCCGGCCAGCTATGATGCTTGGCTGAAGATCGACGTCAAACGCGCCGAAATGGCCTTCCCCGAAATCTTCTCCGCCGATGCGGCCCCCTATGACTTTGACGCCGACGACGACGGATCGGACGACGCATGACGCCCCGACACTCCGCCCCCCAAAGCCTGCGCCGCCAAAAGAGCGGCGCACCCGGCGGATCGTCGCGCATCCCATTCCTTCGGCAGTCTTCGGCCTATACGGCCCGCTTGGTTACGTCCGAACGCAGTTTCCGCTTTTGCCTTCCCGCGAATGCGCTAATCTTGGCGCATCGAACACCCTTCAGAGGCAGAAAAACATGCAAAAATCCATTATCGCCGTCGCGCTTTTGTCCGTCATGGGCCTTGCGGGCTGCATGCAGGACCCGCTCTCGCGCGGTGCCGCAGGGGCGGTTGCCGGTGCAGCCGTGGCTGACATCACCGACAGCAACCTTGCCACCGGTGCCGTCATCGGCGGTCTGGCTGGGGCCGCAAGCTGCACCCTTCCGGGCCAGTGCTACTGAGCACTGCGCGACGAAGACCCATCTGACCGCCGCCCCCACGGGCGAAAGGTCTGACACTTCATCGGGACCATCCGGGCAGACTGCCCGGGTGGTCCTTTGCTTTTGCGCCGAAAAGACTGCGCCCCGGCCCGGACGCAGGACAAGGGGAGAGAGATGTTCGACAAGATCCTGATCGCCAACCGGGGCGAAATCGCCTGCCGCGTCATCAAGACCGCCCGCAAGATGGGCATCAAGACGGTGGCGGTCTATTCCGACGCCGACCGCAACGCGCTGCATGTGAAAATGGCGGATGAGGCTGTGCATATCGGCCCACCCCCGGCGAACCAGTCTTACATCGTGATCGACAGGATCATGGACGCCGTCCGCCAGACCGGCGCGCAGGCCGTCCATCCCGGTTACGGCTTCCTGTCCGAACGCCGCGATTTTGCCGCCGCATTGGAAGCCGAAGGCGTGGTCTTCGTCGGCCCGCCCTCGCCCGCGATTGAGGCGATGGGCGACAAGATCACCTCCAAAAAGATCGCCCAAGCGGCGGGTGTGTCCACCGTTCCCGGTTACATGGGCCTGATCGCCGACGCGGATGAGGCGGTCAAGATCAGTGGCGAAATCGGCTATCCGGTGATGATCAAGGCCTCCGCTGGCGGCGGCGGCAAGGGCATGCGCATCGCATGGAACGACGCCGAAGCGCGCGAAGGGTTCCAGTCGTCAAAGAACGAAGCCGCCGCCAGCTTTGGCGATGACCGCATCTTCATCGAAAAATTCGTCACGCAACCCCGCCACATCGAAATTCAGGTGCTGGCCGACAAGCACGGCAACTGCGTCTATCTGCACGAACGCGAATGTTCGATCCAGCGTCGCAACCAGAAGGTCATCGAAGAGGCCCCTTCGCCGTTTCTGGACGAAGCCACCCGCAAGGCGATGGGCGAACAGGCCTGCGCCTTGGCGAAAGCCGTGGGGTATACCTCTGCGGGAACGGTGGAATTCATCGTCGACGGCAACCGCAACTTCTATTTCCTTGAGATGAACACGCGGCTTCAGGTGGAACACCCGGTCACCGAACTGATCACTGGCGTCGATCTTGTCGAACAAATGATCCGTGTGGCGAATGGCGAACCGCTGCCGTTCGCTCAGGAAGACCTGAAAATCAACGGCTGGGCGATGGAAAGCCGCCTTTATGCCGAAGACCCGTATCGCAACTTCCTGCCCTCCATCGGGCGTCTGACCCGCTATCGCCCCCCGGTCGAAGGCCCCACCCCGCGCGGCGGGATCGTGCGCAACGACACCGGCGTGTTCGAGGGCGGCGAGATCAGCATGTATTACGACCCGATGATCGCCAAACTTTGCACTTGGGGGACCACCCGTGCGGCGGCGATCGAGGAAATGCGTCTGGCTTTGGACACGTTCGAGGTTGAGGGCATCGGCCACAACCTGCCCTTCGTCGGCGCGGTGATGGATCATCCGCGCTTTGTGTCGGGCAACATCACCACCGCCTTCATCGCCGAAGAATATCCCGAAGGTTTCCAAGGCGCGACACTGGACGTGGCCACCCTGCGCCGTGTCGCCGCTGCCGCCGCCGCGATGAACCGCGTCGCCGAAATCCGCCGCACGCGCATTTCCGGCACCATGGACAACCACCAGCGCCGGGTGGGCGATGATTGGGTCGTGACCGTGCAGGGCGAGGTGCTGCCCCTCGCCATCGCCGCCGACAAGGCCGGGTCGACTGTGACCTTCGCTGATGGCGCATCGGTCCGGGTCGAAAGCGACTGGACCCCCGGTCAGGCCCTCGCCCGTCTGATGATCGACGGCGCGCCCTTGGTGATGAAGGTCGGCAAGATCAGCGGCGGCTTCCGCCTGCGCCTGCGCGGCGCGGACCTGAAGGTGCATGTCCGCACCCCGCGCCAGCACGAATTGGCGCTCTTGATGCCGGAAAAACTGCCGCCCGACACCTCGCGCTTCCTGCTCTGCCCGATGCCCGGTCTGATCGTGAAGATCGCGGTCGAAGAGGGCGAAGAGGTGCAGGAAGGTCAGGCACTTGCGACAGTCGAGGCGATGAAGATGGAAAACATCCTCAAGGCCGAACGCCGCGGCGTGGTGAAAAAGATTACCGCCAGCGCCGGTGCCAGCCTGCGCGTCGATGACATCATCATGGAGTTTGAGTGATCTGATGACCCTTGCGCGCGTCAGGCCGGGGCGACCCCTCACCCTGACCCTCTCCCCCAAGGGGAGAGGGAAGCGCGCCTCTGAGCACGCGATGCGCCCCCGATCCATGTGGCGCGACATGCTGTCTCGCGTTGGTGCGCGTTGGCTTCATGCCCCGGCACCGGTCTCTCGCCCCACATCCCGCCTGCGCGACAAACCCTCTCCCCTCGGGGGAGAGGGCAGGGTGAGGGGACATGCCCAGCCGCACAGAACTGTTACAGGATTAACCTTCTGTTCATCAGTTGACAGCTGTCAACTTCCACCGCTCATGGGCCGCTCCTGCATTTCCTGCCGTCGCAGCGGGGTCTTGTCGATGGCATGGGTGATTTCCCGCACCTCCCACGGCAGGGGTTTGCGGATGATGACCTTGCCATCCTTGTCCATCAGAACCAGCGAAAACCCCCGTGGCCGCAGCTTTTCCCGCCACGCCGTCTTGGCTTTCGGATCGGTGTCCGTGACCACGATCACATCCCGTTCGGTCAGATCGGTCGCCCCCCGTGCGATCAGGTCCATCTGCCGCACAAAGGCCGGATCGTTGGGGGTATCGGCGAAAACGACCACGGGGCGTTTCAGGTATAGAAAATCCTCCAGCGCCACAGAGTCGGCAGGAACGGGCACAAACCCCTCCTGCGCGGCGGCGGCAAACGGCAGGAACGCCGCCAGAACAAGACCATAAAGCGGATTCATCGGCTCTCCTCTCATAAGGGCAATATAGGGCCGAACCCGCAAAACCCAAGACCGCCGGAAGGCCCACTCCGGCCCAAACGACCCGGTTTGAAGCAAAGGACGCGTTGATGTCGGACAAACTTGCGAAATGGCAGGCACTTGCGGCCAAGGAACTTCGGGGCGCGGACCCGGAGTCGCTGACGTGGAACACGCTGGAAGGCATCCCGGTCAAGCCGCTCTATACCGCTGCCGATACCGCAGGTTTGCCCCAGATGGACGAAGTCCCCGGCGTGGCCCCCTTTACGCGCGGCGTGCGGGCCACGATGTATGCGGGCCGTCCATGGACCATCCGGCAATATGCTGGCTTTTCCACCGCCGAAGAGTCGAACAATTTTTACCGCAAAGCACTGGCCGCAGGCCAACAGGGCGTGTCGGTGGCCTTCGATCTGGCCACCCATCGCGGTTATGACAGCGACCATCCGCGCGTGGTGGGCGATGTCGGCAAAGCAGGCGTCGCCATCGACAGCGTCGAGGATATGAAGGTGCTGTTTGACGGCATCCCCTTGGACAAGATCAGCGTCTCCATGACCATGAACGGCGCGGTGATCCCGATTCTGGCCAGTTTCATCGTGACGGGCGAAGAACAGGGCGTTGATAAAGGCCTGCTGTCGGGCACGATCCAGAACGACATCCTTAAGGAGTTCATGGTCCGCAACACCTATATCTACCCGCCCGAGCCTTCGATGCGGATCATTGCGGATATCATCGAATACACCTCGGCCCAGATGCCGAAGTTCAACTCGATCTCGATCTCTGGCTATCACATGCAAGAGGCCGGTGCGAACCTTGTGCAAGAGTTGGCTTATACGCTGGCCGATGGGCGCGAATATGTCCGCGCGGCGCTGGCGCGGGGCATGGATGTCGATGACTTCGCAGGCCGGTTGTCGTTCTTTTTCGCCATCGGCATGAATTTCTTCATGGAGGCCGCGAAGCTGCGCGCGGCGCGGATGCTGTGGCACCGGATCATGACCGAATTCGGGGCCAAGAAGCCCGGATCGCTGATGCTGCGGACGCATTGCCAAACCTCGGGCGTGTCGTTGCAAGAGGCGGACCCCTATAACAACGTCATCCGCACCGCCTATGAGGCGATGGCGGCAGCGCTTGGTGGGACGCAATCGCTGCACACCAACAGCTTTGATGAGGCGATGGCCCTGCCCACCGAAACCTCGGCCCGGATTGCGCGGAATACGCAACTGATCTTGCAGGAAGAAACCGGCATCACCAAGGTGGTCGATCCCCTCGCCGGGTCTTACTATGTCGAAAGCCTGACCGCGCAACTGGCCGATGAGGCGTGGAAGCTGATCGAAGAGGTCGAGGCGATGGGCGGCATGACCAAGGCCGTCGCGACGGGGATGCCAAAGCTCAGGATCGAGGAATCGGCGGCCAAGCGGCAGGCGATGATCGACCGGGGCGAAGAGGTGATCGTCGGGGTCAACAAATACCGCAAGGATCACGAAGACCCGGTCGATATTCTGGACATCGACAACGTCGCGGTGCGCGAGTCGCAAATCGCCCGCCTGACCGCCACCCGCGCCGCGCGGGATGAGGCGGCCTGTCAGGCGGCGCTGGACGATCTGACCTTCCGCGCAGGACACGACGGGAACCTGCTGGAAGCCGCTGTCGTTGCCGCCCGCGCGCGGGCCACTGTCGGAGAAATCAGCATGGCGATGGAAAAGGTGTTTGGCCGTCACCGGGCCGAGGTCAAGACCCTCGCGGGCGTCTATGGCGCGGCCTACGAGGGCGATCAGGGCTTTGCCCAGATCCAGAAGGATGTTGAGGCCTTTGCCGAAGAAGAAGGCCGCCGCCCGCGTATGCTGGTGGTGAAGATGGGGCAGGACGGCCATGACCGGGGGGCCAAGGTGATTGCCACCGCTTTTGCCGATATCGGTTTTGACGTCGACGTGGGACCGCTGTTCCAGACGCCGGAAGAGGCCGCGCAAGACGCCATCGACAATGATGTGCATGTCATCGGCATCTCTAGCCAAGCGGCGGGGCACAAGACTTTGGCCCCGAAACTGGTGCAGGCGCTGAAGGATGCAGGGGCAGAGGACATTCTGGTCATCTGTGGCGGCGTGATCCCGCAGCAGGATTACCAATTCCTTTACGACCACGGCGTGAAGGCCATTTTCGGCCCCGGCACCAATATCCCCGAAGCGGCCAAGGATATCCTGACGCTGATCCGTCAGGCACGGGGGTGATGTGACATCCGAGGGACCTGTCGTGCGACTTTGGCATGAAACCAGATATTGGTCGCCGAAAATCGGGTGCGACTCGGGTGTTTGCTGGCTTCCACTCGATTAATTGGTTGAACGAAAGAGTGCTATCGGTATCGTTGGGAATGCAATCTGTCGTTGTGGAGATGTATCGATGAAGGTGTTTGTCCCGGCTCTGCTCAGCGCGGCCATCCTGTTGTCTGCCTGCCAAGAAGACCCGAACGCCGCGGCAAACAAACTTTTCGTTGGCGCATCGACGGCACTGACCGAAGCGGGAACGATCGATGATAGCGTTGCCGGTTTGGAAAAACGAAAGGCTGCTCTGACTGTGGCGGTCGATAACTTGGGCAAGATACTGAAAGACGTTCCGGAATCTGATCTTGCAGTGGAACTCGCCTCGGCAGGATCAGCAAAGGGTTTGAACCTGACCGACCTCAAGGCCGAACTTGCCGCCATCGATGGCAAAATTGTTTGTGTCTCTACTCCAAACAAGCTTTCCTGTCTTAGGAATGAAATGGCGTCCCTCGATCCGGCGAAACTAAACGATATTGGCGCGGCTGCCTTGTCTTGTGCATATAGTGCAGACGGTAACTTCGAAAAAGCATTTGGGATTGCGAAGACGCATCCAGAGTTTGAGCGAAATGCTCGAGGCGATGAACTGTCCGGCTCAACCTGTCTAGGAATATTCAGCTTGAGCTACGAAGGGCGAATTTCGCAAGAAATCGGGCAAATGGTGTCATCTTTGAATGACGATATTAATTCCAACGATATTGTGCGAGCCAACGAGCGAACGGCTGGCAGAAGAGAGAGTTTGAAACTGCAAAGCCAGCCCAGGCTTCTGGACGACGCAGATCTGCTTTCCGTACAGGAAAAAGGCGGAACGGCAGACCTTTCCGCATTTTTTTCCACTGCACCAGACTTTGTCGTCAAAGGTGACTCTTCCGGTCTGCAACTGTTGATCCTTTCGGGGTTCGCGCATGTGTTGCGGGACAGCGGTCCGGACGACTTAGCTGACTTTCTGTATGCTTTGAACTCGCACGGTGACGCTATGTACCGGGCGCTTTCTCGGAATTGACCATGTGTGAGTTTCCTCAGCAGGCCATGGGGACGAGGTCAGATGCGCTCGGCTTTTTTCCAAATATGCCCAAGGAAATCATGACCTTGAACCCGATCCGTCAGGCACGGGGGTAAGACAGGCGCGCGGAAAAGATGGGCACCCCCTGCCGCGTGACAGCGGCGGGGCGTCCCCTGACCGGCGATTGGCCCGTTCCGGATTTGGCGCAAATTCGACAGGTGATGGCGCAAATCCCATGGGTTTTGCGGGGCCGTGCCGCCATCTTCCCTTCAGGAACAGGAGGCCAGCGATGCGCTATTCAGGTTTGCGCGTCATTGCCGAGGCATTGACGGGGCACAAGGGCTGGAAGCCGGTCTGGCGCGATCCTGCGCCGCAGGCGGCCTATGATTACGTGATCGTCGGCGGCGGCGGGCATGGGCTGGCCACGGCCTATTATCTGGCCAAGGAATTCAAGCAGGCGCGGATTGCGGTGCTGGAAAAGGGCTATCTGGGCGGCGGCAACGTCGGGCGGAACACCACGATCATCCGGTCCAACTATCTGCTGGATGGCAATGAGCCGTTCTACGAATTCTCGTTGAAGCTGTGGGAGGGGTTGGAACAGGATTTCAACTACAATGCCATGGTCAGCCAGCGCGGGATCATCAACCTGATCCATACCGACGCGCAGCGCGATGCCTTTACCCGGCGCGGCAATGCCATGATCCTGAACGGCGCGGACGCCGAGATGGTCAGCCGTGACCAGTTGCGTGCGATGTATCCGTTCCTCAATTTTGACAACGCCCGTTTCCCGATCAAGGGTGCCTTGATGCAGCGCCGGGGCGGGACAGTGCGCCATGATGCGGTGGCTTGGGGCTATGCGCGAGGCGCGGACATGCGCGGCGTGGACCTGATCCAGAATTGCGAAGTCACCGGCATGCGGATCGAGAATGGCCGCATCCTTGGGGTTGAGACGACGCGCGGTTTCATCGGGGCCAAGAAAGTGGGCGTCGCTGTGGCGGGATCATCGTCGCGCGTGATGGCCCATGCGGGAATGCGGCTGCCCATCGAAAGCCATGTGTTGCAGGCCTTTGTGTCCGAAGGGTTGAAGCCGCTGATCGACGGGGTGATGACCTTTGGCGCGGGGCATTTCTATGTCAGCCAGTCCGACAAGGGCGGTCTGGTCTTTGGCGGCGACATCGACGGCTATAACTCTTACGCGCAACGCGGCAACCTGCCGGTGATCGAAGATGTGGCCGAAGGCGGCATGGCCCTGATGCCGATGATCGGTCGCGCACGCCTGTTGCGGATGTGGGGCGGGATCATGGACATGTCGATGGACGGATCGCCCATCATCGACCGCACGTCGGTTGACGGGCTCTATTTCAACGGCGGCTGGTGTTACGGCGGGTTCAAGGCCACGCCCGCCAGTGGCTGGTGCTTTGCGCATCTGCTGGCGACAGACCAACCGCATCCGACGGCGACGGCCTATCGGTTTGATCGCTTCCTCAAGGGGTTGATGATCGACGAAAAGGGCCAGGGCGCCCAGCCGAACCTGCATTGAAGGACCGAAGATGATCATTCCCCATCCCATCCTCGGCCCGCGCGATGCGCAGGAATTCGTCTATCTCGGCGATGCCAGTCTGATCGACCGTCCTGATGGCATGACCGCCGGGATCGAGGTGTTTCACGACTACCTCTACAACCGCGACAACCCGGCGGGCCTGCACCGCGAGTTGTGGTATCACGAACAGGGGGACCGGTCTTGGCTGGTCGTCACCCGCGATACCGTCACGCATGAGATCGTGTCGGCAGAATTGGCGCGCGATGTGGCGCGGGCGCGGGGGCGGTCGAAATGAGCCAGAGCCATCGCATCGCGGGCGGGCAGATCGACCGCAGCACCACCCTGCGCTTCAGTTTTGACGGCGCGTCTTATGCAGGGCATCCGGGGGATACGCTGGCCTCGGCGCTGTTGGCCAATGGCGTGCGGTTGATGGGGCGCAGTTTCAAGTATCACCGCCCGCGCGGGCCTTTGTCGGCGGGATCGGAAGAGCCGAATGCGCTGGTGCATCTGCGGTCGGGCGCGCGGCAGGAACCCAACACCCGCGCCACGGTGGCGGAATTGTTCGACGGGCTGACCGCGACCAGCCAGAACGCCTGGCCCAGCCTGCGCTTTGACGCGATGGCGATCAATGACCGGCTGAGCAGCTTTTTCACGGCGGGGTTCTATTACAAGACCTTCATGTGGCCCGCGGCCTTTTGGGAAAAGGTCTATGAGCCGATCATCCGCCGTGCGGCAGGGCTTGGGGCGCTGACGCGGGAAGATGATCCCGACAGCTATGACAAGGCCTTTGCGCATTGCGATCTGTTGGTGATCGGTGCGGGGCCTGCGGGGTTGATGGCGGCGCTGACGGCGGGGCGTGCGGGCGTGCGGGTGATCCTGGCGGACGAGGACTTCCGCATGGGCGGGCGGCTGAATGCCGAGGTGCTGACCATCGGCGGCCAAGCCGGGGGCGATTGGGCGGCGGGGGTGGTGGCGGAACTGGCCAGCCTGCCCAACGTGCGTCTGATGGCGCGGACCACGGTAGTGGGGGCCTTTGACGCCGGGATTTATGCGGCGGTGGAGCGGGTGTCGGACCATCTGCCGGTGCCGCTGCCGGGAAAGCCGCGTCAGACGCTGTGGCGCATCTATTCCAAGCGGGCGATCGTTGCGGCGGGGGCGACGGAACGGCCCATCGCCTTTGAAAACAACGACCGTCCGGGGATCATGCTGGCCGGGGCGCTGCGGGCCTATGCCAACCGCTGGGGCGTGGCGGTGGGCGACCGGGTTGCCATTTTCACGAACAATGACGACGGTTTGCGCAGTGCCGCTGACCTGACCGCCAAAGGCGTGCAGGTGGTGGCCGTGATCGACAGCCGGACGGATGGGCCGCTTTTGCCCGGCATCCGCCATCTGCGCGGCGCGCAGGTGATCGACAGCACCGGGCGTTTGGGCCTGTCGGGGATCACGGTGCGTCTGGCCACGGGTCAGACGGAAACCATCGCTTGCACGGCGCTGGGTGTGTCGGGCGGGTGGAACCCGAACATCAACATCCACTCGCACCATCGCGCCCGTCCCGAATGGCGCGCGGATATTGCGGCCTTTGTGCCGGGGCAGGGTGGGCCTGCCGGCTTGATCGCGGCGGGCGCTGCGGCGGGGCATCTGTCCACGTATGGCGCATTGGCCGGGGGGCACGTGCAGGCGCTGGCGGTGCTGGAGTCCTTGGGCATCACCGCAACCGCAGGCGACCTGCCAAAGGCCGAGGATGCGCCGCTGAACCTGTCGCCGCTGTGGCATGTGCCGCATGGCAAGGGGCGGGCGTGGATCGACCAGCAGAACGATGTCACGGTCAAGGATGTGAAGCTGGCACAGCAGGAAAACTTCACCTCGGTCGAGCATCTGAAGCGCTACACGACGCTGGGCATGGCCACGGATCAGGGCAAGACCGGCAATGTGATCGGCATCGCCGTGATGGCCGAACTGACCGGACGCGCGATCCCCGAAACCGGGACCACCATCTATCGCCCGCCCTACACGCCGGTGGCGATGGGGGCGCTGGCAGGGCGGTCGCGTGGCAAGGAATTCAAACCCTTCCGCCTGACACCCAGCCACAAATGGGCCAGCGAACAGGGCGCGATCTTTGTCGAGGTGGGCAACTGGCTGCGCACGCAATGGGTGCCCAAACCCGGCGAAACGACGTGGCGCGAAAGTGTCGACCGTGAGGTTCTGGCAACCCGCCGGTCGGTCGGCATCTGCGACGTGACCACCCTTGGCAAGATCGACATCCAAGGCACAGATGCGGCGGCCTTTCTGGACAAGGTCTATTGCAACACGTTCTCGACCCTTGCCGTGGGCAAATGCCGCTATGGGCTGATGCTGCGCGAAGATGGCATGGTGTTTGACGATGGCACCACGGCACGGCTGGCCGAGCATGAATATGTCATGACCACCACCACGGCCAATGCGGTGACGGTGTTCCGGCATCTGGAATATTGCCGCCAAGTTCTGTGGCCGGACATGGATGTGCAGATCATTTCCACCACCGAAGCCTGGGCGCAGTATTCGGTGGCCGGTCCCAATGCGCGCAAGCTGTTGGAAAAGGTTGTGGATCAGGACATCTCGGACGCCGCGTTCCCCTACATGGGGGCGGGCAGCGTCACGCTGGGCGGTCTGCGGGGACGATTGTTCCGCATCTCGTTCTCGGGCGAGTTGGCCTATGAGGTGGCGGTTCCGGCCCGTTATGGCGATGCCTTGATGCGCAGGCTGATGGCGGCGGGGGCGGAATTTGACGCCGTGGTCTACGGCACCGAAGCACTTGGCGTCATGCGCATCGAAAAGGGCCATGTCGCGGGGGGCGAGTTGAATGGCCAATCGTCCGCGCTGAACATGGGGCTGGGCAAGATGGTGTCCAAGAAAAAGGATTCCATCGGCATGGTGCTCAGCCAACGTGAGGGCATGACCCGCGCGGATGGCTATCGGCTGGTGGGCGTGAAACCCGCTGACCCCAAGGGTGTGTTGCAAGCGGGCAGCCATTTCCTTGAGGTTGGCGCGCCTGTGGAATTGGCCAGCGATGGCGGGTGGCTGACGTCCAAGGTCTATAGCCCGCATCTGGGCTGTGACATTGCGCTGGGATACCTCAAGGCGGGGGATCAGAAGATCGGGCGGCGGATGCGGGCGGTCAACTTCCTGACCGGGACCGATACGCTGGTCGATATCGTCAGTCCGCATTTCTTTGACCCTGACGGAGAACGTTTTCGTGGCTGATGCATGGAAAAGCCTGACCGCGCTGGGGCATGACACGGCGCGCACGGTCACAGTGGGTCCGTATCGCATCACGGAACGCGACGATGTGGCGCTGGCGTCCGTCGCGCTGCGGCGCGGGCAGGATCAGGCCTTTGCCGCAGCGGCGGCGAAGGCGGGTGTTCCCTTGCCGCCGCCGTTGCAGTCGGCCAGTGGGACGCCTTATGGCGCGTTCTGGGTGACGCCCGACATGTGGTTTGTGACCGCGCCTTTTGCCAGCCACGAAGACATCGTGGCCCATCTGAAACCGGTGTTCGGTGCGGCGGCGTCGATCACCGAACAGACGGATGCATGGGTGTGTTTCGATCTGTCGGGTCCGGCGCTGACCGCGTGGATGGAGCGGCTGTGCAATGTCGATCTGGCGGTGGTGCCCGATGGCTATGCCACCCGGACCATGATGGACCATCTGGGGGTCTATCTCTTGAAACAGGGCGCGGATGCGGTGCGGCTGTTCGGGCCACGATCATCGGCGCAAAGCCTGTTGCATGCGCTGGAGGTGGCCGCCGCATCGCTGGCCTGACGGTGGCATCTGCATTGGCCTGCCACTTGTGGCAGATTTTCTTTCACGGTAGTGAATAAAGGCAGGTCAATTTTTCCCAAGCCACAGGTTTCGTCATGGCAGAACGTCCCGATCTGGATGCCGTTGCACAAAAGAAGCCTGTCTTTGACCAAGACCCGCACCGTGTGCGTGAGGTGTCAGAGCGCACGCTGGAAGCCGCCATCGGGCGCGAGGTGCGGGGGTTTCGTCGTCAGCAAGGCATGACCGTGGCCGATCTGGCCGCAGTTACGGGCTTGTCCATCGGGATGCTGTCCAAGATCGAGAACGGCAACACCTCGCCCAGTCTGACGACGTTGCAGGCGCTGAGCCATGCCTTGTCCGTGCCGGTGACTGCGTTCTTTCGCAGCTATGAGGAACGCCGCGAAGCCCAGCATGTGAAAGCCGGTGACCATCTTGAAATTGAACGCCGGGGCACGCGGGCAGGGCACCAGTATAATCTGCTGGGCCATATCGGATCAAATTCATCCGGGGTGGTGGTGGAACCCTATCTGATCACCCTGACGACAGAGAGCGACACCTTCCCCGCCTTTCAGCATGAAGGGTTGGAACTGCTGTATATGCTGGAGGGCGAGGTGGATTATCGCCATGGCGATCAGATCTACACCCTCAAGCCCGGTGACAGTCTGTTCTTTGATGCCGATGCGCCGCATGGCCCGGAACGGTTGACACAACTGCCCGCGCGTTACCTGTCGGTGATCAGCTACCCGCAGGGCAACTGATCGCTATTCAAGGCCACCCTTGGACAGCCGATTGTGCCGCCTTTGCAGGCGGTCTGGGTGCGTTTGCCCGGATATGCGCCTTGCGTCTGACGCCTGACCTTTGTCGTGGTAAAAAAAGTTTCCCGACAGTTGAAAGGCCAAAAGGCTGGTGTTAGCGTCACCTTATATTCGGAAGGAGACGAATCCATGTGTGGCATCGTTGGACTGTTTCTAAAGGACCCCGCCCTTGAATCCCAACTGGGCGCGCTTCTGACGGACATGCTGATCACCATGACCGACCGCGGCCCGGATTCGGCCGGGATCGCGATCTATGGCGGCGGGGGTGAGGGTCGGGGCAAGATCACCGTGCAATCGGCAAATCCCGGAACGGATTTCAAGGATCTCGACGGCGATCTGCATGCGGCCATCGGCCAGCCGGTCCTGATGCTGGTCAAGGATACCCATGCGGTGCTGGAACTGCCGCTTGCGCAGCTTGAGGCCGCGCGTTCGGCGCTGACCCATCTGCGCCCGGCCATCAAGGTGATGAGCGCGGGCGAAAGCATCGAGATTTTCAAAGAGGTGGGCCTGCCCAAGGACGTTGCGCGCCGTTTTGGCGTGGCGGACATGAAGGGCACCCATGGCATCGGCCACACCCGCATGGCCACGGAATCGGCAGTGACCACGATGGGCGCGCATCCGTTCTCGACCGGGGCGGATCAGTGCCTTGTGCACAACGGCTCGCTCTCGAACCACAACG
>NKIT01000112.1 GCA_002256185.1 Rhodobacteraceae bacterium PARR1 | reverse complement strand
GGTGGCAGGCGCAGTGTCCGTTGTGGCCAGCGCTGGATCACCGGTCGGGGCGGTTTGTGCCGGGGCTGCATTTGGCACTGCTGTCTGTGAAGACACAGAGGCCAAAGCCGGGGCGGTGGTGCCGGTGGCCGGTGGTGACGCTGGCAAAGCCTTTTCGCCTGTGTCGGTTTGTTGACCTGCGTCTGCCCCGGTTGCAACCTTGGCCCCTGCGCCCTGTGTCGCTGCATCCTCGGACATCGCGGGCGCGGTCAGGGTCAAACCAGCCAACTGTGTCGCCGTGGCGGGGATGGTGTTTGGCTCCGTCCCCGTCAACGCAGCCTCTGCCGGTGCCGTTTGGAGTGCCGCTGACTGACCTTCCACCGCTGGCGCACTCTCCATCCGTTGCGCAAGAACCTGCGCGAAGGCGGCACCCTCGGTCGGTCGCGCTGCCGCTGTGGGGGCAGCGGGCGCATCCGGGTTGCGCGGGGCGATCAGGATTTCGGCGGCGATCATGGCGGGGTGTGGTCCTGACGGGAAAAGGCGGTTTCGGCGTTGGGATGCAAGTTCGGTGCCAGATTCCGTCAGCGTTTGCGCGGCGGTTGGGCGGCGTCGATCCGCGCCTGTTTTTCCTGCGCGGCCTCGACCCTTGCCGCCTGTGCCTTGTCGCCAAGCGTTTGCAGACGGTGTTCCTGCTGCGAGAGTTCCGACTGATGGCGCACGAGGTCTGCCGCCAGCGTGGCCCAGCGTTCCTTTTGCCGCTCTGCCTCGGTCAGCAATTGCCCGGTCAGGCGGCGTTCGGCCATCAGATCGGTTGCCAGCCGTGGCCCCGTCGCGCCTTCGCGACGCTGTGCCAGCATGGCGTCCAGCCGTTCGGTCATCGCCTCGGCCTCGGCCTTCTGGCGGGCGAGTTTGCCAACCTCGGTCAGGGTTTCGGCAATGCGGGCCTTTTGCTTCAGCGCCATCAAGGAAAGGGTGCGGGCCTTGTCGGTCATTCGGTGATCCCTGTCAGGTCAAGCAAAGCGGCACGGCTGGCCGCGAAATCGGATGGTTCATGCGCGGGCTGGCGTATCATCGCCGCGATCCTTGGCCAAAGGCGGATCGCCTCGTCCAGATCGGGGTCTTGGCCGGGAACGTAGCCGCCCATCAGCATCAGGTCGCGGTTGTCCATATAAAGCGCGATCATCCGGCGCAGCTTTTGCGCGGCGGCGCGGTGGGCGGGGTCGGTGATGTCGCTCATCACGCGACTGGCGGATTGCGGCAGGTCGATGGCGGGATAAATCCCCATCTGCGTCTGCCGCCGCGACAGGACATAATGCCCGTCAAGGATGGCGCGGGCGGTATCGACCACGGGGTCATTGGTGGTGTCATCGCCATCGGCCAGCACGGTGTAGACGGCGGTGATCGCGCCTTCGCCGGGCAGTCCCGGCCCGGTGCGTTCGATCAGGCCGGGGATAAGCGAGATGACAGAGGGCGGATAGCCTTTGGCCGTCGGCTGTTCGCCAAGCGCCAGACCGATTTCGCGTTGCGCATGGGCGACGCGCGTCAGGCTGTCCATGATCAGCAGCACTTGCAAACCTTGGGCGCGGAAATGTTCGGCAATCGCCGTGGCCCGTCGTGCCGCGCGCAACCGCAGCAAGGGGGAGCGGTCAGCAGGCACTGCGACCATGGCGATTTTCTTGGCCGCCTCGCCTTGCATGATCGACCGCACAAAGGCGCCGACTTCACGCGCGCGTTCGCCGATCAGACCCACGACCACGACATCGGCGGTGGTGAAGCGTGCCATCATTTCCATCAGCACGGATTTCCCGACGCCGGAGCCTGCGATGATGCCAAAGCGCTGGCCTTGGCCCACGGTTAGGGCTGCGTTGATGATGCGGATGCCCACATCCAGCGGTTTGTCCACCGGCGTCCGCGCGAGCGGGTTCATCAGCCGCCCCGCCAGCGGCCATTCCGCCGAACAGCGCGGCGGCGGCAAACCGTCCAAGGGATGACCTTCGGCATCGACCACGCGGCCCAAAAGTTCCGGCCCCACCTCGGCCATCTGGCCACCGTCGATCACATGCAGCCGTGCGCCTGCGATGATGGCGGCACCCGGTTGGTTCAGAAAAAGCAGGGTGCGCCCGTCGCGGAAACCAATCACCTCTCCCTGCACCGGAATGCCGGTTTCGGTGGCGATTTCGCAAAGGGTGCCGGGGCTGGCGGGAAAACCCGTGGCTTCAAGGATCAGCCCGTCATAGCGCAGCACCCGGCCTTCGATGTGGGGCACGGGCGGTGCGGTGTGGCGATGCAGATCACGGGCAAGGGTTTCCAGCATCACGCCCCCAGCACATCGGCAAGGCGGATGCCGTCGGCGCGCACCTCAACATCGCCGCGCTTCAACGTGGGGTCTGGGGTCAGGGTTGCCCCATCAAGGTCGGTGCCTGCAAGATGCGGCGCGATGGCGGTCAGGTCATCAGGGTTCAGCCGCAGCGTCACCGTCCGCATGCCCTGCGCCACGCGGTCGGCCAATTTGGTGATGCGCGCGATGAAAGGTTTTGGCAGCGCATCAATCGCTTGCCCTGCGCGTTGTGCGGCAAGGTCGCGCACAGCGGATGCCATCAAGGCGGCGATCTGGTCGGACAGGTCAGGGGCCGCCGTGCCCAAGCCCCGCGCGGCCGCCAAAAAGGCGATGCGGGCCGTCTCAAGCTCTGCCAACGCCTGCGCGCGGCCTTCTGCCACGCCTTTGGCATGGCCTTCGGTCAGGCCTGCGGCATGGCCCTGCGCCTGTGCTTCGGCCAGCAGTTTTGCCGGATCGGGCGGCGGCGGGGCACTGGGTGCGGGCGGAGTCTCAATCTGCGCGACCTCTTCGGTCCATTCCGCCTCGACCACCTCCACCGGGGTCAGGGACACACGTTCGACCTGATCCAGACGCAGCGCCTTGAACGTGGCCTCACCCACGGTCAGGGGGGCACGTCCGGTAAAGGCACGGTTTTGTCCTGCGCGCAGGCGTGCGGCGAGTTTGGCGGGGTCGATGACCGAGTTTTCGCGCGTCATCGGTTACACCATCTGCTCGCCGCCGCGACCGGCGAGGACGATGGTGCCCTCATCCGACAGGCGGCGGGCGGTGGCCTTTTGCGCCTCTTGCACATCGGTCAGGCGGACGGGTCCAAGGGCCTCCATCTCATCGCGGATATTGGCGGCGGCGCGGGTGGACATGCAGGCCAGAAGCTTTTCGCGCAGCGCCTCATCCGCGCCTTTCAGGGCAAGGATAAGCTGTTCGTTTTCGACACTGCGCAGCAGGGTCTGCAAGGACCGGTCATCAGATTTGATCAGGTTGTCAAAGACGAACATGTTGTCCTGAATCGCCTGCATCAGGTCTTTGTCGTCTTTGCGCACCTCGCGCATGATGCGCTGTTCCATTGCCGTTTTGGTAAAGTTCATGATCCGTGCCGCGGCCTTCACGCCGCCAATCTGGCTGGCGCGGGACGTGCTTGAGGCTTTGAATTTCCGCTGCATCACATGTTCCAGATCGCGCAGTGCTTCGGGCTGGACGGTGTTCAGATTGGCAATGCGGGTGACAAGGTCGGGTTGCAGCGTGTCAGGCAGCATCGTCAGCACCTCTGCCGCAAGACCGTAATCCAGGCAGGCGATGACCAGTGCCATGATCTGGGGATGTTCATCCACAATCAGTTCCGCAATCGCACGTGCATCCATCCAGTCGAGGATTTCGATGGGCCGTTCGGCAGAGGCGGGGTTGATGCGGCTGATGATGGACTGGGCTTTGTCCTCTCCCAGCGCTTCGGTCATCATCGACCGGATGTAGAGGGGGGCACCGATGCCAAGGCCGGTCTCTTCGGACAGACCTTGCAGGAAGGATTCCACCAATTCCTCCAGCGCATCCTGATCGACGTCGCCCACGGAATACATCGCGGCCCCGAGGTGCTGCACCTCCAGCGGTGAGAGGTTCTTCAGGATCGCCGCTGCAGCGCGTTCGCCGAACAGCAGCATCAGCACTGCGGCGCGTTCCAGATTGGTCAGCGGCCCGCGCGGGGTGCTGCCATCGGTCGTCATTTGTGTGGGGCGTGGGGCGGGCATGCGATCCTCGTCAACCGGCGGAAGGGTCGATCTCGTCCTTCATCATACGCTGAAGGACCGAGGCGATGCGGGCGGGGTCTTCCTGTGCGATCTGGCGCAGGACGGCGAACTTGTCTTCACGCGCCACATTCGCGCCAAGGGCGGCAGAGGCGAGTTTGGCACGCCGCGCCTCTAGTCGGGCCTGAACGTCGTCAAGGCTTTCGCCTTCGCCGACCTCGACTCCCGGCAGACCGGCGTAACCCATCGGGGTGGCTTGGCTGGCAGGCGCGTCGGGGGTGGTGGAGATGCGGCCCAGAAGCGGGCGGACGATGCCGAGCGCCACGATGGCAATCCCGGCCAGCAGCACCAGTTGCTTGGTCGCCTCGGGCAGCCATGTCAGGTCGGTCCCGGCTTCGACCATCTGCGCCTCTTCGACGAAGGGTTGGGCGGCGATGATGATGCTGTCGCCACGGTCGATGTCGAAGCCGATGGCGTTCTGGGTCAGCTTTTCCAGATCGGCCTTCAAATCGGGCGGCAGGGCGGGTTGGGTGGTTGTGCCATCGGCAGCAGTCACGGTGGGGGCCGCGCGCAGCAGGATCGCGGCGGAAATGCGGGTGATCTTGGCCGTCTGCGGCTGGGTGGTCGAGACGGTCTTTGACACCTCATAATTCCGGGTCGCGGCTTGGCTGCGGTTGGTTGCTGTCTGCGGCGCGGCGGTTGCGGCGGGCGCTGCACCCCCAACCGGGGCGACATTGGCCTGAACCGGGGGGGTGTTGGACACCGCGCCGGGCACACCGCGCGCCGGAGGTTCGCTGTTTTCGGTCGAAGTTTCCTCTTCGGACAGCAAAGCGCGGCCTTGGGGATCGACCTTTTCTTCGGTGATCTGGCTTTGGGTGAAATCCATGTCCACCGTCACCTGCACCGACAGATTGCCCGGGCCGGTGATCGGGGTCAGCAAGGCCTCGATGCGCTGTTTGTACAGGCGCTCCATCTCGATCCGGTGTTGCAACTGGCGGTCCGACACCATCGCCATCGGATCATCCGACCCGCGCGACAGCAGGCGGCCCATCTGGTCGACCACGGTAACATCGCCGCGCGCCATGCCGGGGATCGAGGAGGAGACAAGGTTCACGATCGCCTCGACCTGCGACGCCTCAAGGGCGCGACCGGGGGCGAGTTGCAGAAAGACCGACGCGCGGGGCGGTTGGCTGTCGCGCAGGAAGGCGGTCTTTTCCGGCAGGGCCAGATGCACCCGCGCAATGGCGACGGCGGAAATTTCGGTGATCGACCGGGCAAGTTCCAGTTCCTGCGCTTGCCGCAGTCGCGCGCCTTCGACGGATTTGCTGGCCCCCATCGGCAATTCGCCCAAGACCGTATCCGCATCGGGCATGGATGAGGGCAGGCCCTTGGACGCCAGTTCCATCCGCGCCTTGTGATATTCGGCGGTGGCAACCTCAACCTCGCCAGTCATGCTGTCGACGCTGGCGGTGATCCCGGCGGCGGTCAGCGCCTCCATGACGCGGGCTTTGTCGGCTTCGGCCAGACCGGGATAAAGCGTCATCGTCGATGGCTGGCGCAGCAACACAAAGGCCGCCAGCCCCAGCACCGCCACTGACAGGATCAGCATGGCAGGCAGGGCGCGGCGCACGGCGGGTTGATCGCCCATCCGCAGGACGTTGGACAGGACACCCCGCGCCTGTGCGACAAGGGGATTGCCCGAAGGGGTCTGGGTGACAGGAGAAAGCGCCATCTTGGGTTACACCGGCATGTTCATGATGTCGCGGTAGGCACCCAGCGCCTTGTTCCGCACGTTCAGGGCAAACTGGAACCCCAATGAGGCAATCTGCTGTTCCACCATCACGGCGGCCAGATCACTGCGTTTTCCGGTTTCGAAATCCGATGCCGCCTGCGTTGCGCCGGATTGCGATTTGGCCAGCGACTCCACCGCCTCGGTGATGCGGTCGCCAAAACCCTTGCCTTCTGGGGCTGCGGTCAGGTCGGCCTGTGGGGCCTGCACTGACAGCGGAAGGGGCTGAAATCCGTTGATCGAAGAGATGGACATGGGTGACTGCCGCCTGCCGTTTTTTGTGCTGCTGCCTTAGACCGCGCGGGCCAGCGCTTGTGCCGCGCTGCGGGCCGTCACGTCGATCAACAGGTCATGGGCATGGATCGTGCCAGCTTCCTGCATGACAAGTGCACGCTGGATGACATTTTCCAACTCACGCACGTTGCCGGGCCAGGAATGGGCAAGCAGGGTCGAGATCGCCTCGGTCGTCAGCAGCGGAAGCGGTTGGCCTGCGGGGGTGTGGCGGCGGATCAGGGCGGCGGCCAGCACGGGGATATCATCGGGTCGTTCGGCCAAGGCGCGGGTGGCCAGCGGGAACACGTTCAGCCGGTAGAACAGGTCTTCACGGAAGCGCCGGGCCTCAACCTCGGCCGGCATGTCGCGGTTCGAGGTGGCGATGACGCGGATATCCACCGGCACTTCGGTCTGCGCACCAATCGGGGTCAGGGCGCGCTCTTGCAGCACGCGCAGCAGTTTGGATTGCAGCCCCATCGGCATTTCCGAAATCTCGTCCAGCATCAGCGTGCCACCTTCGGCAGCGCGGATGATGCCTTTGTTGGCGGCGGCAGCCCCGGTGAAGGCGCCTTTCTCATGGCCGAACAGGATCGCCTCCAGCATGTTTTCCGGGATGGCGGCGCAGTTGATGGCGACAAAGGGTGCGCCTGCACGGCGGCTGGCGGCATGGACCTGACGGGCGAGGACTTCTTTCCCTGATCCGGTGGGACCATTGATGAAGACGGTCACATCGGTGCGGGCCACACGGGCGGCAAGGTCGATCAGTTGCTGGGTTTCCGGGTCTGCCGCCACCATCGCCTGAAGCTGCGCGCCAAGTATGTCGGCCAGCATCATCAGGGCGCAGTCACGCAGCGCCTGCGGGGCAACCGGCGACGGCAGGGCGACGCGAAGGATACGGCCCCCCATTTCTTCGGTCACGATCAGGGCGGGGGCTTCTTCGGTCACGATCACCAAGGTCTTGGCCCCGGCAGCGCGCGCCAGATCCATCAACGCACGCGGGCCCATCTGCACTTCGACCGCGGCCGAGGCCGCAACCACCTGCGCGCCGGTCTGGGGTTTGGTGCCCCGTTCCACCGCCACGCGCCGCCGGGCTAGCAGCAGCGCCAGCGGTTGCGCGGCGGTAAAGCTGGTCTCGATCAGGTGGATATGTGCCATTCTGTGCCGTCCCGGATAAGTGCTTCCTTGACGGATACAAGGCAGGATGCGTGCCACCTGAGACCGAGACGCGAAAAAATCGCTTCCCCCCGCTAAAATCGTCTGAACTTGGGTCGAATAGAAGCCTGAGACCGTCAGTCAATTTGGTGCTGTGCGGACAATCCGACGGCACGCCTTTGGGCCGCGTGTCGGAAAACCGTTTTCTGACACGACCTTGGGCCAGATCGGGGCCACCCGGTCCGACGGTATGGCATCCATGGGATGGGCAGACCCACCCGGGATGGGCATCCGTTTCACGTCAATCGTTACACCCAAAGCCAGACCCCATCCGTAGGGACGTATCAACAATAACCCCTGACCGGTCGTTCTGGCCTCGGTGAGTGGAACAACCTTGAGGCACGTGCTCCATGCTTTCCAAGACATATCATCTGAAATTCCCGAGCCTCGACGCAGCACAGATCGCGGCCCCGTTTGTTATCGAGGCGCTGGGGAACGCCATACCATCCTGCAATCTGACAGGGCTGAACGTCCTGATCAGCAAGGAGGGCGATGTTTCGATCAATGTATTCTTCCCTTCCGTCGGCGACCTGAAGGTTTTCGAAAAGAAGCACGGCGGGTTTCTCGACACGATGAAGAAGACGTTCCTGTTCAAGTCCACGGGCTTTGACGGGGTCTGCATCTTTAACTTCGATCGCAATGAGGAAGCCGCCTGATCCCCCGCGCTGCGAGGGCGTGGCGCAACTGGCGCGGCGTTTGCAGTCCCCGACCGAAGCATAAAGGCAATTTGACATGGCGGCCGTAGGCACAGGGCACGTCTGGCACGGAATGAACCTTCGGCATCTTGCCGCAAGGGGGGCCGTGGCATGAGCGCACCCAGCCCAGAAACCAACGCGCCCGACTCCGGGCTGATGCGCGTCTCGTCCGACAAGATCAGCCGTTTGATGGATCTGGTGGGCGAGTTGTCGCTGTCTGTGTCGGAAACGGTGCAATCGCCGGACCTGTCGGGTCTGGTACTGACGAATTTCGACGCGGCAGTGCATCGTCTGAACATGATCGTGCGCGAGGTTCAGGACGCCGCCACCGAGCTGCGCCTTGTCCCGGTCGATGACGTGTTCCGCCGTCTGCGCCGCATGGTGCGCGAGTTGGAGCGCCAGACTGGCAAATCCATCGACATGCTGATCGTCGGCGGCGATACGGCCATCGACAAGCTGGTGGCGGACAAGCTCTATGATCCCTTGCTGCATGTGGTCCGCAATTCCGCCGACCACGGGCTGGAAACGCCCGAAGACCGCGAAAAGGCCGGGAAATCGTCACAGGGCCGGATCACCCTGTCCGCCGCGCAAGTGGGGTCAGAGGTTCAGATCGTCGTCGCCGATGACGGGCGTGGGCTGTCGCGGGATCGCATCCTGCAAAAGGCCCGCGAAAAGGGCTTTTTCGGCCCGGATGAGGAACCCGAACCCTCTGCCCTGTGGCGCGTGATCTTTGAACCCGGCTTTTCCACAGCGGAAACCGTGTCGAACCTGTCGGGACGTGGCGTCGGCATGGATGTGCTGAATTCCACCATGACCGCGTTGCGTGGCCGGATCGGCGTGGACAGCACGGCGGGGCAGGGCACGCGGGTTTCGCTGCATATCCCGGTGTCGCTGGCGTTCCTTGATTGCATCATCCTGCGGCTGGGCGTGCAGCTTTTTGCCGTGCCGATTGACGTGGTGTCGGAAATCGCCAAGCCCGCGCCGGGCGATCTGTTGGA
The DNA here is from genome assembly GCA_002256185.1 of Rhodobacteraceae bacterium PARR1. Lineage (GTDB taxonomy): Bacteria > Pseudomonadota > Alphaproteobacteria > Rhodobacterales > Rhodobacteraceae > Paragemmobacter. Next base: position 5,235 of record NKIT01000112.1, on the reverse strand, counting down.
CATCTCGGCCGGGGACGGATCAGAGATGTTCCGCCTGCGTGGCAATTACATCCCCGTCTGCCGTCTGGACCGGTTCTATGGCGACATGACCAGCGCGATGCAGAGCACCAATCCTGACTCTGTTCTGGTGGTGTTCAATACATCCAACGGGTCGATTGCGGTGCCGGTGGACGAAATCCTCGACCGTCAGCAAGTGGTGATGAAGCCGCTGATCGGGCGTCTGGCCAAGGTGCGGGCAAGCTGGGGTTGCGCCCTGCTGGGCACCGGCGAGGTGGCCTTGGTGCTGGATTGCGAGCGTCTGGGTGCGGGGGTCAGCGCATGAACGCCGCCGCCGATCTGGCCGGATGTGAAGCGATCCGCGACTGGCTGACGCAGCGGTGCGGCATCCATTATCCGCAGCACAAGACCGACCTGTTGCGCCAGCGCCTGACCCGCGTTCAGCGTGCCTTTACCCTGAATGATCTGGGCGAAATGGCCCGCCGCCTGTCGTCCGAGGCGAACCACGACCTGCAATTGGCCGTGATGCATGCCGCATCCACCAATCACACCTATTTCTTCCGCGAGACCGAGGTGCTGGAGGCGTTTCGCACCAAAGTGCTGCCGACATTGGCCGGGCGGGACGAAATCCGCATCTGGTCCGCTGCCTGTTCCACCGGCGACGAGGCTTACACCTTGGCCATCATGGTGGCCGAAACGCTGGGCTTTGCGGCGCTGAAGCGGCTGCAGATCCTTGGCACCGACATCAGCGCCCCTGTCGTGCAACAAGCGGAATCGGCGGTGTTTTCGGAACAACGGCTCGACCGCATCCCGCCCGATCTGCGGCGTCGTTATTTTGACAGCGTGGGCATCGCGCAATACCGCATCAAGCCGGAATTGCGCGCCGCCTGCACCTTTCGGCAGATGAACCTCAAGACCATGCCCTACCCCTTCCGCAAGACGTTTCAGGCGGTCTTTTGCCGCAACATCCTGTATTACTTTGAACGCCACGATCAGACCGCCACGCTGAACGCCATCTATGACGTCACCGAACCGGGCGGCTGGCTGACCACCAGCGTCACCGAAAACATCCGCGATCTGCCCACCCGTTGGATTCCCACGGACAACGGCATTTATCGAAAGGCGTCGGCATGAACACCGCTGCGCCCATCAAGGTGTTGATCGTAGATGACTCGGCCATGGTGCGCCGGGTGTTGACCACCGGCCTGTCCGCTGATCCGCAGATCGAGGTGGTCGGCGCGGCTTCCAGCGCCGAGGCGGCATGGACCCTGATGCAGGACCAGCGCCCCGACGTGGTGACGCTGGACATTGAAATGCCAGGGATGGACGGGCTGACATTCTTGAAAACCTATCTGTCCAAGATCCCGATCCCGACCGTCGTCATCTCATCCCTGACCCGTCAGGGTGCGCAGATCACCCTGCGCGCGATGGAGGCGGGCGCGGTGGACATCGTCACCAAGCCGACGCTGGGTCTGGGTGACGGTTTGCCGCCCATGATGGCTGGCATCTGCACCCGTGTCCGGGCGGCGGCCAATGCGCGGGTGATCGTGGGCGGGCGCAAGCCGCCGCAACGCGCAACCGCCCTGCCGCCACCGATCCCGACAGGCAGCCCTTCCCTGTCGGTCATCGCCTTGGGTGCATCGACAGGTGGTGTGCAGGCCTTGTGCCGTATCCTGCCGCTGTTTCCGGCTGACAGCCCCGGCATCGTGATCGTGCAACACATGCCCGAAGGTTTCACCAGCGCTTTTGCGCAACGCTTGGACTCATTGTGCAGCATGTCCGTGCGTGAGGCGCAGGATGGTGATCTGGTCCGTACGGGGCTTGTGCTGCTGGCCCCCGGCGGCACCCGCCACATGAGCCTTGTGCGGCGCGGCGTCGGCTATGCCGTGGCGTTGACGCAGGGCGACCCGGTCTGTTTCTCGCGCCCTTCGGTCGATGTGCTGTTTGACAGCGTAGCCCAACTGGTGGGCCGCAATGCCGCTGCGGCGGTGCTGACCGGCATGGGGCGCGATGGGGCCAACGGCCTTTTGGCGATCCGCCATGCCGGGGGCCGGACCATCACGCAAGATGAGGCCACATCGGTCGTTTACGGGATGCCCATGGTCGCGCGCGATCTGGGGGCATCCGAAGAGACGCTGCCGCTCGACGCCATTCCGAACCGACTTTTGACGCTGGTGCCCAGCTTGAACGCCCGCGCCCGCGCCTGACACCGACACACTGTCCCGAAGCAAGACACAGGAGACCGACATGGCAGAAGACACATCCGAAGCGACCCGGTCCCGCGGCGCGGGTCTTGGCGTGACCGACACCGACAATATCGACGAGATGTATCTGACCTTCGCCTTGGCGAATGAAGAATACGGCGTCGGCATTGCGGGTGTCACCGAAATCGTGGGCATGCAACGCATCATGTCGGTGCCGGATGTGCCGCATTACATCAAGGGCGTGATCAACCTGCGCGGCAAGGTGATCCCGCTGATGGACGTGCGCCTGCGCTTTGGCATGCCCGAACGCGCCTATGACGAACGCACGGTCGTGATCGTGATGGATGTGGCCGATGCGCCCATCGGCCTGATCGTCGACGGCGTGTCCGAGGTGCTGGAAATCCCGCCGTCGCAGGTGGACCGTCACGCGCAATTTGGCCGGTCGTCCAGCCGTCCGGTGATTGCCGGGATCGGACGTGTGGGCGAACGCGTGGCGATCCTGCTGGATACGTCGGTTCTCGTTTCCGAAAGTGATGTGGCGCTGCCGTCCGACCTGTCCGTGGCGGCTGCATGATGCGGGTCCTGATCTACAACCAGAAGGGCGGCGTCGGAAAGACCACTACGGCGGTCAATCTTGGCGCGGCCCTTGCCCGTGCGGGGGCGGGGCGGGTGGTGCTTGTCGATCTGGACCCGCAAATGCACCTCTCCGCCTCGCTGGGATTGACTGGGGCCGCTGGCTTCAGCGTTGCCGATTGGCGCGCAGGCAAGGCCGGCGTGCCGGTCGATGTGGCCGACTGCCCGAACCTTTCGGTCGTGCTTGGCCATCCCGAACCCGCTGATGAAACTGCCGCCGCGCCCGACCCGGATGCTATCGCCGCAGACTGGGTGATCTATGACGCGGCCCCCGGCTGGAACCCCGAGGTGGCCCGCGTGATGCAGGCCGCCGATACGGTCATCAGCCCGCTTGAGGCGGATTTCCTTGGGCTGAACGGTGTCAGCCGCCTGATGAAGCGGATGCAGGAATCCGGCGTGTCGTGGGACCGGCTGAACCTGCTGATCTGCCGCTATTCCGATCGACTGGCCGTCCACCGTGAGGTGCGCGCCCGTCTGGCCGAACGCTTTGGCACACGCGGCCTGATGCCCATCGTGATCCGCAACTCTGTCCGTCTGGCCGAAGCGCCTGGGCAAGGCCAGACCATATATGGCCACGCTCCCACCAGCACCGGCGCCGCGGATTATTCCGCCCTTGCGCGGCATCTGATGCCGCCTGTCGGAACGGGTGGGACGAAGAAGAAAGCAGGAGCCGTGTGATGGCCAAGAAACCCAGCGCCCCCGATCCGCAGGACAACCGCCCGCGTCTGATGAACGACCCGCTGGCTTGGATTGACGCGGCACCTGTCGCCGCGTCTGCCGCTGCCGAACCTGCCGCCACTGCCCGCCCGACACGGACTGTAGCCCGCGCCACTGGGACCAAAAACAGGACCGAACCCATGACCAAACCGACCGAAATCCCTGCCGCCTGGGACGGCATGCATACCTTCCAGGTTCTTGATTTCCTGTCCAACCCGATGATGGTCGCCGACCACGACATGGTGATCCGCTATGTCAACGAGGCTGCTTTCCGCATGTTTGAGCGGATCGAGGGTGGCATCCGTCAGGACCTGCCGCATTTCACGGCGCGGGACGTTGTGGGCAAGAACATCGACGTCTTTCACAAGAACCCGTCCTATCAGCGCCATCTGATGCATGGCATGACCACGCCGCATGACGGCCAGTTCTCGGTTGGAGGGGCGCATCTGGCGTTTCGGGCCACACCCAAGAACAATGCCGATGGCAGTCTTGGGTGCATCTTCGTCGAATGGCGCGATCGCACCGCCGAGGTTGAGGCGACGGACGAACTCGCCTCTATGGTCAAGGCCGTTGATGATATGGCCCGCGCCCATGTGGAAGGCGAGATCGATGTCAGGATCGACCCCACCAAGTTCCGCCCGGTCCTGCGCGACACGCTGTCGATGGTCAACAGCATGGTCGAAGAGCACATCAAGACCAAGAAAAAGGTCGTCGCCTGCGTGACCGCCATGGCGCAGGGCAACCTTGATGCGCCCATGGAACAGTTCAACCGCAAGCGGGTGTTCCTGAACGATGCGATCGAATTGATCCGCGGCAGCCTGAAAACCTTTGACGACGAGATCAAGCGTCTGCTGGGCGATATGAAGCAGATGACCGCGGCGCATACGGCGGGCGACATTGACCACTTCATCGACACGACGGCCTATTCCGCCAACTATGCCGAGGTGATCTCCGGTGTGAATGCCATGGTCGAAGAACACATCGCAACCAAGCGCAAGGCGCTGGCCTGCATGATGGAATTTGCCAAGGGCAATTTTGACGCGCCGCTGGAACGCTTTCCGCGCAAAAAGGCCTTCATCAACGAAGCGATGGACGCGATCCGCGACAATTTCCGCAGTCTCGTTCGGGATGTCGGCATGATGGCGCAGGATCTGGCCGAAGGTGTGCTGGACCATCAGGTGGACAGCACCGCGCATCAGGGCGAATTCCGCAAACTGATCGACACCATCGACCGCATCCGCAGCAACTTTGGCAACGTCACATCCGAAATCGAACGGCTGTCGCGGTCCATCGTTGCGGGCAAGTTGGATGTCGATACCGCGCCCGAAAGCTTTAAGGGGGCCTATCGCCAGTTGATCGAGGCCTTTGACCAAGCCTTCGCCAGCCTGAACGGTGCCTTCCGGCTGCTGGGCCAACAGGCGCAGCAAGTGTCGATCACGGTCGAACAGATGAGCCAGTCGTCGCAGTCTTTGGCGACAAACTCTCAGATTCAATCCTCGTCGGTCGATGAAATCTCGTCCTCGGCGGAACAGACCGACATTCAGGTCAAGTCCAATGCCGCAGCGGCGACGACGGCGAGCCAGTTGGTGACCGGCGCGTCGGAAGTGGCCGAAGGCGGCAAGATCAAGATCAACGAGATGGTCACGGCGATGGAAGGCATCCGCGCCAGCAGCCAGGACATTGC
>NKIT01000278.1 GCA_002256185.1 Rhodobacteraceae bacterium PARR1 | reverse complement strand
CGTGACGGGTGTTCCGCCCCGCCACGTTTACCGTTATGGTGCCGACCACAAGGCCGGGGTCGGAACCCGGCGCAAACAGGCAGGCGGTTCATGACGGCATCAGCGGCAAAAATCGGGATCTGGGCGGTCTTGGCCCTCTCAGCCTGTCAGACCGTGCCCATGCCGGAAAACCCAAGCACCACCGACCTGTCGGCAGAAATCGTGCGCCCGCGCGAACCCGGCCCGCCCCAAGGCCCCGAAGGTGCCTGTTGGGAGGCGGACATCACCCCCGCCATCATCGAAACCGTCACCGAACAGGTGCAAGTGACCGCCGAAGAACGCGATGACACCGGGACCGTCATCACCCCCGCCACCTTCCGCACCGACACACGCCAGCGCATCGCGCGGGAACGTGAGGTGGTCTATTTCCGCACCCCCTGCCCCGAAGAATTGACTGTCGAATTTGTCGGCAGCCTGCAACGCGCGCTGAAAGCCCGCGGCATCTATGACGGCCCGCTGACCGGCCAGATCGACCTTGCCACGTCCGAGGCGATCCGTCGCTTTCAGGCCGAACGCGGTCTGGACAGCCCGCGCCTGTCCTTGGGCGCGACACGCGAGTTGGGGCTGTCCACCGTGCCATTGGATCAATTGTGACCGAAGCCCAACGCATCGCAGCTTACGAATCCGCCATCGCCGCCCTGTGGCAGGCCGACGCCGCACATGACATGGGCCATCTGCGCCGCGTCTGGCGCATGGCGCGGCTGATTGCCATGGATGAACCGGGCGCAGATGCCGAAATCCTGCTCGCAGCCGCCTATTTCCACGATGCGGTGAACTTGCCCAAGGATTCGCCCGACCGCGCCCGTGCCTCAACCCTGTCCGCCGATCTGGCGGTCAAGGT
>NKIT01000111.1 GCA_002256185.1 Rhodobacteraceae bacterium PARR1 | reverse complement strand
AAAGGCCACCTTTGCCCCGCGCCGTTCGATCAGGGCATTGGTGGCCAGCGTGGTGCCGTGGATCACGATCTCTAGCTCGGCATAGGCAATCCCAGCCTCGGCCAGCACCGCGTCCATCCCATCCAGAATGGCCTGTTCGGGGGCGGCGTAATTGGTCAAAACCTTGGTCGAGGTCATCTTGCCCCGACAGTCCAGCACGATGTCGGTGAAGGTGCCGCCGATGTCGGCCCCAAGTCGGATGGTCATGGCTTCACCTGTTTGGCCGCCGCCGTTTTTTCCAATGCCGCCGCGCGGATTTGGCTGAGGGTCATGCGCGGGGTCAGCGCCTCGGGCGAGATGTTCAGGTCAAGGACCGCGCCACTGTCCGACGCCAAGGCGCGGTCAAAGGCGGCGGCGAAATCCTCGGTCCGTTCAACACGTTCGGCATGGAAACCGTAAGCGCGGGCGAGCGCCGCGAAATCCGGGTTCACCATCGCGGTGCCCGACACGCGGGTGGGGTATTCGCGTTCCTGATGGGCGCGAATGGTGCCGTAGATGCCGTTGTTCAGGATCAGCACAATGGGTTGCGCGCCATATTGCAGCGCGGTGGCCAATTCCTGACAGTTCATCTGGAAATCGCCATCCCCGGCAAAGCAGACCACCCGACGGTCAGGATGGGCAATCTTGGCGGCGATGGCGGCGGGCAGGCCGTAGCCCATGGCCCCCGATTGCGGGGCCAGAAGCCGCGCCTTGGCCCCGAATTTGTAGAACTTGTTCGGCCAGACGGTGAAATTCCCCGCGCCATTGGTCAGAATCGCATCCTCGGGCAAGACAGCGCGCAGATGGGCGGTGACGATGCCCATATCGACGGGCGAGGGTTGGGGCGGCAAATCAAAGCTCGCCTCCCACTCTGCCCGCGCCTGTGCGCGCCATGCGGACCACGCACCCGAGACGGGCGACAAAGCGGCGGCAAAGGCGTTCGGTCCGGCATGGATACCAAGGGTGGGTTGGTAAATTTTGCCAATCTCGCGGTCTGACCCATGAACATGGATCAGCTTTTGCCGCGCCACGGGGACCGACAGCAGGGTATAGCCGTCGGTCGTCATCTCACCAAAGCGCACATTGACGGCAAGGATCACATCCGCCTGCGCGATCAGGCGTTTGACATTGGCGGGCATGCCGACCCCGGCTTCACCGGCATAGACCGGCGAGAAGTTGTCAAACTGGTCCTGATAGCGGAACGCCGCGACCACGGGGATGTCGCTGGCTTCGGCAAAGGCTTGCAGCGCCGCCTGCCCTGCGCCGGTCCAGTTGCAGCCACCCATCAGGATCAACGGACGCTCAGCAGCGGAGAGAAGCGCCGCCACCTCGGTCACCGTCGCGGCATCGGGGGCGGGTTCCGTGATGCGGGTGGGGCCTTGCAGGGGCGCGGCTTCGGTCAGGCTGGTCAGCATATCTTCGGGCAGGGCCACGACCACGGGACCGGGCCGCCCGGTGGTGGCGGTCACCCATGCACGACCAAGGATTTCCGGCATCCGGTCCAGCGTATCAATCTGTACCGCCCATTTCGCCATCGTGCCAAAGACGGCGCGATAGTCGATTTCCTGAAACGCCTCACGCCCGATCATGTCGGTGCCGACTTGGCCGACAAAGACGATCATCGGCGCGGAATCCTGCATCGCGGTGTGGATGCCAATCGCCGCATTGGTCACCCCCGGCCCCCGCGTCACAAGGCAGATGCCGGGACTGCCCGTCAGCTTGCCCCAGGCGGCGGCCATGAAGGCGGCACCGCCTTCGTTCCGGCAGTTGATGAAATCAAGCTTGCCTTCGGTGTCATGCAGCGCATCCAGCACCGCAAGGTAGCTTTCCCCCGGCACCCCGAACGCCTTGGTCGCGCCAAGCGCCACAAGGCTTTCGACCAAGACCTGACCGCCATTCCTGAGCATGCACCCATCCCCGTCCTTGGCCCCTGCCGCAAAAGGCGGGGCGTGTTGCTTGCATAGTGATCCCCCAAGGCGCGGCAGAAAACAAAGAACGCTGCGCCACGGGAAAGTTTTTCTTTTCAGACGCCCGCCGCATCCGTCCATGATTGCGCCAGCAACCAGCGGTGCAGCGCGGCGACATGTTTGGCGCGCAGCCGCGACTTGGTGGTGATCAGGTAAAACCCCGGAACCGACGCTTCGGGCATCCCCGACAGGGCCCCGATCCCCAATGGCGCGACCAAGGTGCCCGCGGCAATATCCTCCTGCGCATCCAGCATCGACACCAACCCGATGCCAAGCCCCTGCTGTGCGGCGCGGCGCATGGTGGCGGAATCGTCAAAGGTCAGGCTGCGGTCCAGTTCCGTGGCAGGAAGGCCCAGATAGGCCAGAATATCCGGCCAAAGCCGACGCGAGCGGGCGGGTTGCAGCAAATGAAATTGCAGCAAATCCTGTGGGCAGGTGATGCGCGCGGCCATATCCGGGCGGCAACAGATCACCTTGGGGTCGCGCAGCAGCAAGGCGCTTTCCACATCGCGCCGGTCGCCATAGCCCCATTGCACGGCAAGGTCGATCTGGTCGCGTTCAAGGTCCACAAGGTCAATCATTGTGGTCAGGCCAATCTCTGCCTCTGGCACGGCTTGGCGGAAATCGGCCAGACGTGGCATCAGAAAGCGGGTGCCGAAATAGGGGCTGACATTCAGGTTGATGCGGTCGCGGTCGCGCGGGCCGGTGACGCGGCGCAGACCCTCTTCAAACTCGGCAAAGCCCGCCGCGATGTAATGCGACAGGGTGATCGCCTTTTCCGTCAGACGGATGCCGCGCCCTTCGCGTTCCACCAGCACGACGCCGAGCGAATCCTCAAGCAGCTTGATCTGCTGCCCCACCGCCTGCGGCGTCACGCACAACTCTTCAGCCGCCTCACGCAGGGACCGATGGCGGACCACGGCGTGAAACACGCGCAGCGCGTTCAGCGGCGGCAAGCGGGATTTGGCGGTCATCAACAGGTCTTTCGGCTGATCCGATGGGCCGACAGCTACCATCCACCGACGGCTTTGAAAGATAAATCTTTGCACATCGGGGCACCCTGCCTTTCGCCCTACGATGCCGCACCCCCGGCGGGCACCCGGCCCCCTGCCCTAACAAGTGGAAAATCCCACCCGTTTCTTCCTTTGGCACGGCGTTTGCCCTGCAAAGGCCAACAGGAGCGCACGATGGATCTGGCGACGACAATCGGTTTCTTCGGCGGCATTGCCGCTGTCGTCGGCACCATGCTGACCGGGGGGCACATCATGCCCTTCGTGTCAGTGCACGGCTTTACCATCGTGTTCGTCGGCGGCTTCTTTGCCGTGATGTATACTGCGCCGATGCCGGTGTTTCTTGCGTCCTTCAAGGCAATGGGAACGGCGTTCAAGCAGCATGATTACAGCATCGCCCCGCTGGCCGAATTGATGTCCGGCCTTGCCGCCACCGCGCGCAAGGATGGGTTGATGGCACTGGAAGGCCGCGAGATGCCGCAGAAATTCGTGCAACGCGGTTTGCAGATGCTGATCGACGGCGCGGATGAATACAAACTGGCCGCCCAGTTGCAGGACGAACTTACCGCGATGAAGGCCCGCCATCAGGCCAAGCAGGACGTGGTGAAGGCCTGGGTCGAACTCGGCCCCGCCTACGGGATGATCGGCACGCTGATCGGTCTGGTCGAGATGATGGGGAACATGGAAGACCCCTCATCGGTCGGCAAGGGCATGGCGACGGCGCTGGTGGGCACGATGTATGGGGCCATCGCCGCCAACGTGATGTTCGGCCCTATGGCGACCAAGCTGAAGAATAACACGGCGCGCGAGGTAGCCTATTGCGAGGCCGCGATCGAAGGGCTGCGCGGCATCGCCCGGACCGAAGCCCCGCGCAACATCATGGACAAACTGCTTGCCCGCGTTCCGGCGGCCGAGCGTGAAAAGATGCAAGCGGCGGCCTGAGGCAAGCCGCGGGGATACGTGAATGAGCAAGGCACCGGAATGAGCAAGGCACCGGCCAAAGCTGGCAAGGGCGATCCCCATGACCACGATCATGGCCATGGCGGTGGTCCCGGCGGTGGTCACGGTGGCGGCGGGCATGACGATCACGGTGGCGGGCATTGCCCCCCGCCGTGGATCATCACATTCGCCGATATGTCGGTGCTGCTCATGGCGTTCTTCGTCATCATGCTGATGGCAGCGGAAACCGATGTGCCGAAATTCAACGCCTTTGCCAGCGTGATGCGCCAGACCTTTGGTCAGGCACCGCTGGACCCCAACGATGCGGACAAGGGCGGGACGTCGATCCTCGATCTGCATTTCGGCCCGCAATCGGGCGAACAGACCAACGACCCACCCGCCACAACGCCCCAATCGGGCGACCCGGACGTTCCCGACAGCGGCAAGGCCGAAGGCGTGGACAAACCGGGCGGCGGGGCCTCTGGCGGGGCGACGCCGGATGGCAAATCGTCCACGTCGCAAGAAGGGGCCGCCTCAAGCGCGCAAGATGGGGTGGATCAGGCCGCCAAGGCGCTGGCGAAAGCCATGGCCGATGCCGTGGCCGCTGGCGAGCTGACTGTGGAAAGCGAAGCGGGCAAGGTTGTCGTGCGCCTGCCCAAAGGCACCGGCAAGGCCGAGGCTGAAAAGATCGCCGCCGCCATCGGGGCCGCAGCCGACGCAGCGGGCAAGGCCAAGGCAGAACAGACCAAGGCCGAGGGTGCCGCCCAAGGCGGCCAAACCGCCGGAACAGAGACAGCCGCCGCCCAAACTGCCGCCCAACCCGCCGCACCGGCTGCGGATCAGGCAGGCACAGGCGCGGCAGGCGATGTGGGCGGCGGGGCTACTGGCACCGGCATCGTGCGCGCCAAGATGGCCGCGCTGAAAATGGGCATGATCCTGCAAGAGGAAATGGCCGACGGCAACGTTTCGGTCGAACAGCGTGACGGTGCGGTCGTGGTGACAGTCGGCGCGGGCGGGGCGTTCATCTCAGGCTCGGCCGACATGACCGCTGCGGCACAAGGCATCATGCAAAAGCTGGAACAGGTGTCGAAAAAGGCAAAGCGCGTCGTCGTCACCGGTCACACCGACAATGTCGCCGTCTCTGGTGGCCAATACCGCGACAACTGGGAACTGGGTGCCGCCCGCGCCGCAAGCGTGGTGCGTGAGATCACGGCAAGCGGCGTGCTGCCAAAGGCCGAACTTGTGGCGACCTCGAAAGGCGATACCGAACCGATCGCCTCGAACGACACCGAGGAAGGCCGCGCCAAGAACCGCCGCATCGAAATTGAAATCGAATTCGACGAAGGAGAGACGCCATGAAACTGCCCGCCGCAACCTGCCTGACCTGCCGGATGATCCGCCGATTCCTGCTGGCTTTTCTGTTGGGCGGGGTGCTGGCGTGGCAGATCACAGGGGCCAATCCCTTTCACCCCGGCAGCGGCGTGCCGATGGACGGGCTGTTGATCGTGGCGGTGATCTTTGCCTTTCTCAGCGTTTTCATGCGGATGCGGGAAATGCGGGCGCGGTTTCGTCGCCGTGGCTGATCACGGGAGCGCATGGTCAAAGGTCTGGCCCTGCGCGCCATTGGCATCGTTCATCTAATCTTGGGACTTTTCGCGTCGTCTGCGGTTTGAACCCCGACGCGGAGAGTGATCCTGTTCCACGCCCTTCCCGACGACCTGCCCGCATCCCAGACAGTCCCTCTGTGGCGCAGGGCGCTGCGCCCCGTGCTGACGCTGGGCGTTTTGGCGCTTGGCCTGTGGTTCAGCCGCCATCACCTGTCTGGGCTGAACCCTGCCGATCTTTGGGCCAGCATCGCGGCGCTGACGCCGCTGCAATGGCTGGTGGCGGTGCTGGCCACAGCGGGGGCTTTCCTGTGCGTGGCGGGGCAGGAACGCGCCATCGTGCAGCATCTGGGCTACCGGATTGACCCCGCCCATGGCCGGGGTGCCGCAATGGCCGCCGCTGCCGTATCGCAGACCTTGGGCTTTGGTCCGGTGGTGGGGGCCATCGTGCGGCGGCGGTTGCTGCCCGATCTGACCACGGCACAATCCTTTGCCATTTCCGCCGCGATCACGCTGTTTTTCTTTGCCGGGCTGGGGCTTTTGCTGCTGGCCCTGATCGCCATCCACCCGATCCATCCCCTGCGCGACGAAGCGCGGGTGTTGCTGGTGGTCTGTTCGGTCATCGGGGCAACCGTGGCGCTGCTGCCGTGGCGCAGTTTCATGGGCGTGGCGAAACCGCCAGTCTTTACGGTGCTGCGGCTGGTACTTTGGGTGGGGCTGGACATCCTCTGTCTTGGCTTGGCATTCTGGATGCTGCTGCCACAAGAGGCGACGCCGCCCTTCCTGCAGGCGATGCCGGTCTTTGTCATGGCGCTGGGGGTGGGGCTTGCCTCTGGCAGTCCCGCAGGCACCGGGCCGTTTGAGGCGACGGTGCTGTCGTCCCTGCCCGATGTGGATCAATCCGGGCTGGTAGCGGGCATTCTTGCCTTTCGGTTGGTGGGCTATGCGCTGCCCGCCGCCGTTGGTGCCGTCTGGGCCTTGGCGGGGCGACATATCCTGTCCGCGCCGCGCCTGCCGGTGCTGGACCCCGTGGCCCCCTGCCCCAAAATGCTGTCCACCCTTCAGCGGGCAGAGGTGCAGTTGGCCCGCCAGGCACTGCTGGCGCTTTTATCCGCACCCGGTGGCGCGGTCTGGTTGACAGGACGCTTGCCGGGGCTGCGCGCCTTTGTCGGTGATCCGGTCGGGGCGGGTGGCCCCAAGGCCATGACCGTTGCCGCGCTTGACCTCTGCCGGGCCGAAGGGCGGGGGGCGTTTTTCTACAAGACCGGCCCCGCGACCGCCGCCGTGCTGCGCCGACAGGGGCTGACGGTCCGCCCCATCGCGCGTGAGGCGGTGCTGAACCCGCAGAGCTTTGCCCTGACCGGCCCCGCCCGCGCGGGGCTGCGGCGCAAGTTGCGCCATGCGGCACAGGCAGGTGTGGTGGTGACCGAACCCGCCCGCCTGCCGCTGGATGACATGGCGCAGGTCGCCGCACTTTGGGCCGCGCGGCAGGGGGCCGAACGCGGCTGGTCCATGGGCCGTTGGGACCGCGAATATGTAGCTGGTCAGCGCGTGATGATCGCGCGGGATGCCACGGGGCGGCTTGTGGGCTTTGTCAGCTTTCACGCCTGCCGGGGCGAATGGGTGCTGGACCTGATCCGTGCCACCGACGCCCCGCCCGACGGCACGCTTTACGCGCTGATCGTCGGCGCATTGCAGATAGCAAAGGCCGAGGGCGTGGGGCGCCTGTCACTGGCCGCCGTGCCCTTGCGCGATCTGGGCCTGCCGGGGCTGCTTGCCCCCTTGGTGCGGCGGGGTCTGCGCCGGACCGACGGTCTGGTGCAGTTCAAGCAGGCCTTCGCGCCACGATGGGAACGACGCTACATCGCCGCGCGCGGGCCATTGCGGTTGGCGCTTGGCGGATTGCTGGTGTTTTGGGCGATCCACCGTCCGGGACCAAGGCCAAGTCCGGTGTTGCGCGGCACCGCGTGGCGCAGACGGCCCGCCGAAAGCGTTTGACACAATCCCTGCCGGTTACAGCAGGATATCTGATGCCATCAACGCTGCCACCCCGGTCAGGCCAATCTGAAAATCTGCCCGCGCATCGCCAGTTACATCGCCGCTCAGGACAAACGCGCCGCCCGAAAGGGTGAACCAAACCGCATGGGCCGCCGCCGTTCCTCCGGCAAAGCCAAAGGCCTGATCCCCTGCCAATGCGGTGTTGGCGTCGATCCCGCGCAGGTCGATGTCATCCAGACCCACCGTGAAATCACGCACCACATCGCGCGCCGTTCCAACGGCACTGTCAGCCACCGCGTTGAAAACGAACACATCGCGGTCATGATCTGCCCCGCCTTGCAGCACATCCCGCCCGGCCCCACCAGTCAGCGTATCCGCCCCCGCAGCGCCGTTCAGCACATTACCCGCCGCAGAGCCGGTCAGCCGATCTGCGCCCGAACCGCCCGTTGCGTTCTCGATCCCGCGCAGGGTGTCGGTGCCCGATCCCGTGATCTGCGCACTGGTCAAGGACAGGTTGACCGTCAAGGCAGAACTGCCACTGTAGAACAGCGTATCCACCCCGTCACCGCCATCCATGAAGTCGTCCCCGCCATCCAGTCGCAGAAAATCCTGCCCGGCACCCCCGCTCAACAGGTCATTGCCCAGACCGCCGGTCAGATTGTCATCGCCCGCCCCACCGTCGATCACATCCGCCCCGCCACGCCCGGTCAGGGTATCCGCACCGTCGTTGCCGATCAGCCGGTTCGCGCTGTCGTCCCCCGTGATCCGGTCAGCGCCCGCGCCACCCAAGACGTTTTCGATGCCGGTGATCGTGTCGCTGCCAGAGCCGGTCGCCTGCGCGCCGATGATGGCCAGATCGACACTCGCCCCCGACGCGCCGATGTCCAGCCAGTCACTGCCGCTGCCACCGTCGATCAGATCATTGCCCGCATCCAGACCGATATGGTCATCACCCGCCCCGCCATGCAGGCTGTCATGGCCCGCCCCACCGTGGATCGTGTCATTGCCGCCCTTGCCGTCGATCAGGTCAGCGCCATCGGTGCCGTTCAGCAGATTGGCGCAATCATCCGCCCCGGCCGGCAATGGTTGCGCCAAGGCTGCGGCGGTCAGGTCGCCTTCACGCAGTTCCACCCCGTCCAGACGGGCGACCAGCGGGGTGCTGCCGCCCGCCCACGTCCCGGTCCAACTGTCCAACCCCTGCGCGCACCAAAGATCGACATAGCTTTTCATCGGGCCAAGCTGCCAGACGCCCTGCGGCATGTCGGCGGCACCATAAACGCCAACCACCTTGCCATCGACAAGGAAGGTGGCCCCGGTCGCCGCCACCACGACCCTGTAGTCGTGCACCCCCTGCGCCGCATCAAAGCCAAGGTTGACGATGATCGGCACTCCCTTCTTTTCCGCCAATGAGACATGCTGCCCGGCGGCGTTTTCCATGTGGATGTTCAGTTGCACCTTGGTTGTGTCCGCGCCGACGAATTCGAAATCAAACTCGGTCCAAGGTTGGTTCTGCCAATCGGCGCGATAGGTGAACAACCCAAAGACCGCGCCCGCCTGCATCACCGGGGCTTGCGCGTGCCAAGCGAAGGTGCCCGTCGTGGCGCTGGCGTCGGACTGGATCTCGCCGCCCGCATAGGGGCGTGTTGCCCCGGCAGCGGATTTGTCCAAGACCAACTCGATCGCGCCCGTGCTGGTGCGGCGGACATTGTCGGACTCCCAGTTCATGCTGGACGTCTGGCCCGCCGCCCAGTTCGACACCAGCCAGCCATTGCTGGACGGGTCCGGTTGGCCCATGGTGTAAAGGTTGATCTGGTTGTCATAGGTGATGGTCATGGTCGCGTCCCGGTGTTCGGGCATGGTGGGACAAGCCCCTGACAACAGGGACGAATTCCTCGCCAATGCAGATTTTGAGGGGTGCGGGCTCGCCGCATGTCGCGCCAAAGTTGTAGCAAGGGCGATGCGCCCGGCCTATCTGCCCAAACCGCCAAGCACAGGCGGCAACCGGACGGGCGGTTGGGAAAGCCGGGCCGGTCGGGATGGGCCGAACCCATCCCAAAGGTCGGGATGTATCAGGGTTTGGTGCCGGATTCCTCGTGGATCACGGCGGCGATGGCATTGTCCGGCAGGCGGGCCAGCGACAATTCGCGTTCGTCACGCATCACACGGACCCAGATCGCGATGGGAAGCGCAACGATTCCCCCCACAGCGCCCCACAGCCACATGCCCACGACCAGTGCCACAAAGACCACCAGCGGATTCAGGCGCATCTGTCGCCCGACAAAGGACGGGGTGATGAACTGTCCTTCAAGAAAATTCAGCGCCAGAAAGCCCAAGGCAGGGGCAAGAGACATCGCCCCGTCAAAGGCCGCCACCCCCGCCGCGATCAGGGCCAACGCCACAATGACCGGCCCCAGATAGACGATGTAATTGAACAGCGTGGCCACCACGCCCCACAACACCGCATCCGGCAACCCCATCAGCCGCAGCGCCGCCGCCGTGGCAAGGCCAAGCCCGATATTGACCAGCGACACAGTCAGAAAATAGCGCGCCACGTGCCGTTCGGCGCGGCGCAGGCGGGCGACGATCTGCACCGTCTCGGTCCCCGGCAAAAGCTGGCCGATCCCGGCGTAAAGCTCGTGTCGCGTCATCAGGAAAAAGAACAGCACCCCGGCAAAGATGGTGGCCTGGGCCACCATCGCGGGGGCCAGCAGGATGACATCGGCGACGCTGGGCAGACCTTCGGTTGTCACGGTGGGGGCGGGGTCGGTCTCTCCCAAGGCTTCGGCCACCACTTCGGTCGCGTTACGCAGGCTGCGCAAACGGACAGAGATGCTGTCCACCGTTTCCTGCATGTCCGCCAGCACCTTGGGCGCTTGTGACACCAGACGATAGGCGACGGGCTGCACCAGCAGAACCAGCAGGGCCGTCGCTGCCAGCGTCAGGAACAGACTGGCCAGCGCCCCGGCGACCGGCGGAAAGCCCCACCGCTCCCACAGCTCGGACAGGGGTGACAGCACGATGCCGGTGACGATCCCCAGCACGATGGGCGACAGAATGCTTTCGGCCTGCTCCATCACCACCATCAGGGCCACCAGAGCCAGAAACACCACCGCAAGCGGCATCACCGCCGGCAAGGGATGGGCGACGGGCGGCGCAGCGGGGGGGACCGGATCAGGGGGCATGGTGGTCTTTCAAATCGCAATTGGGCGGACAGGACCGGGGGCAAAGGCACGGGCCATGGTCGGAAACCAGCGCAGCCGTGCCGGGTTCCGCAGACGCAGGCGGGAACACTCGCCGCCAAGCCGCGTTGGAACGGCTCAACCCGAAAGGAGACAGCCATGAACTGGGATCAGATCGCCGGAAGCTGGAAACAGATGATGGGGGCCGCCCGCGCCAAATGGGGCGATATCACCGATGACGACTGGACGCAGATTGCCGGTCGTCGCGACGAGATGGTGGGTGCCATCCAGCGCCGCTACGGCCTTGCCCGCGAAGAGGCAGAGCGCGAGGTAGACGACTGGTCGCAAGGGATGTAATCCCCGGCAGCCAAACGGCAGACAGACGAAAGGGCTGGTGGGCGATGTGCCTGCCAGCCCTTTTCCTTTGCTCCATCCACTGCCGGATCTGCACACCCGGCCCTGGCCACAATCAAAGACGGGCCGGGATTGGGTCGCCGTCACATCATAGGTTCGCGCCCGGCATTGTGCGTCGCCGGGCCGCCGGTAGACACACCCCCCGTCGGTCGCAGCGGATTGGCCTTGGCCGGGGTCACCTTGTCAGCCCACCAACCGGGGTCGTTGTGACGCTCAGCCTCGCCGGACCGCAGGAAAGCCATGCCCGCCACAGCGCCGATGGCCAGCGCGACGGCACCTGTGGCGACGGGATGTTCCTCGACCAGCGCCACCGCTTCGCGCGTGCCGCCCTTGACCACGCGCTCTGCCCGAAACAAAGCGGAATAGCTTTCCTGACGGGCCTGCATCACCCCGTCGCGCGCGCTTTCGGTCAGATGCTCCAGCCCCGAGGCGATGGCGGACTTCAGGTCCGACGCAAAGTCTTCGATCACCTGTGCGCGTTCGGCGGCAAAGTCACGCACCTGACCCATTTGATCCTGAAGCCCGGATTTCAGGCTGTCCATCCCGGACCGCGCCTCATCCTCCAGCCGCGCGAGTGTGTCACGCGCCTTGTCCCGCATGCTGCCCAGATGGCTGTGCCATTCAGGGTTCGGATCGGTGACGGCCTTGGTCTTGCCCTGCCCGCCCAGCACCATCCAGACCACACCCGCCCCCATCAGCGCGAAAGCCATCGGATTGGACCGCATCGCCCGGTCAAGGGACCGTGTCGCCTCGGCGGTGTTGACCTTGAACAGGCCCAAGGCTTCGCGCGCGACATAGTCGACCGACGCGCGGTTGGTCAGTTCATCCAGCGCCGACGCAAGGCCGTTGCGGTTCTTTTCCAGATCAGCCTCGATCCGGTCGGGACGGTCGTAATCATCCACGAGTGTCATTGGTTGCCTCCTTGAGCGTTTCGACGTCGCGTCTCAGGTTGCGCGCCGTCCGAGTGGGGGTCAGGTTGACTGGGTCCAGCGCGCTTTTGCCCAGCATGGCCAGAACGCCTGCTGCGATCAGAAAGAACCCGCCGACGATCAGCGCCGCCCAACCGGGATGCAGCCCCGCTTCGGTCAGACCGGCGACGATGGCGGCGGCCAGCACGTTCAGTGCCACCAGCACCAGCGCCAAAGCGATGGCCAGCATGCCGACACCGGCGGCAGCGGCGCGCAGGCTTTCTTCGACCTCGGTCCGGGCGAGCGCGATTTCCCCCCGGATCAGGCCATTCACATGCTGGAATGCGCTTTGGATCAGCGCGCCCGTGGTGCGGTTTTCGGGCGACGGATCGCGCGGGGGAACAGCATCGACCATGTCACTGATTGCCCCCCATCGACGGACCTGCGCCCATGGTCGGACCCGACCCGCTCCCAAATTCGGTCCCAAGGTCATCGGCCATACCGCGTGCGGCATAGCCTGCGCCCATGTCGCCCGCCTGCGTGCCGCGCCGGTCATAATCGGCATAGGTGCGCTCGGGTTGCTGGGGCCGTCCGGCCTGTGCGGCCAAGCGTGCCAGCACCAGACCAGCCACTGCAGCCCCCGCCACGAACACCGCCGGATTGCGGCGGGCAAAGGCGGTCACGTCATGCATGATGCCCGACACATCGCGGGTGGCGATCTGGTCCGACACCGCCTCAACCCCGCTGGCGACGGTTTCCAGAACGCGCGCCTGCACGCCGCCGCCCTGCCCCGCCGCATCGCGCAGCGACGAGGCCATGCGCTGACCCTCTTCGGCGATGGAGCCACGCATTTCATCGGCCTTGGCGCTGGCCCCTGCCTTCAGGTCGGTCATGGCGCTGTCCATGACCGATTTGGCCCCCGCCACTGCCTGCGCGCCAGTCTCCTTTAGCCCTTCGGCAGCGCTGCGGGCGGTCTGGCTCAGGCTTTCGGTGGTGGAATTCTGGTTTTCAGGGGACATGTATTTTGCCTCTTCATGAGATCAGGTTGATGACAAGCAGCGCCGCAACCACGACGCCGATGATGTAAAAAAGGCTGTGCATGGCGCTGCGTCCTTTGGCGTCCGAACCCCCGGTCAAGACCGGATACGGCAGGGCAACGCGGGCATTGCGGGCTTGTTCCAAGGGCTTTGCGCACATCGGCGGCAGTTCGGACATGGCCGAAACAGTCCCCGGATGGTCCTACAGAATGACGGCGAGCCGGGAGGGAACCCCACCCCGACGGCGGCGTTTTCGCCACAGGTCAACCGTCCTGAAGGAGATCGACATGCTTGGCTGGGCTTTGGCCTTTCTTATCATCGCGCTGATTGCGGGCGTGCTTGGGTTTGGCGGCATCGCCGGGGCATCGGCGGGGATCGCGCAATTCCTGTTCGTGGTCTTCGTCGTGCTGTTCATCGTCGCGATGATCGCGCGGGCCGTGCGCGGGCGGCCACCGCTGTAAACGGCTGGTCTTTGGCCATGACACGGGACGGCCGCCGCACCCGATGCGGCGGCCGTTTTGTTTTGTGGGCTTCGCTTGTGCAAGATGGGAACCGCACCCCGCCCTTGCGGATTGGGATCCGCCACGGAACAGACCCCGGACGGGTCCAACACGGGAGAGACGACCATGAGGAAATTCCTGCTGATCCTGCCGCTGACCGCCTTGGTCGCTGGCTGTCAGACCACGCCGCAGCAAAACACGCTGGCCGGGGCCGCCGCAGGGGCCGCGCTCGGATCGGTCGTCGCAGGCGATGACAACCGGCTTGAAGGCGCGGTCATCGGCGGGATCGCCGGGGCGGCAGCGGGATCGCTGATCGGGCGCAACAGTCAAGGTCAGTGCATCTATCGACGCGCCAACGGCACCACCTTTGTCGGCCCGTGCTGAAACAGCGGCCACAGCGACACCCTGATCCCCTGACGCGCCCCTTTATCGGGGGCGCGTTGTGTTTTTGCCTTGGGGTGGCGGGGCGACATCCCTGTGGAGGCCTGACCGGACGACCCCGCGATGCCAAGGTCTGACACCGGACCGAATGGGGCAACGACTGTCGCCGGGGTTGTCATCTCAAGTCCCGGTCGGCTGATCTTTCCTGACTGCGGCCATCGCAAGGAAGATTTCGCGCGCTATCATGCCGCCATGGCAGAGCCTATTCTTGCCGAAATGGCCAACCGCCCCCTGGCCTTTCTGCGCCATCCTGACGGGGTGGAGGGTGAGGGGTTTTTTCAACGCCACCCCGCCAAAGGCTGGCCCGAGGCG
>NKIT01000110.1 GCA_002256185.1 Rhodobacteraceae bacterium PARR1 | reverse complement strand
TGCGGGCGGGGTGGCCTTGGGGCTGATCGCGCAAATCGCGGCGATGCGGGTGCTGTTCCGTGACCCCAAGGGCAAGGCGCCTTGGTACAACGGCACCGGCGTCGTCCTTTACGTCACCGGCATGATGATTTCGGCCTTTGCCCTGCGGGGGTTGGCATGATGGGCAAAACGCTTGGCTGGGGTCAGATCGCGCGGCTGGGGCTGGTGCAGATGTGCCTTGGCGCGATTGTGGTGCTGACCACAAGCACGCTGAACCGTCTGATGACGGTCGAACTGGCCTTGCCAGCGGTGCTGCCGGGGCTCTTGGTGGCGCTGCATTACGGCATCCAGATCAGCCGTCCGGCTTGGGGCTTTCGGTCCGACACGCGCGGCAATCGCACGCTGTTCATCATCGGCGGCATGGCGGTGCTGGCGCTTGGCGGATTTCTGGCGGCCTTTGCCGTCACGATCATGGGCGCGGCCTTCTGGGCGGGTCTGGCGCTGTCGATCTTTGCCTATGCGCTGATTGGTGTGGGGGTGGGGGCGTCGGGCACATCCTTGCTTGCGCTGGTCGCGACGGCCACGGCCCCAGAACGGCGCGCGGCGGCGGCGACGATCACATGGCTGATGATGATCCTTGGCATTGCCGCCACCGCAGGCACCGTTGGCGCGCAACTGGACCCCTACAGCCCGTCGCGGCTGTTGGTCGTCACGGGCATCGTGACCTTGGGCGCGGTGATCCTGACGACGCTGGCGGTCTGGGGGATCGAGCGTCGGGTAATAGCCACGCCATCCGACGCTGCCCCCATGCCGCTGCGCCAAGGTCTGGCCGAGGTTTGGGCTGAACCGAAGGCGCGCGATTTCACGCTGTTCATCTTTTTGTCGATGGTCGCCTATTTCCTGCAAGAGCTGATCCTGGAACCCTATGCGGGCCTTGTGTTCAACTACTCCCCCGGCCAATCCACCCAGCTTTCGGGCGTGCAGCATGGCGGGGTGTTCCTTGGCATGGTGACCGTGGGCATCGCCTGCACCGGGCTGCGGCTGGGGTCGCTGCGTGTCTGGGTGATGGGCGGCTGCGTGCTGTCGGCGCTTGCGCTGGCCTTTATCGCGTGGCTCGGGATGGTGGGGATTGACCTGATGCAGCCCGCCACGTTTGCGCTTGGCTTTGGCAATGGCGTCTTTGCCGTCGCCGCCATCGGCGCGATGATGGCGCTGGCAGGGCAGGGGCGCGAAGCCCGCGAAGGCACGCGCATGGGTCTTTGGGGGGCGGCGCAGGCCCTTGCCGCAGGGTTCGGGGGGCTGCTCGGTGCCGCCTCCGCCGACGCGCTGCGGCTGGTGATGGGCGATGCCCCTGCCTTTGCCACGGTCTTTCTGGCCGAGGCGTTTTTGTTTCTGGTCGCCGCCCTGATGGCGGCGCAGGTCGTGGCCGGTCGCCCTGTGCGCCCGATGCCGCAAGCCGTCATCGCGGGAGAGTGACATGGGATATGATGCCTTTATCGTCGGTGGCGGGCCGTCCGGGGCTACGGCGGCCGAAGACCTCGCCCGTGCGGGTCTGCGCGTGGCGCTCTTGGATCGCGCGGGGCGGATCAAGCCCTGTGGCGGGGCCGTGCCGCCGCGCATGATCAAGGATTTTGCCATTCCCGATCATCTGATCGTGGCGCGGATCAAATCGGCGCGGATGATTTCGCCCAAAGGCCGCTCGGTCGATATTCCGATCGAGGGCGGTTATGTCGGCATGGTGGACCGTGAGGATTTTGACGAATTCCTGCGCGACCGCGCCGCGATGCACGGGGCAGACCGCCTGACCGGCACCTTCCTGCGCATCGACCGCAGCGCGGGCAAGACCGAGGTGATCTGGCGCGACAAGGACTCGGGTCAGGAACGCCGCAGCGAAACGCGGCTTGTCGTCGGTGCCGATGGCGCGCGGTCCAACGTGGCGCGGGCCGAGGTGCCGGGGGGCGACCGTATCCCCTACGTCATCGCCTATCACGAAATCATCGACGCGCCCGAGTCTGCGCCGGGCTATGATCCGGACCGCTGCGATGTGATCTATGATGGCCGCATCTCGCCCGACTTCTACGGCTGGGTGTTTCCGCATGGATCAAAAGTCAGCGTCGGCATGGGAACCGAGGTGGACGGGGTGGACCTGAAACAAGCCACCGCCGATCTGCGCGCCATGTCTGGCCTGACAGGCTGTACCACGATCCGCCGCGAAGGCGCGCCGATCCCGCTAAAGCCGTTGGACCGTTGGGACAATGGCCGCGATGTGGTCTTGGCAGGCGACGCGGCAGGGGTTGTTGCACCATCGTCGGGTGAGGGGATTTTCTACGCCATGGCCGGGGGCCGTGCGGCAGCGACAGCAGCGCAGGCCTTTTTGCGCACCGCCCGCGTGTCGGACCTGAAACTGGCGCGCAAGTTGTTCATGGCGGAACATGGCACGGTGTTTCGCGTGCTGCGCACCATGCAGGACGCCTATTACAAAAGCGATGATCGGCGCGAGCGTTTCGTCAGCCTTTGCCATGACATCGACGTGCAGAAACTGACTTTTGACGCCTATATGAACAAGCGCCTTGTCTCGGCCCGGCCCTTGGCGCATCTGAAGATCGGCTTGAAGAATCTGGCCCATCTGACGGGCCTTGTCAGACCGGAATGGACATGACCGCACAACTGATCCCCGCCTATGTCGATGGCCGCCTGACCCCGGTCGAAAAACTGGCAGTTCATCAACGTGGGCTGCGGCATCCGGCGATCTCGGTCTTTGTCCTGCGCGGCGATGCGGTGCTGATGCAGCGCCGCGCGCTGAGCAAATACCACACGCCGGGGCTTTGGACGAACACGGTCTGCACCCATCCGCATTGGGGCGAACCCGCCCTGGACTGCGCCACACGGCGCGTGGACGAGGAATTGGGTCTGACCGGGCTTTCCTTGCGTCACGCGGGGGTGGTGGAATACCGCGCCGATGTGCAGGGCGGCCTGATCGAGCATGAGGTGGTGGATATCTTCACCGCTGAGGCTTTGCCGGGACAAGAAGCCGTCCCGAACCCCGATGAGGTGGTCGAGGTCGCATGGCAGCCCATGGCCGACCTGCTGGCCGATCTGTCAGCGCGGCCAGAGCGGTATACGCCTTGGCTGAAGATCTACATGGAAAAGCACCGCCAGATGATCTTTGGCGCGGTTCTGGCGGTTTAAGCCGAACCTTCGACGATCCAGTCGGTGATGAGGCTTGCCAGACCGTCTGCTGTCTCTTCATGCACAAGATGCCCGCCGGGCAGTTCCAGATAGCGCGCTTGCGGCATCCGCGCCGCCCAGTCGCGCGACAGGTTGGCAGGCACGGCGCGATCCCCGCTTGCCCCAATCAACAGCACGGGGTTGGGCAGATCAGGCAATCGCGCGAGGACAGGGCGCAAATCCCATTGCGCCATCATCGCCAAAGCGCCTTGCACATGGACGGGGTCTTGCACCAGCCGCAGATACTGCGCCCTCCCTGCCGCATCGATCCGTGATCCGGTGCCGTCCAACAATCGGTCCACCGTCGAGGCCCGCCCCCACAGCCGCGCAAAGCCCGTGGCAGCAAAGGGCAGGGCGGCCAGCCCCTTGGCCAGCACGGGAAACAGCACCCCTGCCGCGCCATCGAATTCACCAAGTGCGGCGTTGATCCCCACCACCCGCGCCCTTGGCCAGCCCTGCGCCAGTTGCAGCGCGACGACCGCGCCTGCCGAATGGCCCACCACCACGGCAGGCTCCACCCCCAAGGTGGCGCAGAGCCGCGACACATCCTCTGCCATCGCCACAGGACCGGATCGCGCGCTGGACAGCGACCGGCTGCAGCCTTGTCCCGGCAGGTCCGGCACGATCACGCGGAACTGCGCCGCCAGTCCGGGGATCATCCGCGCAAAGCTGTGACCTGACGCGCCCAGACCATGCAGCAGCAGGATCACCGGACCCGGACCGCCGGTGTCAATGACCCACCAATCCACCGACCCCGCCCGCAGGCGACGACCGGCTGACCGGAAGGGCCAGTCCGCGGGAAGAGAGCGGGAGTCCAAACCTTATGCCTCCAGCGATGCGCCCAGAACCTGCGCCAGACGTCCGGCATCGGCACGTGGCAACACCACATAGCGCGCGCCCATCCGCGCCGCCAGATCGGCCAGACGCGGTTGCGGACGCAAGCCAAGGTCGATCACAAGGGCCGACAGTCCCGCGCGCCGGATGGTGGCGGCAAGCTGGTTCGCCTCGGCCTCGCACAGGGCGCGGTCGGGGGTGCCGTCCAGCGCGATGTTGCCCTTGCCATCGGTCAGCAGGGCAATCGTCGGGGTCATGCCCCGTGCCCGCGCCAGACCGGCGGTGTCGAGTGCCAGCCGCAGCCCATCGGCCAAGGGCGTGGCCCCACCGCCCGGAACCCCGCGCAAACGGTTCTTGGTCTGCACCAGACTGCGAGTCGGCGGCAGCAGAAGGTCCGCCTTCCTCCCGCGAAAGGTCAACAACGCCACATGATCCCGGCGGCTATAGGCGCGGGCGAGCAAGAGTTCCACCGCGCCCTTCGCCTCGGCCAGTCGCGCGATGGCGGCAGAGCCTGAGGCATCGACGGCAAAGATCAACACACGGTCGGACATCACCTTGGCGCGGCGGATGTGCAGATCGCCGGTGTCCACCAGCAACACTTGCCCCGCGCGGTGCGGTGCATCGCGCCGACGCATCGCCTGCCATGGGGCGGCCGCACGCAGCGTGGCAATCAGGTCGATGCGGCTTCCATCGCGCGGGCGGCCCTTGCGTGAGGGCAGGGGACGGCCACGACGGTTGCCTGCGCGTTCCGCGCCGCTGCCCGACGATCCCTTGGCAGCGCGTGAGGCCCGCCCTTCGGCAAGGTCACGCAACAACGAGTCTGGCAGGGCCGTCCGTGCCGCCTCGACCAGCATGTCGGCGGCCAGTGGCAGGTCCGTTTCGGGCGGAGGATCGGCCGGGCGGTCGTCCGACCCCTGATCACCCGGCGGCATCTCCGGGGGGGGGGCGTCGGGCGGGTCTTCGGCGGCTTCCGCCATCGGGGCCGCGCGATGCGACAGGGCAAGGGCGGCGGCTTGGCGCAGATCGGCGGTTTCCACGGCGGACCGCCCGTCCAAGGCGGCCAAGGCACGCGCGACGGCCAGCGTCAGGATCGGCGCCCGTGGGCTGAGGATGGCCAGTTCGGCACAAGCGCGCACCACCTCGATCACGCCATCATGCGGCAGGCGGACGGACGGCAGCAAAGCCCGCGCCGCCAGCACCGTTTGCGGATCGGGCAGGGGCAGCACATCGGGCGCGCGTTCGCCGTCAAGGTCCAGAAACAATCCGAGCCGGTCTGACAGCGTGGCGGGCAGGCCTTCGCCCGCCTCTGCCGCCTCATCCAGCGCCAAAAGGCCATGGTGGTGTTGGTCCAGCGTCTGCGCCAGCCGTGCGGCCAGCGCAGGCGGGCAGCGTTCGGCCATAGTCAGCACCAACAGCGATGGGCGGTCCAGCATCCCGCGCCGCAGCACCGGGCGACCTGCTTGCAAAGACCCCACGGCGTCCAAGCCGCCATAAAGTGCCTCATCCCCGATCTGGGGCGACAGGCGCTGCAAGGGCAGGGGCAGCGGCAGCAAAGTCAGCGACTCAAGCAGGCGTTGGCGATAGGGTCCGGCGCGGGCGCGCAGCCAAAGGCCACCCACCGCCACCGGGTCCACCGCCAGCACGGCAAGCGCTGACCTGAGGAAGCCTTCTTCCATCTTAAGGCAGGATTTCGGCGACGGTCCGCGCCACGCGGGCCCCAGAACCGGCCTCATCCAGCGGATCGCGGCGCAAGCGGTGGCCCAAGGCCATGCCCGCCACGCGGCGCAGATGGCTGCGGTGCAGGACGGTCGCACCCTCGGTCGCGGCCAGTGCACGGGCGGCGCGCAGAAGCGTGAGTTCGCCGCGCAACCCATCCGACCCCAGCGCGATGCACAGCGCCGCGCAATCATGCAACGCCGTGCCGGGGGTGGTGACATTGGGCAGGGCAGCGCGGGCGGCAAGGATCGTCTCGCGCAAGGCTGCGTCTTTCGGCTGCCAGTCGGCAAGAAAAGCATCGGGCGCGGTATCATAGGCATCGCGGCGCTGGATCACCTGCACCCGCGTGTCGATATCGCGGGGCGAGGTCACCTCCACCGACAGACCGAAGCGGTCCAAGAGTTGCGGGCGCAAATCGCCCTCTTCGGGGTTCCCCGATCCCACCAGCACAAAGCGCGCGGCATGGCGGATCGACAGGCCGTCGCGTTCGACGACGTTCTCGCCAGATTGGGCGACGTCGAGAAGCAAATCGACAATGTGATCCTCCAGCAGGTTCACTTCGTCGATGTAGAGATACCCGCGGTTGGCACGGGCCAGAAGACCGGGTTCAAAGGCCTTTTCCCCGCGCCCGATGGCGCGTTCGATGTCCAAGGCCCCGATCACGCGGTCTTCGCTGACGCCCAAGGGAAGATCGACCACCGGGGTGGGTTTGCGGATCAGCGGGGCAGAGGTGATCCCCGACCATTCGGGGCATTGATCCAACCGGGCCGAATTGACGGGACAGCCTTCGACCGCCTCAATCTCTGGCAACAACGCAGCCAGCGCGCGAACGGCGGTGGATTTGCCTGTGCCCCGGTCGCCAAACACCAGAACCCCGCCGATGCCAGGATCAACGGCGGTCAACACCAGCGCCAGTTTCATATCCTCTTGCCCGACAATGGCCGAAAACGGAAAGGGCGCGCGGCGGCGGGCAACGTCGGGCAGGGGGCGCAACAGGGGAACGGCAGAGACGCTCATGCGGCGGTCCTTTCGGTATCGGCGATCAGGGCGGACAGGGGATTTCCGCCCTCCCATGATCCTTGGGTGCCCAAGAGACGGAAGCGGGCGTAAAGTTCTTCGGCAAACCAGCCTTCGGCCCGGACTGCGCGCACGGCGCGGGCATGGGGACCATCGGCATGGGCAAAGGCAGACAGCGTGCCCGCATCCGGCCAGACCGAGAAGGTGACCTGATGCAGGAACGGCACCTCACCGATCCCGATCTTGAAGGCGACATCGGCATTGTCACCGATGGCATGGGAAATCCCCGGCACGCGCCGCCAGAACCCGCCCAAGTGGCGCGGGCGCAGCGTGGCGCGGGTCAGGGCGACCACGGGTTCACCGGGGCCATGCCGTGCAGGCGTGCCATCGGGAAGGAACGGGTTGACCCCCGACCAACTGCCACGCGCGGTGGTGGGATCAAGATACAGCGTGAAGGCCTCAGCCGCGCGGGCGCCCCAGCCTTGCCAGACCGGGCTTTCGGCAATGGCGCGGCGGGCGGCGGATTCGGACGGCCAAACGGCAAGGATCGCCCAGACCTGCCAATTCGGTCGCGGGGTAAAGCCTTCGCCCGTGCCCGATCCGCAGAGCTTGAAGAATCGCAACTCTGGTTCGCGGCGCAGGCGGGGCCTTGCCAGTGCCATCTGCCCAAGCACCCACAGCCGGTCAAAGCGACCGGCAAAGCGGAACAGGCTGAGCGTGACAGTCGAAATGGTGGCGTCCTCTGGCCCGGAATGGGCTGTTGCGCAGGGTGGTGTAAACCTGATGTTACACCTTGTGCGGTGTCAGGAAAGGGGAAAAACGGTCGCAGCGCTGTTTTGCATGGCATTTAAGCGAAGGGTTGTAAATTAAAGTGGACAGTTTATCGTCAGGTCTATGGAACATGCGCAGTCACAAAACATGCAGTCGGGCCACGCACACTCGGGCAAGGCCATCGTCATCGGTGCGGGGCTTGGCGGCCTTGCCGCCGCGATGCGGCTGGGGGCCAAGGGGTGGCAGGTCACGGTCATCGACCGGCTGGACCGACCGGGCGGGCGGGGATCATCGGTCAGCCAAGGCGGCCACCGCTTTGACCTTGGGCCCACCATTGTTACGGTGCCACAAGGTTTGCGCGATTTGTGGGCCGCCTGCGGGCGCGACTTTGACCGCGACGTCAACTTGGTCCCGATGGACCCGTTCTATGAAATCCGCTTTCCCGACGGCCAGACCTTTACCGCGCGTCAAGACGATGCCGCGATGCAGGCCGAAGTCGCCCGCGTCAGCCCGCGCGATGTAAAGGGCTACAACCGATTCCTGAAAGACAGCGAAGCGCGCTATCGCTTTGGCTACGAAGACCTTGGCAAGCGCCCCATGGACAAGCTGTGGGAGACGATCAAGGTCCTGCCCCGCTTTGCCGCCCTGCGCGCCGACCGGTCGGTCTATGGCCATGCAGCGGCGCGTGTGCGCGACGAACACCTGCGCTTTGCGCTGTCCTTCCATCCGCTGTTCATCGGTGGCGATCCGTTCAACGTGACGTCGATGTATATCCTTGTCAGCCATCTCGAAAAGGCGTTCGGCGTGCATTACGCCATGGGCGGCGTGCAGGCGATTGCCGAGGCGATGGTGCGCGTGATCGAAGACCAAGGCGGCGAGGTGCGTCTGGGTGTCGAGGTGGACGAACTGCTTTTGTCCCAAGGCCGCGCCGCGGGTGTGCGTCTGGTGGGCGGGGCGGAACTGCCGGCGGCGGTGGTCGTGTCCAACGCCGATGCAGGCCACACCTATGACCGGCTGATGCGCAACCATCCCCGCAAGCGCTGGACATCGGCCAAGCTGGCACGGTCGCGCTGGTCGATGGGCCTTTATGTCTGGTATTTCGGCACCAAGGGCACGCGCCGCAAATGGGCCGATGTGGGGCATCACTCCATCGTGGTCGGTCCGCGCTACCGCGACCATATCCGGGACATCTTCCTGCGCGGCAAACTTGCCGATGACATGAGCCTTTATGTTCACCGTCCCAGCGTCACCGATCCGTCCTGCGCGCCCGATGGGGACGACACCTTTTACGCGCTGTCCCCGGTGCCGCATCTGGGGATCGACAAGGCGACCGACTGGCAGACACATTCAGAAACTTACCGCGCCAAGATGCTGAAGGTGCTGGAAGAACGCCTTCTGCCGGGCCTGTCGGACCACATCACCGAAAGTCTGGTCTTCACGCCCGAGACGTTCCGTGACCGCTATCTGTCGCCCTTCGGATCAGGCTTTTCCATTGAGCCGCGCATTCTGCAATCGGCGTGGTTCCGCCCGCACAACAAATCCGAAGAGGTGCCGGGGCTGTATCTGGCCGGCGCAGGCACCCATCCCGGTGCTGGCGTTCCGGGTGTGATCGGCAGCGCCGAGGTTTTGGCCCAGCAAGTGCCCGACGCCCCGCACCGCCCCCGCGCCGCAGCGCCGCGCCCCTTGCCCCTTGCGGCGGAATGACACCCCGATGACCGTGATGATCCCGCCCGATGATCTGGAAACCTGCCGCGCGATGATCCGCACGGGGTCTTTGTCGTTTCATGCGGCCTCAAAAGCGCTGCCCGCGCGGGTGCGCGATCCGGCGCTGGCGCTTTATGCCTTTTGCCGGGTGGCGGATGATGAGGTGGACGAAGGCACCGACAAGGTGGCCGCCGTGCTGCGCCTGCGCGACCGGCTGGACCTGATCTATCAGGGCCGCCCGCGCAATGCCGCATCTGACCGGGCCTTTGCCGCTGTGGTGGCAGGCTTTGACATGCCCCGCGCCTTGCCAGAGGCGCTGTTGGAAGGGCTGGCGTGGGATTCGCTGGACCGCCGCTATGCCACCCTGTCCGAATTGAAGGATTATGCCGCCCGTGTCGCCGCATCCGTGGGTGCGATGATGTGCGTTCTGATGCGGGTGCGCGATGGCGATGCGCTGGCGCGGGCCTGCGATCTGGGTTTGGCGATGCAACTGACCAATATCGCGCGCGACGTGGGCGAAGATGCCCGCGCGGGCCGTTTGTTCCTGCCCTTGGACTGGATGGCAGCGGCGGGGGTCTGTCCTGAGGCGTTCCTTGCCGATCCCGCGCCATCGCCGCAGATTCGCGCCATGACCGCCCGCCTGCTGGCCGAGGCGGAAGAGCTTTACTCCCGCGCCGCAACCGGCGTGCGCCGTTTGCCGATGGATTGCCGCTTGGCGATCCACACGGCGGGCCATGTCTATTCCGCCATCGGGACCGAGGTGGCACGCGCAGGTCATGACAGCATCACCCGCCGCGCCCGCACCACGGCACGGCAGAAACTGGGGTGGCTGACGGTGTCGGCGCTGCAAACCGCCGTCTTGGCCGTTGCGCCACAATCTGCACGCCTGCACGCCCCGCCGGAACCCGAGGTCGCCTTTCTGGTTCAGGCCGCAGCGCGGGTGCGTCCCGGACCGGCCCGGTCCGAATCGCTTCTGCGGGTTCTCGCCCAGCTCGAGGCGCGGGACCGTGGCATGATCTGACCCGCAGCGCCGGGACAGCTCTGGCGCTTTGCCCTTGGCCAATCGCCCTGCGCCACCTATGTCGGGTGATGTGCCATTAGGGGATTGCCGCCGCATGTTGGACCAACCGTCGTTTTGGCTGTTGTTTGCCGTCTTTCTGGGCACATGTTTCGGGGCAGGTGCCACGGGCGCGCTGTTTCCGCCGGGCGCGTGGTATGACGCGCTGAAAAAGCCAAGCTGGAACCCGCCGAACTGGCTGTTCCCGGTGGCTTGGACCACGCTTTATCTGTGCATGTCTACCGCTGCTGCCCGTGTCGCAGGGCTGGCCGGGGGGCCGCAGGGCGCGGCGGTCGGGCTGGCGCTAGGGCTTTGGGGGGTGCAGATCGCCTTCAACACGCTATGGACGCCGGTATTCTTTGGCCTGCGCCGGATGGGGGCGGCGCTGGTGGTGCTGGGGATGCTGTGGCTGTCGGTGGCGGCGACCTTGGTGCTGTTCTGGCGGATCGACTGGGTCGCGGGGCTGTTGTTCCTGCCCTATATCACATGGGTCAGCATCGCCGGGGCGCTGAACCTGCGGCTGTGGCAGTTGAACCCCGCAGCCTCGGCCTAGACCGCGCCAGACTTCGGCCATCCGGCACGGCGCGGCACGCGGACGGCGAGCATGGGTTTCAGGATCGGCAGACGGAAGCGGTCCAGATCCAGCGCCTCATGCATGCCCAAGGATGTCTCGCCGTCGATTCGCGTTTCGACCAAGGCGCGCGAATAGAACGGCGCATCCAAGAGCGACAGCCGTTCCTTGGGCACAGTTCCGGCATCCGCGCGTGAATCGCGCCGCACTGCCCAACGGCTGCGCGCCATCCGGGTCAAGGGCGGCGGGTCGATCACTTGCGCACCGCCTTGGCGGTCAAAGGCTGCGCCCAGTTGCAGATGGCTGCCATCGCGGCGGATCGCGTCGTAAAAACACACCGTCCGGTCGCGCTGCGGGAATCGGCCCCATGTCCAGAATTTGAAGTCCTGTTCCAGCGGGCGGATCCCGGTGTTGCTGTCGAAATAGCCGTGACCCTCCCACTTGTGGCCTTGGGTCAGATCCACCGACACATGGGCCATGGGGGCAATGGGCCGCCAGCGATGCGCGCCGTCGGGCGTCAGGTCATAGACCGCATCGGGCAGCGAAACCGGGGTCAGCACGATCTCACCGCGCAGGGGGCCGATCATGGGCAAGGCGCCCCATTCGTTTACCGTGATGCGCAGGCTGTCACCGGTCCAGTCGATCCGGCTTGGCCCGACGCGAAAACTGTTGCGGCTGCGGCTGAGCGCGGCACGTCCCCGGTCGGTCATGGCGAACTTTCCGTTCAGGCCCGATGTTACAACATTGATGCAGCAGTGATTTTCGGGGTCACCCCGGCCAGACCAATGGAACCACGGCGAGAATACCGATCCGATGAAGCCGATCACCGAGACGGCTTTTGTCCCGTCGCCTGAGATGGCGTCGATATACCACCAGGCGTATCCGCCGGGGCTGACGCGGATGCCGAAATCCGGGCCTTGGCCTGTGCCGGGGTCTGGGGCGCGAAGGTCTGGGGCGCGAAGGTCTGAGGCGCGAAGGTCTGAGGCGCGAAGGTCGGCCTCATCCGATCCTCGGCCACCGCTGTCGCCGCGTGCCCCCCGGACAAAAGCGCCATCGGCACCCCCGCGCCCGGATGCGCGCCCCCGCCCGCCAGATAAAGACCCGCCAGCGCCGTCCGCGCCGTCGGTCGCTGGAAGGCTGCCATCGCCGCCTCGGGCGAGCCGCCGTAGATCGCCCCCCGCGACCCCGGATAGCGGCGGCTGAGGATATGCGGCGTCAGCAGCGCCTGCGGACCGGGTGGGGGAGAGAAAGTCAGCCCCTGCGCCCGTAGCGCGGGAAAGGTCCGGGTTCGGCATAGGGCGTCCTCATCAGTCAGGGGGGGGTGGCCTGCGGGGCCGTTCAGGATGATCTCGAACCGTTCCAGCGCGGGCGGCACTGTCCCAAGCTCTCGGTCTTGGGCGCAGACGTACAGCGTGGGCGCAACGGGCATTTCGCCCCGCCCGATGGGGCCGAATTCCTGCGCGGGATCAGCGGTGAAGAACACGTTGTGATGCGCCAGATCGACGCCACGTGGTTCTGCGGCAAAAGCCCAGACCCAGGCCGACAGGCTGCGCTTGGGGGCTTTGGCGGATCGGTTGACGGCGACGGCATCGCCCAACTGCCCCTCGGCCAGTGCTTGCGGGTCACCGTTGAACACGCAGATGGTGCAGGGCAGGGTGCCGCCGCCGTCCACCTCCACCCCGGTCACATGGCCGCCTTGGCGCACGATGCGGCGGGCGCGGGTGGCAAAGCGGAACTCGACCCCCTTGGCGGCGGCAACACGGGCAAGGGCTGCGGCCAACCCATGCATGCCTTGGCGGACGGCAAAGACGCCCTGCGCCTCAACCCGCCAGATCAGCGACAGGACAGCGGGGGACTGGGCAGGGCGGCCACCGACGTAAGTTGCGTAGCGCCCGAACAGTTGCACCAGACGCGGGTCGCGGAAATAGCGTTTCAGCAAACGCTCCAACGACAGACCGGGAATCAGCGCAGGCCAGAGACGCGGTTGGCGCAGCGCGGCCAGCGCCACTGGGGCCAGCATCGGCTTTGCCGCCCGCATCACCGGGGCGTCAAAGGCCGCGAGCAGTCCTGCGGACAGGCTGTCAAAGCGCGCGAATCCCTCAGCCTCGCGCAGACCGGCGAAAGCGCGGATCGATTCGAAATTCGCCTCAGAATCGGAAAACAGGTCCAGCGATGGGCTGCCGGGCCAGAAATGCCGCGCCAGACGGGGCAGGGCGATCAGGTCAACCTCATCCTCCAGTCGCGTGCCACAGAGCCGAAACAGCGAATCGGCCACATCGGGCAGGGTCATCACCGTGGGTCCGGTATCAACGGGCCCGGCACCCGAGGGCACTGCCCGCGCCTTGCCGCCGGGGGCATCGGCCATGTCGACAACGGTGACCGAAAGCCCCAGCGCAGACAGGCGGATGGCAGCGGCCAGCCCCCCCATCCCAGCCCCGATCACGACGGCCTTTTCCTTGCCCGACATCACCCGTCCCATGCGCGATCCCGCGCGAAGTGTAATTTTCAAATTACATCGTAGTGTAAGTTTAAGTTTACACATTGCAGCCTGAATGCCAAAGTGAATCGGACAGATGGACCGGAAAGGTGCTGCCCATGCCGTTGGATCAACGTATCGACGCCTCTTTGGCGCGGGCCTTGTCGCTTGTTGCGGCCCCCGAAGCGCCCCCCCGTCTGGCGGCGGCTTTGCCCTATGCGATCTTTCCCGGCGGCGCGCGCATCCGGCCCACGATCCTTTTGTCCGTCGCGCGGGCCTGTGGCGATGATCGCCCCTTGGTCAGCGACGCAGCCGCAGCGGCGCTGGAGTTGATCCATTGCGCCAGCCTTGCCCATGACGACCTGCCCGCCTTTGACGATGCCGACCTGCGCCGGGGCAAGCCCAGCCTGCATCGCGCCTATGGTGAGCCTTTGGCCGTGCTGGCAGGTGACAGTCTGATCGTGCTGGCGTTTCAGACCCTGTCTGCCGTGGGCATGATTGCCCCCAGCCGCGTGATGGCGTTGATCACCACCTTGGCCACCCGCACCGGTGCCGCGCAGGGGATTTGCGCGGGCCAGGCCTGGGAATCAGAGCCGCAGGTGGATTTGCGTGCCTATCACCGCGCCAAGACCGGGGCCTTGTTCATCGCCGCCACCCAGATGGGCGCGATTGCCGCCGGACATGATGCCGAACCGTGGGAAGACCTTGGCACCCTGATCGGCGAGGCGTTTCAGGTTGCCGATGACCTGAAAGACGCGCTGTCGCCCTCTGATCTGGCGGGCAAGCCGATGGGGCAGGATGCGGCGCTGGACCGTCCCTCTGCCGTGCGGTCGATGGGGGTTGAGGGCGCGCAAAAGCACCTGAAGAACATCCTCTCTGGCGCCATCGCCTCGATCCCGCATTGCCCCGGCGAGGCGGACTTGGCCAAGCTGGTGCTGGGCACGGCGCGGCGGATCATGGACATTCCCACGGCAGCCGCGCGTGGTTGAGATGATCGTCGCCGCC
>NKIT01000109.1 GCA_002256185.1 Rhodobacteraceae bacterium PARR1 | reverse complement strand
CACCCCGGCGATGGCGCCTTTGCCGAACTCCTCCGGGTGGTCCGACATCCGCTTTTCGATGGAGTATGACGCAAAGGACGCCAGCACCGCCCCACCCCCCGGCAGGATGCCAAGGATCGACCCCACCGCCGTGCCCCGGATCATCGGGGCCACCATCGCCCGCAGGTCCGCGCGGGACGGGAACAGCGCACCCAGTTTGGTGCCCAGCACGCTGCGGTCCTGTTCTCCTTCAAGGTTGCGCAGGATTTCGGCGATGCCAAAGACCCCCACCGCCAGCGCCACAAAGCTCAGCCCATCGGCATATTCGGTGATCCCAAGGGTAAAGCGCGGCGTGCCGGAATAGATGTCCGTTCCCACCATGCCCAGCAAAAGCCCCAAGACCACCATCGCCAGCGCCTTCAGGATCGACCCGTGCGCCAGCGCAATGGCCGAGACAAGGCCAAGGACCATCAGGCTGAAATACTCTGCCGCGCCGAATTTCAGCGCGATGGCGGTCAGCGGCGGGGCAAACAGCGCCACCAGCAGCGTCGCCACCGTGCCCGCAAAGAACGACCCCAGCGCCGCCACCGCCAGCGCCGTGCCCGCCTTGCCCTTGCGCGCCATCTGATAGCCGTCAATCGCCGTCACGGCGCTTGAGCTTTCGCCCGGCATGTTGATCAGGATCGCCGTCGTCGATCCGCCATATTGCGCGCCGTAATAGATGCCCGACAGCATGATCAGCGACGACACAGGCTCTAGCTGAAAGGTAATCGGCAGCAGCATCGCAATCGTCGCCGTCGCCCCGATGCCGGGCAAGACGCCGATCAGCGTGCCAAGGATGACGCCAATCAGGCAGAACAGCAGGTTTTCCGGGCTGGCCGCCGTGGCAAAGCCAAGCCCAAGGTTTGCTATCAGGTCCATCATCGCCCCCTTACACCGTCAGCCAAGGGCCAAAGCGCCGGAACGGCAGGCCAAGGGCAAAGGAAAACACCAGCGTCGAGAACAGGGTGACGACCAGCGCGAGCAGCAGCGCGCCTTGCGGTTTCATCTTTGACGACGCACAGCCCGCGATCAGCGTGGTCAGGAAAATGGCGGGCACAAAGCCAAGCCCCCGCACCGTCAGCCCGAAAAAGATCGGCGCAGGCAGGATGAACAACAGCCCCCGCCACGCCAGCACGCCACCCGTGGCAAGCCCCGTGGTTTTCAGCGCGTTGAACAGGATCAGCAGGCCAAAGCCCAACAGCACGACCGACAGGACCAGCGGGAAATACCCCGGCCCCATGCGAAAGGCGGTGCCCAACTCAAGCCCCAGCGATTGCAGGCCAAAGAACAGCCCGAACAGAATGAACAGGATGCCTGCGGCGGCATCGGTGCGGTCAATGGATGTCATGATCTGGTCCTGACGCGGTGAAAGGGCGGGGGCGTGAAAGGGATGGGGCCACGCCACGCGCAGCCCCCATGGAACGGTCAGGATCAGTCGGCGTAGACGCCAGCGGCTTCGATCACCGGTTTCCAGCGCGCGATTTCCGACTCCAGCTTGGCCTTCAACGCCTCGGGCGTCGCATCGGCGGCGGGCGACGGCGCGGTGCCCAGTTCGGCCAGTTTGGCGGCAAGGTCAGGATCGGCCAGCGCGGATTGCAGCGATTGCGTCAGGCGGGCCACCGCTTCGGGCGGGGTGCCCTTGGGGGTGTAAAGCCCGTGCCAGACCGATACTTGCAGATTGGGCAAGCCCGCCTCGGCCACCGTCGGCAGGTCGGGGAAGATGTCCAGCCGCGCGGGGGATGTCACGGCATAGGCCTTGATCGCGCCGCCCTTGATCTGTTCGGCGGTGTTGGTGGTCTGGTCGCACATGATGTCGATCTGCCCGCCCAGAAGTTCGGTCATCGCCGGACCCGTGCCCTTGTAGGGCACCGTCACGATCGGCGCCTCAAGCGCCTGCATGAACAGCATGCCGCACAGTTGCGACGCCGCGCCGATCCCGGCATTGGCCATGGTGATCGTATCGGCGTTTTCCTTCACATAACTCACCAACCCTGCGAAATCGGTGGGTTCAAGGTCTTTGCGCGCCACGATGGTCATCGGCACTTCGGTCACCAGACCGACGTAATCGAACGCCTCGGTCGGGTTATAGGCAAGGCTGCGATACAGCGTGGCGCTGGTCGCCATGCCGATATGGTGCAGCAGGATGGTATAGCCGTCCGCCTCGGCCCCGGCGGCCTGACCGGCACCAAGCGTGCCCCCTGCCCCGCCGACGTTTTCGACGATGATCTGCTGGCCAAGATCGGCGGACATGCGTTCCGCGATCAGACGGCCTACGGTATCGGTCGGCCCGCCTGCCGCAAAGGGCACGATCATTGTGATCTGGCGGTCAGGATAGGCTTGAGCCAGCGCGGCGGATGCGGTCAGCGTGACCCCGGCCAACAGGCCGGCGAGCGTTTTGGTCTTGGTCATGGTGTCCTCCCAGACGGGTGTTTGATGCCCCGCGTCAACCCTCCTCGGTCGCGCGGTTGGCATCAGAAGGCCGCGCCCGCCCGCCGGAGGGATAGCGCGAACTGCCCTCGGGCCGGGGAATTTGCGCAGGGTTCGGGGCGTTTTGGGTGGAAACGGGGACAAAACCGGAAAAGGATGGGTGGATTTCCACCCAACTACACGCGCCTTAGCTGTCCGCGCTGTCACCATCCGCGATCAGGCGGCGGTCCAGCCCGTGTTTTTGCATCTTTTCATACAGCGTCTTGCGGCTGATCCCCAGCGATTCATAGACCGGACGCAGCCGCCCGCCATGCGCGGCGATGGCGGCGGCGATCACGCTGCGTTCAAACGCCGCCACGCGGTCGGCCAGTTGGGCGGCCAGATGCGCCGCCGGGCTGTCGGTGCTGTCATGCCAATCCAGCCCTAGCACATGCCGTTCGGCAAGGTTGCGCAATTCCCGCACATTCCCCGGCCACTCCCGCGCCGACAACGCTGACAGCGTGGCCGGATCGGGCAAACGATCCTCGACCCCGTGTCGCGCGGCGGATTCGCGCAACAGGTGCAGATAGAGCACCGGCACATCATCGCGCCGCGCCGACAAGGGCGGCACCCGCAGACTGGCCACGTTCAGCCGCCAGAACAAATCCTCGCGGAACGCGCCCTGCGCCATGGCCTGCGCCAGATCGGCCTTGGACGTCGCCAGAAAGCGCACGTTCAGCGGCACAGAATCATTCGACCCCAGCCGCAGGATCACGCGGTCTTGCAGCACGCGCAGCAGCTTGGCCTGCAAATCCAGCGGCATAGAGCCGATTTCATCCAGCAGGATCGTCCCGCCCCGCGCATGTTCAAACCGCCCGAACCGCGCCCGCATCGCACCGGGGAATGCGCCTGCCTCATGCCCGAAAAGCTCGCTTTCGATCAGCGCGGCGGGCAATGCGGCGCAGTTGATGGCGACAAAGGGTTTTCCCGCACGCGGCGACAGATCATGCAGCAGACGGGCGACCACCTCTTTCCCTGATCCCGTGGGACCGGTGATCAGCACATCCGCCTCGGACGGGCCAAGGCTGCGGATTTGGCGGCGCAATTCCACCATCGCGGCAGAACGTCCGGGCAGCCGCGCCTCGACATCATCGCGCTGGCCTGCGACGGCGCGCAGACGGCGGTTTTCCATCACCAAGGCGCGATGGTCCAAGGCGCGTTTCAGCACCGCCCCCAGCGCCTGCATCGAGAACGGCTTTTCGATAAAGTCATAGGCCCCGCGCCGCATCGCCTCGACCGCCAAGGCAACCTCGGCATGGCCGGTAATCAGGATCACGGGCAGGTCGGGGTCCAGCTCCCCCAGCCGCTGAAGCAGGGTCATGCCATCCATGCCGGGCATGCGGATATCGGTGATCACCACGCCATCCAGCCCCGGCCCGGCGACGGTCAGGGCCTCTTCGGCGCTGGCAAAGGCGCGCACCCTGTGACCGGCAAGCTCCAGCGCCTGTTCGGTGGATTGGCGCATGGCGATGTCGTCATCGACCAGAAGAACCGTCTGCGCCATGCTACCCCGCCGCCTGCATCACCACGGAAAACACCGCGCCCCCGTCGGGGTGCGTGTCCACCCGCAGGTCGCCGCCGAAATCCTGCAAGATATTGTAGCTGATGGACAGCCCAAGCCCCAAGCCGCTGCCCACGGTCTTGGTCGTGAAGAACGGGTCAAAAATGCGGTCCCGGATCGCCGGGGCCACGCCGGGGCCATGGTCGCGGATGGTCAGCGTCACGCTGGGGCCAGTGGCGAACGCCGCCACCTCGATCACGCCGCCCGTGCCGTCCATCGCATCTGCGGCGTTGCACAGCAGGTTCACGATCACCTGTTGCAACCGCACCGGCCCGCCCTTGACCGCAGGCAGATCGGGCGGCAGATCGACGCGCACCGTCACCCCCGATGCCGCAAGCCGCGCGCCCGCCGTCGCCACCGCCTCTGCCACCGCCGGGGCAAGCGGCAGGGTCTTGAGCGGCTCATCCGGTTTGCGGGCGACGTGGCGCAGGTGGCGGGCAATCGCGGCCATGCGGTCGATCAGCGACAGGATTTGCCCGATGTTGTCGCGTGCGCGGGGCAGATCATCGCGGTCAATCAGCAGCCCGGCACTTTCGGCATAGTTGCGCGCGGCGGCCAGCGGTTGGTTGATCTCATGGCTCAGCGCCGCTGACATGCGGCCAAGCGCGGCGAGTTTTCCGGCCTGCACCAGATCGGCCTGCATGCGGTGCAATTCGTCATTGGCTTGCCGCAGATCGGCGGTGCGTGCGGCGACCTGCCCTTCCAGTTCCGCCTGTGCCGCGGCTTGCAGCGCGATCCGTTCCGCCAACCGCGCCCGCCGCTGCCACAGCGCCCAAGCCAGCGACAAGGCCACGCCCAGAAACATCACGAAGGCCACCACCGACAGCCGCACCCGCGCGTGCAAAGGCGCCGTGTCCAGCAGCACATGCACCGACCACCCCGCCTGCGGCATGTCCCGGCTGACCGACAGATAGTCGCGTGCCACCCCATCCGACCCGGCCAGCGTAACCAGCCGTTGCCCCGCGACCTGCGCCACGCTTTGCCCCAAGGGCAGCACGTCCTGATCCGCATAGCGGCGAGACGTCCGGGTCCGCTCTACCCGGTCCGCCGTCAACTCCAGCATCCCGCGATAGCGCCACAGGGGATCGGTCGCCATGAACACGATCCCATCCGGATCGGTCACCAGCGTTTGCGCCGATGGGGTGGCCCATGCGGCCTCAACCTCATCCACGCCGATTTTCAGCGCGACCACGCCCACGATCCGCCCCGCCCAATCCCGCACCGGCGAGGCGAAGTAATACCCCCGTATCCCCGATGTCGTCCCGAGCGCGAAGAACCGCCCCTGCCCGCCTGCCATGGCTTCGGTGAAATAGGGGCGATAGGTGAAATTCTGCCCGATGAAACTTTCGTCCCGGTCAAAGTTCGATGCGGCCAGCGTCGTGCCATCCGCCGCGATCAGGTAAAGGTCTGACGCTTCAATCACCCGGTTGGTGTATTTCAGCCAAAGGTTCATCCGCTGCACCCCGTCCGCATCAGGCGGGGCGCTCAGGAATTCGCGCACCTCAACCTGTCGGGCCAGCAAGGCGGGCAGGGTTTCAAACCGCCGCAAATGCCCGTCCAGCGCGTTGACCGTCTGGCGCAACGTGGCATTGGCGGTTTCCACGCCTTCGGCAAAGCTGGCGGCCCGGACAAAGCGCGCCACGGCAAAGACCAGCGCAAGGCACAGCGCCGCAATTCCCACCGCCGTCACGATCCGCCGCGTCACCGCCACCCCGTCACCCCGCCGCCAAGACCGTCTCCATCCGCGCGGCGGCTTGGTCGGCATCCCCGGTTTCAACCGCCAGCAACAGCGCGGCATAGGCGGCGGTGCGGCCCTGCGCCAACCCTTCGGGCGGGGCATCGCCGCCGGGGGTCAGACGGGCCGAAACCGTCACCGCCACGCCAAATTCCATCACCGCATTGGCCGCGCGCAGGAAGGGGTTTCCCGACGCCTCGGCCAGAATCCGATGAAACTCGAACAGCGCCAAGGCAAAGGGTTCCGGCTGGCGACCCATCTTGTCGCATTGGTTCAGCCAATAGTGCAGCAGGCGGATATGTTCGCCATCCCGGTGCAGCGCCGCCAGACGGGCCGCGTCCACCTCAAGCCGCAACCGCACCAGATGGAACGACTCCAGAAACCCCGCTGACGGGCCGCTTTCCAGCACCCATTCCAGCACCTGCCGGTCAAAATAGCTCCATCGCGACACGGGCAGGACACGGGTGCCCACCTTGGCGCGGGCTTCGACCAGACCCTTGGCCTCCAACGTTTTCAACGCCTCGCGCAGCACCGTGCGTGAGACGCCGAAACGTTCCATCATCTCGCTGTCACCGGGAAGGATGCCCCCCACCTTGATCTGGCCGGACACGATGGCCCGCCCAACCTCATTGATCACATAGGTGTGGAAATTCCTTGCCACGGGCCGACCGGCGAGCGTGCGGATGATGCTCCCCGGTTCGCTCATGTCATGTTTTCCAGAAGGCCCCTCGTTTGCGCGACGATGCGCGGAAGATCAGACGTTGCAGGACGATGAACATAAACAGCAGCGCGCCGATGACAATCTTCGTCCACCAACTCGACAGTGTGCCGTCAAAGACGATGTATGTTTGCACCAGCCCTTGCATCAGCACCCCGACAAAGGTGCCCGCCACCAGCCCATAGCCGCCCGTCAACAGCGTCCCGCCGATCACCACGGCGGCGATGGCGTCAAGCTCCATCCCCAGCGCGTTCAGCGAATACCCGGCCGAGGTGTAAAGCGAAAACACCACCCCGGCGAGACCCGCCAGACCCGACGACAGCGTGTAGATCAGGATCGTGGTGCGCGCCACCGGCACCCCCATCAGCGCGGCCGAGGTTTCCGATCCCCCCAGCGCATAGACATAACCGCCAAAGCGGGTGCGATGCGCCAGAACGATGGCGGCGGCAAAGACCAGCAGCATGATCATCGCGATCACCGTCAGCCGCCCTCCCCCCGGCAACAGGATATAGGCGCGGGACACGGCGGTGTAGAAGTCGTGCTTGATCCCGATGCTGTCGGGCGACAGCACCGACGCACTGCCGCGTGCCAGAAACATCCCTGCCAAGGTGACAATGAAACTGGGCACCCGCAGGTAATGGATCACCGCCCCATCGCTGCGCCAACGGCCGCCGCCCCGGTCAGCGCCACGGCATAGGCCGCAAGGGGATGTAGCCCCACCCGCATGATCAGCACGGCAATCAGCACCGTGGTAAAGCCGATCACCGCCCCCACCGACAGGTCAATCCCGCCTGACAGGATGACAAAGGTCATCCCCACGGCGGTGATCCCCAGAAAGGCATTGTCGGTCAGCAGGTTCGCCAGCACCCGCGTTGAAAACATCGCCGGGAATTGCAGCACCGCCAGCGCATAGGCGAACAGGAAGATGGCCGTTGTCGCCATCAGCGGCCTCAGATGGCGGTTCATGCCGCGTCCTCCGCCTTTGGAGAGCGGCGGGCGCGGCGGTGCAGCAGCCGCGCCGACAGCGGCGATTGCAGGATCAGGATCAGGATGATCACCCCGGATTTGACGACAAGGTTGAACTCCGGCGAAAAGCCGGAAATCAGAATGCCGGTGTTCATCGCCTGAATAATCACCGCGCCCAGCACCGACATCGGGATGGAAAACCGCCCCCCCATCAGCGACGTGCCCCCGATGACGACGGCAAGGATGGCGTCAAGCTCCAGCCACAGCCCGGCGTTGTTGGCATCGGCCCCGCGAATATCCCCCGCCGCGATCAGCCCCGCCAGCGCGGCGCACAGGCCCGAAAAGGCATAGACCACCAGCAGCAACGACAGCGCCGAAATCCCCGCGAAATGCGCGGCGGATCGGTTGACGCCCACCGCCTCGATCAGCAGCCCAAGCGCGCTGCGCCGCACGATCAGCGTGGCAAGGATCAGCAGAACCAGCGTGATGACCACCGGCGTCGGCAGACCCAGCACCGACCCCGTGCCGATGAAGATCAGCACCGGATCGGAAAAGGTGACGATGGACCCTTCGGTCACCAATTGCGCCAGACCGCGCCCCGCCACCATCAAGACCAGCGTCGCGATGATCGGCTGGATTTGCAAAAGCGTGACCAATATCCCGTTCCACAACCCACAGAGCAACCCCACCGCCAGCGCCACCGCCACGGCAAGACCCGCAGGCTGGCCCGAATTCACCATCTGCGCCCCCACCGCGCCGCAGATTGCCATGACCGCGCCGACCGACAGATCAACCCCCTTGGTCGCGATCACCGCCGTCATGCCGATGGCAAGGATGGCCACAGGCGCCCCCCGGTTCAGCACGTCGATCAGGCTGCCGAACAGGCGGCCATCCTGCCAAGTCACGCTAAAGAACCCCGGAAACAGCAGCCAATTGACCGCCAGCACCATGGCCAACGCCACCACCTGCGGGCGGGCGAACATCGCCCACAGTGGCCGCTTGTGCCGCGCGGGTGGGCGGGTCGTCGGGTGAAGATCAACCTTCGGGCGGGTCATGGCTGCACCTCTGCCGGTGTTGTTATCCCCGCCCCCGCGATGGCCCGCACGATCAGATCAGGGGCGATCTCCTCGCCCGTCAATTCGGCCACCATGGCGCGGTCGCGCATCACCACGACGCGGTTGGAATAGGCGACCACCTCATCCAACTCGGACGAGATGACGAACAGCGCCAAACCTTCCTCGCGCAGACGGTTGATGGTGCGCACGATTTCGGCATGCGCGCCCACGTCGATTCCGCGCGTCGGCTCGTCAAGGATCAGAAAGGTCGGATCGATCGCCAGCCAGCGCGCCAGAATGACCTTTTGCTGATTGCCCCCGGACAACAGCTTGACCGGCA
This sequence comes from Rhodobacteraceae bacterium PARR1, assembly GCA_002256185.1. Taxonomy (GTDB): domain Bacteria; phylum Pseudomonadota; class Alphaproteobacteria; order Rhodobacterales; family Rhodobacteraceae; genus Paragemmobacter. The sequence continues at coordinate 6,155 of NKIT01000109.1, read as the reverse complement.
TGTCATGGTCAGCGGCGCGGATGTCCAGCGCCTCGGCATAGCGGCCTGCAAGTTCGATCTGATCCTCACGGTTCAGGGCGCGGACCCAGCCCAGCTTGGCCTGTAGCGCGATGATGATATTCTCGCGCACCGACAACTCGCCGAAAATGCCATCGGCCTTGCGATCTTCGGGGCAGAAGCCAAAGCCTTCGGCCACGGCCTGCGCGGGGTTGCGGATCGTGACGGGTTCGCCGTCCACGGTGACGCTGCCGCCATCGGCGCTGTCGATGCCGAACATCAGACGCGCCACCTCGGTCCGGCCAGACCCCAGCAGACCGGCCACCCCCACCACTTCGCCCTGATGCAGCGACAGGCTGAACGGTTCCACACTGCCCGCCCGCGTCAGGCCCGCGAATGCCACCCGTTCCACCCCGCGCCCCGCCCCGTGCCGCATGCTGGCAAGGCCGCTTGGGTGATGGTCAAAGGACAAATCCTTGCCCAGCATCATCCGCACCAAATCCGTCGCATCCAAGCCCGACAGGCTTTCGGTCGCCACCTTGCGCCCATTGCGCAGCACCGTGACCCGGTCACACAGCGTAAACACCTGATCCAGAAAATGGGTGATGAACACCACCCCCAGTCCCCGCGCCTTCAGCCCGCGCACCACGTCGAACAACAGCGCAACCTCGGTATGGTCCAGACTGGCGGTGGGCTCGTCCAAGACCAGCACCTTGCCCGACAATTCCACCGCCCGCGCGATGGCGATGATCTGCTGGATCGCCACCGAATAGTCCGAAAGATCGGCCCGCACGTCGATGTCCAGCCCATAGGTCGCCAGAAGCGCCCGCGCGCGGCGGTCAATCTCGGCCCGCTGCACAAGACCCCAGCGCGTGGGCTGACGGCCAAGGAACAGGTTTTCCGCCACTGACCGGTTCGGCAACAGGTTGACCTCTTGATACACCGTCCCGATGCCATGCCCCTGCGCCTGCAAGGTATCGCGGAAGGTCACCGTCTGACCCGCCACCTGCAAGGTGCCGCCATCGGGCTGATACGCCCCGGTCAGGATCTTGATCAGCGTCGATTTCCCCGCGCCGTTTTCACCCAGCAGCGCATGCACCTCTCCGGCCCGCAGGTCGAAATCCACCCCGTCCAAGGCCCGATGGGTGCCAAAGACCTTGGTGATCCCCGATGCGCGCAGCAACACCGCGTCTTGCGACATGTGCCTACCCTTTCCCGTCACTCTTTACCGATCCGCACCCTAAGGTGATTCCGCCGACCGAGTCCCCCCGGTCGGCGGATCCTCTGGCATGGTATCAGTAGCCCAGACCCTTGCGGCGGTCGTATTCGCCCTGCGGATCATCGGCGGGGGTATAGAGCTTGGACTCGGTGATGATGAACTTCTCCGGCACCGTGCCCGCGTTCAGATAGGCGTCCAGCGCATCAAAGGCCGGGCCTGCCATGTTGGGGGTCAGTTCGACCGTCGCGTTCGCCTCACCGGCCACCATGGCGGCAAAGATGTCCGGCACGGCGTCAATCGACACCACCTTGATGTCGGTCCCCGGTTTCAGACCGGCATCCTTGATGGCTTGGATCGCACCCACGGCCATGTCGTCGTTATGGGCGTAAACCGCGCAGATGCCGGCCCCGCCACCTTCGGCCTTGAGGAACCCTTCCATCACTTCCTTGCCCTTGGCGCGGGTGAAATCCCCGGTCTGGCTGCGAGAGATGGTGATATTGGCATGGCCTGCGATGCCGTCCTCAAACCCTTGCTTGCGGTTGATCGCGGGCGACGACCCGACGGTCCCTTGCAATTCGACCACGTTGCAGGTCGCCTCGCCCACCGCACCCACCAGCCATTCGGCGGCAACGCGGCCCTCCTTGACCTGATCCGACGCGACAGAGGTCAGATACAGTTCCTGCGGCGCTTCGATGCCACGGTCCAAGAGCACCACCGGAATATTGGCCTCTTTCGCCTCGGTCAGCACCTCTTCCCAACCTGTTGCCACCACAGGGGCCACAAGGATGGCGTCCACGCCCTGCGCGATAAAGCCCCGGATCGCCTTGATCTGGTTTTCCTGCTTTTGCTGCGCATCGGCGAATTTCAGATCAACGCCGCGCTTTTCCGCCTCGGCCTTGGTCACGGATGTCTCTGCCGCACGCCAACCGGATTCCGACCCGATCTGCGAAAAGCCGATGACCTTGCCCTCAAGCCCCTGCGCCCAGGCCGACGACAGGGAAAGCGCCATCAGCCCCGCGCCAAGCGCGAGTTTCTGTTTCAATTTCATTGGTGATCCTCCCACGGATTTTCTTGATCGCGCTCCTCAACGCGACAGGATCAGCCTACATAAAGTAATACTATATGCAATCTAAATCTCCAAACTCCCCATCCCAAAGGATAGTCCGCCCCAGATCGCGGCGGCCATTCCCTGTCACCGGGCAGGATCGGGCAGCGGCACAAGACGTTTGTAAACCTATGCGATGCAGGTAAGCCGACGCCAAAGTGGCCAAGCATCTGCGCCACAGCCCCGCCCGCTGCGGTTTGTGACGTCCGCCTTGCCCTGCCTGCCCTGTTGCGGGCAATCTGCCCCCAAGGGGGACGCGCATGGCCAATGAGAAAGTCACATCGCTGGAAGTCGCGGCATTGGCAGGCGTCAGCCAATCCGCCGTCAGCCGCGTCTTTACCCCCGGATCATCCGTCAGCCGCAAAACAGCCGACAAGGTCCGCGCCGCCGCAGAACAGCTTGGCTATCGGCCCAACGTGCTGGCCCGGTCGCTGAAATCCGGGCGCAGCCGGATCATCGGTCTGGTGGTCGCCTACCTTGAAAACTACTTTTACCCCGAAATGGTCGAACGCCTGTCGAACGAGCTGCAAAAGGTCGGCTACCACGTGCTGATCTTTCTGGCCCCCGTCGGCTCCACGAACATTGATCAGGTGGTGCGTGAGTTGATGGATTATCAGGTCGACGGCATCGTGATGGCCTCTGTCGCGCTGTCGTCAGACCTTGCCGCCCGCTGCGCCGCGACAGGGATTCCCGTGGTCCTTTTCAACCGCGCCCATGACGACGCCAACCTGTCCGCCGTCACCTCCGACAACGTCGCAGGCGGGCGGGCGCTGGCGGATTACCTCTGCTCCCTTGGTCACGAACGCATCGCCTATATCGCAGGCTTCCCCGAGGCGACCACCCAACGCGACCGCGAGGCAGGCTTCGTCGCCGGGCTGACCGCGCATGGCCAAACCGTCTTTGCCCGCGCCGAAGGCAACTTCGACTACAAGACCGCCCAAGCCGCGGCCCGAGAGTTGTTCGCCCGCCCCAACCGCCCCGATGCGGTGTTTGTCGCCAATGACCACATGGCCTTTGCCGTGATGGATGTACTGCGCTTTGAACTGGGCCTGCGCATCCCCGAAGATGTCTCGGTCGTCGGTTTCGACGATGTCCCCCCCGCCAGTTGGCCCGCCTATAACCTGACCACCTTTCGCCAGAACGTGGATGTGATGGTTCAGGAAACCGTGGCGATGCTGATGGCCTCGGTCGGGCCGGGGATGTCAGAGGTGCGGCGTCTGGTCCTGCCCGGTCAGTTGATGATCCGGGGCTCCACCCGCCGCCACGGACCACCAAGATGACCCAAACCGACGGGGCGCCCCGCCCTGCCCTGCCCTTCTCCGCCTTCGACGGCGAAACAGCGGCCTGAACGCCCATGCGCACCATCCCCTTCAGCCTGACCGGCCAACCCGCGATCACGCTTCCGGCGGGGTTCGACAACGGCCTCCCGCTCTCCATCCAACTGGCCGCAAGGATCGGCGACGAGGACCTCCTCTGCGCCGCCGCCCATGCGTTCGAGCAAGCCACAGACCACGCGACCCGCCCCCCCTTCATCTTGGCGGAAAATACCCCACGGGGGGTCAGCCAGCGGTTCGCCACCGGTCCGAGGACCGATGGCTGACGGGGTGTGAAACCCCCCGCTCCTGTCAGGTCAATCAGCGCGCCTGCATCCGATCCAGCCGCAACTGCGCCGCGCGCCGGTGGCCCTCCAGCCCCTCAGACGCCGCCTGCCGTGCAGCGGGCGGGGCCACTGCCTTGACCCCCTCGGGCGACAGCCATTGATGCGTGGCGATCTTGACATAGGCCCCGACCCACAGCCCGCCCGTGTAGCGCCCCGCCGCCATGGTGGGCAAAGTGTGGTTGGTGCCAGAGCATTTGTCGGAATAGACCACGCTGGCCAATTCCCCGATGAACAAAGACCCGTAGTTCCGCAGCCGCTTGGCAAAGCCATGGGCATCGCGGGTGTGCACCTGCAAATGTTCCGCCGCGATGAAATCGGAATAGGCGATCATCGCCGCCTCATCCGCGCAGACCGCAATCTCCCCGTAATCCCGCCAGGCTGGCGCTGCGACATGGGCGGTGGACAGCGTCGCCATCTGCTTGTCCACCTCGGCCATCACCGCTTCGGCCAAGGGCCGATGCGTGGTGATCAGCCCCACCCGCGTGCGCACATCATGTTCGGCCTGCGCCAGCAGGTCCGTCGCGATCATCTCGGCGTCGCCGGTCTCATCGGCGAGGATATAAATCTCGGACGGTCCCGCCAGTTGGTCGATCCCCACCGGGCCGAACACCTGACGCTTGGCCTCATTCACAAAGGCATTCCCCGGCCCCATGATCTTCATCACCGCAGGCACGGTTTCCGTGCCGTAAGCCATCGCCGCAATCGCCTGCGCCCCGCCGATGCGAAAGATGCGATCCGCACCCGACAGGTGACAACCCGCCACCATCGCTTCATGCGCGTTCGGCGGCAGACAGGCGATCACCTGATCCACCCCCGCCACCTTGGCCGGAACGATGGTCATGATCGGCGCAGACAGCAGCGGGAACCGCCCGCCCGGAACATAGCAGCCCACCCGTTCGATCGGGATCACGCGATGCCCCATGAACACGCCGGGCAGCGGCTCTACGTCCAAGGGCAGGATCGTCGCCAGTTGCGCTTCGGCAAAGCGGCGCACATTGGCGATGGCAAATTCGGTATCGGCGCGGGTCTGCGGATCAAGGTTGGCCACCGCTGCGGCGCGCTGGTCGGGCGTGACCTCGAACACCTCAAGCTCTGACGTGTCGAAGTCGCGGGCATAGTCGCGCACCGCCGCGTCACCGCGCGCCTTCACATCGGCCAGCACCTTTGCCACCAATTCCGCGACGGGTTTGGTGTCGTTTTCGGCATTGCGCGTCGGGGCCTTGATCCACGATACTTTGTCGGCGGGATAGGCGTCGGGCTGCTGGGTCATGGGTCTCTCCGGATCGGTCGGCCAAGGGAACGGGTTGCAGCATAGAAGCGCAATATGCATACGATTGCAAAGACCTTCTTTCCTGACGATCATGGGCGCTGGCATGGGCGCTGGCGGCAAAGGGTTTCAACCCTGTAAAGCGGAACGACCACACCCAAGGCCGAACCGTCTTGCCAAGCCGCGTGGATTCGGCCTAAACTCGTTTGCACACGTATGCACACCGTTGAGGCCCCCATGCCCCTGCCCCGCACCCCATCGTTCCGGCTGGACGGTCGCCGCGCACTGGTCACGGGTGCCTCCTCTGGCATCGGGGCAGCGGCAGCGGTTGCACTGGCCGAGGCCGGGGCCGAAGTCTGGCTCGCCGCCCGCCGCGCCGCCGCCTTGGACGACCTGGCCGCCGCATTGCAGGCCATCGGGTTCACCGCCCATACCCTGCCCCTCGACATCACCGATGTCGCAGCGACCGAAGCCACGATTGCCGCCCTGCCCGCCTTTGACATTCTGGTCAATTCCGCAGGCCTCGCCCGCCACGCCCCCGCCACCGAAACCACGCCGCAGGATTTTGACGCCGTCACCGGCATCAACCTGCGCGCCGCCTATTTCCTGACCCGAAGTGTCGCCGCGCGATTGCTGGCGGCTGGCAAGCCCGGCAGTCTGATCAACATCTCCTCCCAGATGGGCCATGTCGGCGGGGTGGACCGCGCGGTCTATGCCGCCAGCAAGCACGCGGTCGAAGGCATGACCAAATCCATGGCCATCGAATGGGGCCACCACGGCATCCGCGTCAACACCATCGCCCCCACCTTCATCCGCACCGCCCTTGCCGAGGTGACGCTCTCGAACCCCGAACGCGCCCGATGGATCGCCGAAAAGATCAAACTCGGCCGGGTCGGAGAGGTGACGG
>NKIT01000108.1 GCA_002256185.1 Rhodobacteraceae bacterium PARR1 | reverse complement strand
CACAGGGACCAGCGGGTTGATCTTGGCGGCCGATCCTTTCAGCCCAAGGATGCCATCACGCATCGCGGCCAAATCCACCACGGCGGGCACGCCGGTGAAATCCTGCATCAGCACGCGGGCCGGGCGATAGGCAATCTCGCGCGGGTTCTTGCCGCCAAGGGTGGCCCATTCGGCGAACGCCTTGATGTCATCGACGCTGACGGTCTTGCCATCCTCGAACCGCAGCATGTTCTCCAGCACCACCTTCAGCGCGGCGGGCAGGCGCGAGAAATCGCCAAGCCCGGCCTCTTGCGCGGCGGGGATCGAGTAATAGGCGACGGTCTTGCCGCCTGCGGAAAGCATTTTGCGGGTTTTCGCGCTATCGTGTCCGACGGTAACGGTCATTCTCGGGCCTCCTGACTGCTGGCACGGTCTGTCTTTGGTCTCTCGCGGCACCTGCCCGCAACGATGGCGCAGCAGGTCCATTTTTCTATCCCATGCCGTTGCAAACGCTGTGTGGCAAGGGAGTCGCGCGCTTTGTATGCAATTGTATGCCAAAAATCCAGTGCTTTTGCACGCAGGTTTTTCACCCGCTTCACCGCGCCATGTTGCGCGAAAGTCGCGCTTCTGTGACGGGATGTTGCAATAAGGCTCGCAAAACCTTGATTGGCGACCGGGTGCCGCTTTTTGCTAAGGCAGAACTCTACCATGCTGCCTGTCGGCTGGTCAGTCGGGCAACGGAAAGGGTCAGATGCGACATATCGTCAGCGCAGCCTGCGGGCTTTGGCTTTGCCTGCCTTTGCCGGTTGCGGCGCAATCCACAACTGGGGTTCTGGTCGAGCTTTACACCTCGCAGGGCTGTTCCTCTTGCCCGCCCGCCGATGAATTCCTGTCCGAACTGGCGCAGGCCGAAGGCGTGATCGCCTTGGCGCTGCATGTGGACTATTGGGACTATATCGGTTGGGAGGACGCCTTCGCCGATCCCGCCTTTACCGAGCGGCAAAAGATGTACGCCCGCGCCGCGGGCAACCGCATGATCTATACCCCGCAAATGATCGTGGGCGGTGTGGACCGGGTCGAGGGTAACACGCCGGATGCCGTGGTGCGTTTCATCGGCAAACACATGGCCCATTCCGGCGGGGTGGAATTGACCGTCACCCGCAACGGCGCACAGGTGGAAATCCGCGCCAAGTCGGCACGGCCCCTGGCCAAAGGGGCCATCGTGGAACTGGTGCGCTACCTGCCCGAAGCCAAGATTGAGATCGAGCGTGGCGAAAACGCCGGCCGCAGCATCACCTATCATAACATTGTCACCTCATGGGAACAGGTTGGTGATTGGCAGGGGACCGCTCCGCTGGACATGACCGCCGATGCGCCGGGGGATCAGCCGGTGGTGGTGATCGTGCAAGAACCGGGACCGGCCCGCGTGTTGGCGGCGGCGCGGCTGGACTGAGGGTCAGCCCCGTTTGGCTTGCGTCTCGCGGTGCCAGATGTAAAGCCCCGCGCCGATGATGATCGACGCGCCCACCAGCGTCCAGACATCCGGGTATTCGCCGTAAAGCACGATGCCCCAAAAGGTGGCGAGGATTAGCCCAGCATACCCGAAAGGGGCCACGGTCCCGGCCTCGGCCACGGAAAACGCCCGGATTAGCGCCAGTTGCGCCGCCGTGCCCAAGGCACCTAACAGGATGAACCACGGCCAATCCGCCATCGGGATCGGCTGCCAATAAAACGGCACACCCGCCGTCATCACGACCGTGCCAAAGGCTGACGCAAGGATCATCGACGTCCAGGCGCTTTCTTGCGCCCCCACCTTGCGCGTCAGTAGGGCTGCGGCGGCATAAGATACCGCACAGCACAGCGGCAGCAGCGCCGCGGGGGTAAAGACCGCAGCCCCGGGCCGGATCACGATCATCGCGCCCACCATGGCAAAGATCACCCCGGCAATACGGCGCGGCCCAAGCGGCTCTCCCAGAAACAGCGCCGCTCCCAGTGTGATCAGCACCGGATTGATGTCGGTCAGCGCCGTCGCCTCAGCGAGGCCGATATGGTTCAAGGACAGGAAAAAGAACCCCGTCGCCCCCAGTTGCGCCAAGGACCGGAACAGATGCTGCACCGGAAATCGCGTGCGCACAAAGCCCGGAAACCGGCGGTTCAGAATGAACGCCACCAGAAGGAACTGCCCGGCAAACCGCGCCCAGATCACCTGCGGTGTCGGATAGCGCGCGACCAAGCCCTTGGCCAAGGCATCCATCGCCGTGAACAGCACCACCGCCAGCAGCATCAGCATGATGCCCTTGCGGGCGTCGGTATGGATCGGACCTGTCACGGAAACTCTGCCTGTTGCTGCGCCGTGACGCTATGCGTGACGCCCGGCGGGAACAAGGGGCGACGCGCGGCATCGGTGCCTGACCCACTCTCTCCTTTCCCGTTGCTCAAATATCCTGCGGGGGGTTTGGGGGGCGCAAAGCCCCCCATCGGGTCCGCTGCGGTTCGCCGCGATGTGTCTTGCGCGGCAGCGGCGGCGCGCGAAGGCTGGGCTTGCCCCGGCCCGAGCAAGCCGCCTTTATTCTTCCGGCTGCACCAAGGATACCTCTCCCGCCGCTTCCAACTGCCGGATGGCGGTGACCACGCTGGTCAAAGCTGCCTCACCGTCCTTGGCTCGGACCTGCCCGCGTTCGGCCATCTCCTCGCGCAAGGACTGCGCCATGCGCTGCGAGATGTTGGCCAACAGATGCTCCGCCACCGTCTCGCCGCCAAAGGCCAGCGCCGTGACCAGAACCGCCGGATCCACGACGCGCAGCAGTTTGGGCACATCGCGCGGGGCAACGCGGGCGGGGATGTGGGCATAGGTAAAGATGGTGCGCCGCACCTCTTCGGCAAAGGCGGCGTCTTCCGCATCCAGCCCTGACAACACCTCATCGCGGGTCACGGCGGCAGAGACGTTCAGGATCGCCCCCACCCGCGCCACGGGGTCGGTGTCAAAGGCGCGGGGCGGTTGCGCATCCAACTGCCCGACCAGTGATAGACCGATGCGGCGCACGGTTTCGGGATCGACATTGCCCGTCATCGAAACCGCATGGGCGATGCGCCGCGCGCGGTCCCCCGGCAGGCGGCCCAAAAGGTCTGCCGCTTTCGGCACCGGCAATTTGGACAGCATCACCGCCGCAACCTCAACCGCTTCGTCCTGCAAGACGGGCAGCAGGCGTTCCGGGGGCAGGGCCACCAGCCGATCCCAAGGGTCCGCCTTGGCCGAGGCCCCGGCCAAGCGGCGCAAGCGGCTGGCGGCAGTGGCCGAGCTATGGCCGTCCATCAACCCCAAGGCCCCTTCGATCCCGGCGGGAAAGGCCAACCCCGCCTGATCCAGACGGTCAAGGAATTCCTGCACCACCTCTGCCATCGTGGCGCGGTCGACCAGCCGCATCTGGCCGATCTGTTCGGTCAAGGACGCCTGCATATGTTCCGGCAAAGAGGCCAGCGGCAGGGGACTGCCTTCGGCGAGCAGCAGCCGCACGATGATCGCCGCCTTTTCGCGCGGCGATGGCAGGCGTGTGGGCAAAGACTGGCCCGAGGAGGCCCGAGGGGAAACCGCCCGCAAAGCGGGACCGGGAAGCGCGGGGGTCAGGGCTGCGTCGGCCATGCCTTGCCTTTCATCGTTGCGGATGACGGGCAGGTTGGCTGGAACGGGTTAAGACCGGGTGAAAACCAGCCTCAGCTTGACACTTGAATGCAGGATTTCGTCTCGGCGTCCCAGACATAGCCCACGGCGCAGCTTTGCGCCTTTTCATGGTCACAGACGGGTTGCGCCATCGAGGCGAGCGGCATCACGGCAAGGGGCAGGGCGGCAAGGACGAACAAGACGGTGCTCGTCAAGACGGGGCGGGGCAGGGTCATGGCGCAGCGTCTCCTTTGGGTTGCAATGCCAAAGACCATAGCACCAAAAGCGAAAACCCCGGCGGTTGCACGCCGGGGCTTTCCATCACGACTGCGTGAAGGTGTCAGGCCGCGCCGAACACACGGGCAAAAATCGTATCCACATGCTTGATATGGTAGCCAAGATCGAATTTCTCTTCGATCTCGGCGGGGGACAGGGCGGCGGTCACTTCGGGATCGGCCAAAAGCTCTGTCTTGAAGTCAGCGCCCTTTTCCCAAACCTTCATCGCGTTGCGCTGGACCAGACGATAGCTGTCCTCGCGGCTGACCCCGGCTTGGGTCAGGGCCAAAAGCACGCGCTGCGACATGACCAAGCCTTTGAACTTGTTCATATTGCGCAGCATGTTTTCGGGATAGATCACCAGCTTTTCCACCACGCCCGCCAGACGGTGCAGCGCGAAATCCAGCGTGATCGTGGTATCGGGGCCAATCGCGCGTTCAACCGAGGAGTGCGAAATATCCCGTTCATGCCACAGCGCCACGTTTTCCAGCGCGGGAACGACCGACATACGGACCAAACGGGCAAGGCCGGTCAGGTTTTCGGTCAGCACCGGGTTGCGCTTGTGCGGCATCGCGGAACTGCCCTTTTGGCCGGGCGAGAAGAACTCTTCGGCCTCAAGCACTTCGGTCCGTTGCATGTGGCGGATTTCGATGGCGACGTTCTCGATGCTGCTGGCGATGACGCCCAGCGTGGCAAAGAACATGGCATGGCGGTCGCGCGGAATGACTTGGGTGCTGATCGGTTCGGGGGTCAGACCCAGCATCTTGCAGACGTGTTCCTCAACCGCCGGGTCGATGTTGGCAAAGGTGCCGACTGCGCCCGAGATCGCGCCCGTCGCCACCTCGGCCCGCGCATTGACCAGACGCGCACGCCCCCGCGCCATCTCGGCATAGAACCGGGCAAAGGTCAGGCCCATCGTGGTGGGTTCGGCGTGGATGCCATGGCTGCGCCCGATGCGGACGGTGTCCTTATGCTCAAACGCGCGAGTTTTCAGCGCGGCAAGAACACGGTCCATCGCCACCAACAGCAGGTCAGCCGCGCGCACCAGTTGGATGTTCAGCGTGGTGTCCAGCACGTCGGACGATGTCATGCCCTGATGCACAAACCGCGCCTCATCCGCGCCGATGATTTCGGCCAGATGGGTCAAAAAGGCGATGACGTCATGCTTTGTCACCGCCTCGATCTCGTCGATTCGTGCGACGTCAAAGGTCGCGTCCTTGGCCTTCCAGACGGCGGCGGCATTCTCTTTCGGAATCACGCCAAGGGCGGCTTGGGCGTCGCAGGCGTGGGCCTCGATCTCGAACCAGATCTTGAAACGGGTCTCGGGTGACCAGATGGCGACCATGTCGGGGCGGGAATAGCGCGGGATCATCGGCGGGCCTTTGGCTGACAGGGGTTGCGTCCCCTTAGTCGCCTTGCGCGGTGGTGGCAAGGTTTCGGCGGCTTGCGGATGGGCGCAGGGCGGCTAGGGTGGCGCGCATGACGCCCATTCTGCAACAGACGCTGCCCTTTGCCCCATGGATGGACCCGCGCACGTGGCGCTTGCCGGGGATTGTGCCGCTGACCGATGACGGCTGGATCGCAACGGATGATGCCTATGCGGGCCAGATGGCTGAACGGGATCGGCTGATCCTTGACGCACCCGATGCGGTGCATGCGCTGCTGCCGCAGGGGCGCGACGCGGCGGCAGAGCTTTATGCGCGGGTGCTTGGGAAACTGGCCACGATGCCGGGCTTTCGGATCGGTCAGGGTCAGGTCACGCGCCCCGATGGTGTGACCGTGACGCTGGACCCGGCGGCCCCGCTGCAGACCTTGGGCCGTTTGGTGCAAGAGGATTTGTGCCTGATGCAAGCCTCAGGCGATCAGCATGTGCTGACCGGGGCCATCCTGTGCTTTCCGGCAAGCTGGACCTTGGCGCAAAAGATCGGGCGGCCCTTGGTCGGCATCCATGACCCCGTGGAGGACTATGCCGGTGATCTGGCCCGCCGCGTTCAGCGGCTGTTTGATGCGATCCGGCCAGAGCAACCGCTGATGCGGTTTAACGCGCTGGTCTATGACGATCCGACCCTGCACCAACCCCGTGCCGAGTTTGTCGCACGTCCCCGCCCGGTGCAGCGGCTGTATCTGCGGTCCGAACGGCAATGCCTGTTGCGGTTGCCGCAGACCGGGGCGGTGCTGTTTTCGATCCATACCGTGATTGTGCGCACGGTCGATCTTGATCCGGATGTGAGGGCGGCGCTGGACGCCGCCCTGCCGCCAGAGGCGTGAGGATCACACGCCGGGGAGATGGCCGTGCATCAGTCCCATGACCGCCCCCATCAAAACCAGACTGCGCGTCGTCAGGCGCATGCTTTCGCCGCGCAGAAAGCTGTAGGTCATGACCACGGCCCCCATCGGCGGGTAGGCGATCGTCATGGTCGTGTTCATGGCATGCACGGCAAGGCGCAACCGGTTGCGCTCTGCCGGGGTGGCGGGGGCGTCGGGTGCGGTGTCGGGCTTTGCGCAGAGGATTTGGCGCAAGGTCTGCGTTTCGGTATCCGGCTGCGGTGCGGGCAGGTTTGCAGCAGGGTTTGGCCGCTGCTGCAGCGCAAGGTCCGCCTGCCAGAAGTTTGTCAGATGCGGCAAGGCCTGCGCTTGACTGCGGTCCACCGCCGTCTCGACCAAACGGCGGGCGCGGTCCCGCGCGCGCGCCGCCGGAGAGGTTGGGGCATCAAGCACCCCGGAAAAGACATCGGTGAACAGGTTTGGCATCGTGTCGGTCTGGTCATCTGACCGGTTCGTGCGACGAAGCGACACGGGGCGGCCAGGGACCACCCGCGGGGCTGGGTCGACGGGGCGGATGGGGGGGCGGATGGGCAGGATTTGGGCGGACATCGGGCAACACTCCGGGCACTGATACGATCTGTGTTCAGCTTTGGCCGATGATGTGGCGGAAAGTGGTGTGGACTGTGGCGGAACTGTGGCAATCGCCAGGCCAAAGGAAACACTCTGGCCCCATATCGGAAACCCTTGCCCCAAAAGCAAAAGGGGCGCCCGAAGGCGCCCCTTTCCCTGACGATCCATGGAATGATCAGCAGGAATAGTACATCTGATACTCGATCGGGTGCGGGGTGTGTTCAAAGGCGTAAACCTCTTCCCACTTCAGCGCGATATAGCCTTCGAGTTGGTCCTTGGTGAACACGTCCCCTGCCAGCAGGAAATCCATGTCCTTTTCCAGCTCTTCCAGCGCTTCGCGCAAGCTGCCGCAGACGGTCGGGATCTGTGCCAGTTCTTCCGGCGGCAGATCGTAAAGGTCTTTGTCCGATGCCGGGCCCGGATCGATCTTGTTCTTGATCCCGTCCAGACCGGCCATCAACAGCGCGGCGAAAGCCAGATAGGGGTTGGCCGACGGATCGGGGAAGCGGGCTTCCACACGCTTGGCTTTCGGCGATTCCGTCCACGGAATACGAACACAGCCCGAGCGGTTGCGGGCGGAATACGCGCGCAGCACCGGTGCTTCAAAGCCCGGGATCAGGCGCTTGTAGCTGTTGGTGGACGGGTTGGTGATCGCGTTCAGCGCCTTGGCGTGCTTCAGGATGCCGCCGATGAAATACAGCGCCTCTTGGCTCAGGTCGGCGTATTTGTCGCCTGCGAACAGCGGCTTGCCGTCCTTCCAGATCGACATGTTCACGTGCATCCCCGAGCCGTTGTCGCCCTTCATGGGCTTGGGCATGAAGGTCACGGTCTTGCCGTAGGCGTGGGCCACGTTGTGGATCACGTATTTGTACTTCTGGATGTTGTCGGCCTGCTGAACCAGCCCGCCGAAGATCATGCCCAGTTCGTGCTGGCAGGTCGCCACTTCGTGGTGATGCTTGTCGACCTTGATGCCCATGCGCTTCATGGTGGACAGCATTTCGCCACGGATGTCTTGGGCTTCGTCGATCGGGTTGACCGGGAAGTAGCCACCTTTGAAGCCCGCGCGGTGGGCGAGGTTGCCGCCTTCCATCACGGTGTCGGTGTTCCAAGCTGCCGCTTCGGCGTCAATCTGGAACGACACCTTGTTCGGGCTGACCTGATAGCGCACGTCGTCGAACAGGAAGAATTCCGCTTCCGGCCCGAAATAGGCGGTGTCACCGATGCCCGAGGATTTCAGGTAGGCTTCGGCCTTTTCCGCCGTGCCGCGCGGGTCGCGCGAATAGGCTTCGCCCGTGTCCGGTTCGACCACGTTGCAATGCACGCACATGGTCTTTTCGGCATAGAACGGATCGATATAGACCGACGAGGCGTCGGGGATCAGCTTCATGTCGGACTGGTCAATCGACTTCCAGCCAGCGATGGACGAACCGTCGAACATGAAGCCTTCTTCGAAGAAGTCTTCGTCCACGAGATCGGCCACCAGCGTCACGTGCTGGAGCTTCCCTTTCGGGTCGGTGAAGCGGATGTCGACGTATTCGACGTCCTCGTCCTTCATCAGTTTCAGAGCAGTCGCAACAGCGCTCATCATGATGCCTTTCGGTTGGTTGATTGGGGCAGTCAGGCGAAGGGCCAGACCAGTGATCAGACCGCGTCGTCGCCGGTTTCGCCGGTGCGGATGCGGATGGCTTGTTCGACGGGCGAGACGAAGATCTTGCCGTCGCCGATTTTGTCGGTGCGGGCGGCCCCGATGATCGCCTCGATGGCGGCATCGACCATGTCGTCGGTCAGCACCACTTCGATTTTCACCTTAGGCAGGAAATCAACGACATATTCGGCGCCGCGATAAAGTTCGGTATGGCCTTTCTGGCGACCGAACCCTTTGACTTCGGTCACGGAAAGACCTTGAATCCCGGCTTCTTGAAGAGCTTCCTTCACTTCATCCAGCTTGAACGGCTTGATGATGGCTTCGATCTTCTTCATGGGCCGACTCCCCCGTGCACCTTGCGTCTTTTGCCTATGACCATTTTCATCCGGCAGGGACAATCCGTCCGAAAGAAGTCGCGCCGCTTCGCCGCAGGATTTGGCAGGGTGTGATTAAAATTTGTGCAATCCGCGTGTTTTTTGGGCGGATTGCAAACGAAAGAGGCGCTAAAATGACCGAACTGCTGACCGCTGCCCAAATGCGCGCCATCGAGGCCGCCGCGATTGCCAGCGGTGAGGTGACAGGGCTGGAGTTGATGGAACGCGCGGGCGCTGGCGTGGTCGCGGCAGTGCTGGAGGAGTGGCCGGAATTGGCCGAGGGCGCGCAGCGGGCGGTGGTCCTGTGTGGTCCGGGCAACAACGGCGGCGATGGGTTTGTCGTGGCGCGGTTGCTGCGGGAGCGGGGCTGGGCAGTGGAGGTGTTCCTATATGGCGCACCAGACAATATGCCGCCGGATGCACGGGTGAATTATGAGCGGTGGTTGGGGATGGGGGAGGTTTCCCCGCTTGATGATTACGGTGCGCTTCCCGTCGTCGGGAACATCGCCGCACTTGGTCCCATGCCCCCTTACGACCCACTCATTGTGGACGCGGTTTTCGGCATCGGTTCTGTCCGACCAACTGAAGGCCAACTTGCCGAAGTTCTCGACCACGTAAATCACGTCGCCGAATACAAGCGAACGAAAGTGGTCGCAATCGACATACCCAGCGGATTGTGCGCGGACAGTGGACGCAAGATCGGAGAGACCGCAGGTGCCAACCTTACTGTTACGTTTCATCGGCAGAAGGTAGGCCAGTTGCTAGGTGACGGCCCAACCCACTGTGGCAATCTGAAGGTTTGCGACATCGGGCTGGCATCGTTTCGCGTCTCAGGCAGGTCTCAGGACGGCACGGAGGTTCTAGAGCGTGTTCGCGATGGCAATGATTTGGCTGAAGCGGACTGGCGAATACCAAGGAGTGGCGTGCGCCTGAAAGACAAGCCGCTTCGCCCTTGGAAATGGACCCAAGCCCACAAATACGCCTATGGCCACGCCCTCATCCTCTCCGGCCCCTCGGGTCGCGGGGGCGCGGCGCGGCTTTCGGCGCGGGGGGCGCTCAGGATCGGGGCAGGGGTGGTGACGCTTGGCTGTCCGCCCGAGGCCATCCCGGAAAACGCCGCGCGGTTGGATGCGGTGATGTTGCGGCCTTTGGCGGATGCTGCGGCGTTGAAGAACGCTTTGGAGGATAAACGGATCAACGCTCTTTGCCTTGGTCCTGCCTTGGGTGTTGGGGTGCGAGAGGCGGCATTGATGCACGTCGCACTGGCCGCAGGCCGCGATCTTGTGCTGGATGCCGATGCGCTGACGATCCTGTCGCAAAACGCGGACCTCTTCGCTGCCCTGCACGAAGGATGCGTCCTGACGCCCCATGCCGGGGAATTCGCGCGGCTTTTCCCGGATATCGCCGAAAAGCTCGCCGCCCCTGCCACCAAAGGCCCCGCCTATTCAAAGGTGGATGCAACGCGTGAGGCGGCGCAACGGGCAGGATGCATCGTGCTTTACAAAGGGCCGGATACGGTGATCGCGGCCCCGGATGGGCCCTGCGCCATCAATTCGGCGCAATATGACCGTGCGGCCCCGTGGCTGGCGACGGCGGGGTCGGGCGATGTGCTGGCGGGGTTCATCACCGGATTGCTCGCGCGCGGGTTCAGCCCGTTCGATGCCGCCTGCACCGGCGCTTGGCTGCATGTCGAATGCGCGCGGGCGTTTGGCCCCGGCCTGATCGCCGAGGATTTGCCCGAACGCCTGCCTGCGGTGTTCCGTGGCCTTGGGATGTAAGGGCCCGAATTCTGCACGCAGAATTCGCCGCGGAATGTGGCGCATATTCCGCATGGGCGGCCCCGTTTCCTGCGACAGGAAACGGCGCGCAATCTGCGCCAGATTTCGCCCTGATTTTCTGCTCGCATCCCCCGTGGGGCTTTGCTAGAAGGGCGCGGATTTTCATGGCGCTGCCCGCGTGGCGCGCCTTGATGAGTTTGCGGGCGTGGCGGAATTGGCAGACGCACCGGATTTAGGTTCCGGCGCTTTACGGCGTGGGGGTTCAAGTCCCTTCGCCCGCACCATGGGATGAGATGAGAAGGACAACACAATGCAGGTCACCGAGATCCTGAACGAAGGCCTCAAGCGCGCCTACACCATCACGGTGACGGCAGCTGAACTGGAAGCAAAGGTTCAGGAAAAGCTGGTCGAGGCGCAGCCCGAGATCGAGATGAAGGGCTTCCGCAAGGGCAAGGTGCCGCTGGCGATCCTGAAAAAGCAGTTCGGTCCGCGCCTTCTGGGCGATGCGATGCAGGACGCGATCGACGGCGCTATGAAGGATCACTTCGACAAGTCCGGTGATCGTCCCGCGATGCAGCCCGATGTGAAGATGGTCGATGGCGAAGCCTGGGCCGAAGGCAAGGATGTCGTGGTCGAGATGACCTACGAAGCTCTGCCGCCGATTCCGGATGTCGATGCCACGGCGATCACGGTGGAAAAGCTGGTGGTCAAGGCTGACGATGCGGATGTCGATGCCGCATTGGCCAATCTGGCCGACAGCGCCAAGGCGTTTGAAGACCGCAAGAAGGGCTCCAAGTCCAAGGACGGCGATCAGGTCGTGATCGACTTCAAAGGCTCGGTCGATGGGGAATTGTTTGAGGGCGGTTCGGCGGAAGACTATCCGCTGGTGCTCGGCTCCAACTCCTTCATCCCGGGCTTTGAGGCCCAGTTGGTGGGTGCCAAAGAGGGCGAAGAAGTCTCTGTCAACGTGACCTTCCCGGACAGCTATGGCGCGCCGCATCTGGCGGGCAAGGCCGCCGTGTTTGCCTGCACGATCAAATCGGTGAAGGGCCCGAAAGCCGCAGAGATCGACGACGAACTGGCCAAGAAGTTCGGTGCCGAAGACCTGTCCGCGCTGAAAGGCCAGATCGCCGAGCGTCTGCAGGCGGAATACAAGGGCGCGGCCCGTGCCGTGCTGAAACGCGCCCTGCTGGATCAGTTGGACGCGCTGGTGAAGTTCGACCTGCCCGCCAAACTGGTTGAGGCCGAGGCGTCGCAGATCGCGCACCAACTGTGGCACGAAGAAAACCCGCAGGACCACGGCCACAACCACGGGGCCATTGAGGCGACCGAAGAGCATGCCAAACTGGCAGAGCGTCGGGTTCGTCTGGGTCTCTTGCTGGCCGAAGTTGGCCGCAAGGCCGAAGTGACCGTTACCGATGCGGAAATGACGCAGGCCGTGCTGGCTGCTGCCCGTCAGTATCCGGGGCAGGAACGCGCCTATTTCGACTTCGTCCAGAAGAACCCGCAGGTGCAGCAGCAACTGCGCGCGCCGATCTTTGAAGACAAGGTCGTCGACCACATCGTCGCCGGTGCCAAAGTGACCGAGAAGGAAGTTTCGAAAGACGACCTTCAGAAAGCCATCGAAGCGCTTGACGAACTGTGATAATTGAATGGCCGGGCGCGTGTTGCGCCCGGCCATTTCCGCTCCCGGTTCGGGAATGGTGGTATTGTGAGTTCGGGCCTTCAAGGAGGGCTCATGCGATTTGGTTTTGGTTCGTCGTCTCGGTCTGGGGTTTCGTCTGTCGGTGTGCCAGCCACATCCCGCGCAGCGCCGCAATTGACCATCGTCCCCACAAAAGAGCCGTTCCGCGCTGCACCCGCAGCCTTGGTCAAACGGGTTCCGTTTGAGGCGAAGGGTGATCGCACCCCTGTTTTTTTCCTTCATATTCCAAGGACTTCTGGCGCAAGCCTCATCTCCTTCATGAACCGTATTTACGGCGCCGATGCCGTGATAGAGCGGGTTGAGGATCTGGCCAGCGTCATTCTTGCCGGACGTCACGAAACGGTGCGCAGCGACTGTTTGACGGGGGCCCTGCCGTTGATGCGCTGGCAGATGTATCGGGGCTCCGATGCCTATCGCCGCGTGACGATCCTGCGCGATCCTTGGGCGCGGTTGGTGTCGCAGATCAATCGTCTGGCGATTCTTGGCCCCGATGGGGCGGGGCAGGATGGGTCTGTCGCGCGCAGTCTGGCGGCAGAGGTTGCGGCGGCGGATTTCACCTCGCGTCCCGGTCTGGAACGGTTTCGGCGGCGGCTGCAGCCGGTGGAAGGCGGGTTGGATAACCTGCAAACCCGGATGCTGCTGACCGGCACCATGTCGGCGATGGTCAAACCGCTGACGCTGCGCGATGTCGACAAATCGCTGTCCAATCTGGCCGAATTTGCGCTGGTCGGCTTTTGCGAGGATCAGGGCAGTTTGCAACGCGGCCTGCTGCGGCTGACCGAACAGACGGCCGCCTTGGCCAGCCTGTTTGAAAGCACCGGCAAGGCGGTGGCGCTGTCGCCCCGCAACGACCTTGCGCGTGAGGTGTTGGAACCACTGTTCCACTATGATCAGGTGCTTTACACCCGCGCCAAGGCGATGATTGCGGCGCGGCAGTCCTGACCCAAGTTTACCCCTGTGCGCGCGCCCCGTCGCGCCACAGGATATACAGCCCCGATCCGATGATGATGGCGATCCCGATCCAGTCAAGCAGGCGCGGCCAGTCCTGCCAGATGATCCAGCCGTAGATCACGCTCCAGATCATGGCGGTGTATTCGAACGGGGTGACCACGCTGGCCTCGGCGATGCGATAGGCTTGGGTCAGCAGGGTCAGCCCCATCGCGGCCACCACACCAGTGGCCATCATCAGCGACAGGTCAAAGGCCGTGGGCGTGACCCAGCCCCGCAGCAGGAAGGCCACGCTGGGGTGATCCGATGCGCCCTCATAGGCGCCGCTGCCCAGCGTGGCGGAAATCACCAAGGACAGCAGCAAAAACACCGCATTGCCCCAAAAGGCCAGCGCGGCCCCAGTCTCGCGCCCGCCCAGCACGCGCGCCGCGATCATCGACAGCGCATAAGCAAAGCCTGACAGCAGCACCAGAAGGGCGGCCCATTCAAAGCCGGTGCCATCGGGTTGCAGCATCAAGGCCACGCCAAGGAACCCAAGCGCAAGTGCGACCCAGCGGCGCGGACCGACGTGTTCTTTCAGCAGCACCACAGACAGGATGGTGATGAACAGCGGGGCCGAGAAATAGAGCGCCACCGTGGTGGCAAGCGGCAGCGCAGGCAGGGCGATGTAATAGGCGAAATAGGCCACGAACATGATCAGCCCCCGCGCGATCATCGCCTTTGTCCCCGGCGTGAACAGCGTCCGCAAGCCGCCATCCAGATGCACGAACACCAGCATGATCGGCACGGCGGTCACGCTGCGGGTCAGCATCACCTGCGACAGTGGGTAATCCCCGGCCAGCCATTTCAGGATCACATCCTGAAGCGCGAAGATGGCGATGCCCAGACACAGCAAGAGGATCCCACGGGCCGAGTCGCGGCGGGGCAGGGTGGGGGCGTGCGTCATGTCGGATGTCCTGCGGTTTTGCTCAGCCTAGCCGTGCGGTTCGCCACTGGCGCTTGCAAAGCCGACACAAAGGATGTCGCTGCCCTGAAAAGAAAAATCCGCGCAGGTTGCCCCGCGCGGATCAGGTTTGCGGACCGAGGCCCGCACATCTTTGTCAGGATCACGCGTCTTCCGACGCAGCCCCGCCGATGTCGTCGAACAAGTTGGCGATTTCGAAATCGGCAGCGGCATCCGCCTCTGCTGCCAGTTCCTGGATCGACTTGCCCGACGCTTGCAGTTCGGCTTCTTCCACCGAACGGGCGACGTTGATGGTCACCTTGATGGTCACTTCCGGGTGCAGCACGACCGAAACGGTGTGCAGGCCCAGATCCTTGATCGGACGGTCGAGCACGACCTGCGTGCGCGACACGGTGAAACCGGCAGCCGTTGCAGCATCGGCAGCGTCACGGGTGGTGACGGAGCCGTAAAGCGCGCCAGCATCAGACGCCGAGCGAATCACCACGAAGGACTGACCGTCCAGCTTGGCGCCGACGACTTCGGCTTCCTTCTTGGTCTCAAGGTTATGCACCTCAAGTTGGGCCTTCTTGGCCTCGAAGGATTTGATGTTGGAGTCGTTTGCACGAAGCGCCTTGCCTTGCGGCAGCAGATAGTTGCGGGCGTAGCCGTCCTTGACGTTGACGACTTCGCCCATCTGGCCAAGCTTGGCCACGCGCTGAAGGAGGATGACTTGCATTGTTCAGACCCTCACTTCACAGCGTAGGGCAGCAGGGCGAGGAAGCGGGCGCGCTTGATGGCTTGCGCCAGTTCACGCTGCTTTTTCGCCGAGACTGCGGTGATACGGGACGGGACGATCTTGCCGCG
>NKIT01000107.1 GCA_002256185.1 Rhodobacteraceae bacterium PARR1 | reverse complement strand
CGTCATCGGGCACCATGTCCAGAATGGCGCGGTATTCTTCCACCGGGGCGAGGCGGTCGGTCTGCGCCAGTGTCACGATGCGTTGGCTTTGCGCGGCGTCAAAGGTTTGCGTCACCTCAACCGCTTGGGCAAAGCGGGGGCCGGGGGTGGCGGTCGCCTTGACCTGCGCCCAGCCCAGACTGACCAGCGCCTGAAACACGCTGGACAGCGCACCGGGCGTGCCGCCGTCTAGCAGTTTGGCCAGAAAATCGCCATCGCGCGCCGGATCGGCATAGGGCAGGGCCACGGGGCGCGAGTCCTTGTCCAAGGTGCCCGCGCCATAGGACAGGCCAAAGCCACCCAGCGATTCCGTGATCAGGCGGTTCAGCAGTCCTTCGACATCCGCCGCCGGTTTGGCCTGTTTTGTCGTGGCCTCGATCTTGGACAGAAAGTCCGAGGACAGGCATTTGCGCGCCCGCACGCCCCAAGATTGCGGGGCATGGCCAAAAATCCGCAGGATCGTCGCGGCATCGCTGTCGCCGGTCAGGCGCGGCACATCCGACAGTCCTGCCAGCCAGTTGGGCAGCATCTTGCGGGTCAGTCCGTCCACCTGCGCCTCGGCTTGGTGATGCCTGTCCGGGGCGGTGGCGTGGCCAAAACCGGCAAAGGGCAGCAGGCCATAGGGTTGAGGGCCGACGCGCAGCGTGGGCAAGGCGCCGCCCGCGCGCAGATGGTTCTGGTGAAAGCGGCGCATATCTTCAATCACGCGCGGCGACAGCGCATCCTGCCCGGCATCCAGCGTTTCCAGAAAATAGCCCCAGGTCGCAGGCCAGAGCGCGGCATTCATTGCCGCCGCCGCCTCATGGTCGCGCAACTCGGCATTCGGCAGGCCCGACAGCAGCGCCCCTGCCGCGCCCAAGGCGCTTGCGGTGATCGGACCATTGGCCGTGGCGGGCAGGGCGGGTGGTTGCAGCGGCACCGGCGCAGGTTCGCGCCAGCGGTCCCAATCCGAGGGTCCGCCTTCGGTGTTGTTCGTCGGCACGCCGGGTGGGACAAAGGCCAAGCGTCCCGCCCCGTCATGCGAGGCAAGCAGCGCCTCAAGCCCCGCGGCGGCCTGCGCGGGGGTGCGGCTTTGGCTGACGCCATAGACGTAAAGCCGCTCGATCGGTTTGCGCGCGGGCAGGGGCAGGTCGATGGCCATGCCCATCTTCAGCGCCAGCCCGTAATCATGCAGCCATTCCGACCCCGCAGGCACGCGCAACCCGTCCTGATCGATCAGGCTTTCGGCATCTTCGCCCAAAAGCCCGACCTTCAGGCCGGGATCAACGGCAGCCCCCGCAGCCCGCAGTTGCGCGCCGCCCTGCCATGCCGTGACGTGAAAGCGTTCGGGCAACAGGCGCGGAGCAGCGGCCCCCTTGTCCAGCGCCGACACCGCCGGAAAAGCAGGTGACGCGCCGCTGCCCCGGCTTTCGGGGTTGGACGGGCGCAGGGACAGCGCCACATGCCGCGCCCGTGACCGACCAACGGCGGATTTCAGCACCGCCCAAGCGGCGGTCATCCCGTTGTCATCGGGGGCGGCAAAGAGCGTGGACCAATAGGCGCGGCCTGCCGCCTCTTCGTCCGGCGACAGGCCGGGGGTGCTGCGGTCAAGGTGGATTTCATCGGGATGGATGCGGATACGCAGCATATCCGCGCCCCGCACCGTGGCAAAGCGGGTTTCCAGCCTGAGCGGCATCAGCAGCAAGGGCAGATCGGCGGGGGCGTCCAGATCGAAGTTGCGGAACACATCCAGACGATCCCCCAAGGCGCGGCCAAGGTCACGCTCTATGGTGACCAAATCGCTGAGACGGCTGCCTGCCCGCTCGACCGCGTCTTTGGCGCGGCGGATGGCGGCGTCATCGCCAGAGGCGCTGGCGCGGTCGAGGTCCGCCCGTTCCGCCAGCAGCGCCGCGCGGGCGGCGGCGGTATCGGCGCGGGTCTTGTCCAGCGTCAGGCGGGCGCGGGCAGCCTCGGTCTGCGCTTTCTTTAGCGCGGCAGGGTCCATCGGGGGCATGGCGAAACCTTTCTCACTTGGCCGAGGCGATCAGTTCATCCGCGCGGAAGGCAGCGCGGATGGGATTGGTCAAAAGCACACGGGCAACGACGCCGGCATGTCCGGGCCAGCGGACCGTGTCGGGATGGCCGTTGCTGTCCCTGACGTCGAAACTGCGGGACAGGGGCAAAAAGCCCCCCGGCGGCACCGCCCCGAAATCGGCCCAATCCAGCTTGTCATGATCGGTTGAGAGGCTGGCATTTTCCGCCAGACCAAAGCGCGGCGCGGTGGGGTTCTGCGCGATCAGGAACCACCAGTTCCCGCCCGCCATCACCTGCTGCGAGGTCAGATCGAACCCCACCACCGTATAATCGGGGTCAAGGTGGGTGTGAAACAGCACCCGCGCCTCGGACTTGGCGATGAAGATGGGCGGGACGGCGTTCGATGTGGCCTGAACCGCCATCACCACGCTGTCGGGGAAGCGGCGCAAAAGTTCGCCGCGCACGACCAAGGCCAAGGCCCCGCCACCCGCCGCGCCATCGCCGCCGATGCGGAAATGCCGCCCGACAGGTTGGCGGGAAAAGCGGTGGATGGGCTGGGTCAACTCGTCTTGCTCGGCATCCCAGAAGCGCTTGAAATACGTGCCGCGCTGGTCGGTCGGGTAGTCGCGCCAGAGCAGTTCGCGCCCCATTTCATCGCTGGCCCCAATCAAGAACGCCTCGGCAAAGGCGGGGTTGATGTCCAGCACCGTGACGAAATCCCGTGCCGGGATCGTGCCAAGGCCGGGAACCAGCCAGTCGCGGTCGTAATCCTCAAGCGCCGCCGACATGGCGCGGTTGAACACGGGGGCCGCCATGATCGGGGACAGCCCCGCCGTGTCAATCCAGTCGGGCCGGATCGCGCCGGGCAGCAAGGTCAGCCGTCCTTTCAGCGCCGCCCGTGCGGTCTGGCGCGGGTCGATCTGCGCCAGAAGCGTGGTCTTGCCGATGGTCAGCGCGCCAAGGTCGGTCTGCATCTGCGGCGGGGCGCTGATGGCGGTGACCATCTCGGCCAGACCTTTGCGCATCGCACTGACGGACAGGGCGTTCAGCGCCTCGATCCCCACGCGCAGCTTGCGCGCGAGGTCGGTTTCAAAGCGGGTGATCGGTTCGCTGACCACCACAGGGTCAACGGGACGGTCGGGACGGTCCACGATCACCGGGCCGGGGTTTGCAGGCCCGCGCCGGTTGCGCAACGGCACAGGACCACCGCGCCCGATGGGGCCGGGACGGTCCAATGGGAAAGGGCGGTCCAAGGGCAGTGGGCGGACAACCGGCGTCGGAGTCATCGCCCCACGTGGCAGGTCGGCGCGGGTGGCAAGGGTCTTGACCCGGTCCAACTGCATCGTTGCTGGCGCGGACAGACCGGCCCCGCTGCTGGTCAGGCCGACCAGCACTTCACCCAGCCGTTCGGTCAGGCCGACAGGCTTGTCGCGCAGCCCGCCGATCACGTCCAGCCGCCCGGTGATCGTTTCGATCAGCCCCTTGCCGATCACGTCGCCTGCCCGTTCGCCCGCCCGTCCGGCATCGACACCGTCCCAACGTTGGGCGGTCAACTGGCGCAAGGCCCCTCCGGTTTGCGTCAGCACGGAAAGCTGACGGCCCAAGGTCATCCGTGCGCGGTCCGGTGCCGTGCCCAGCACCTTTTCCAGCGCTGCATCGGTGAAGAACTGCATTCCCGCTTTGGACAGGCCCGAAATCCCGTCGGGCTGGCGATAGCCCAGCCGATGGTCGGCAAAGCCCTGCGGACCCGCGACCAATGCGCCCGGCGACACCGCCGTCAGCCGTTCGGCAATCGACCCACCCGGACGCAGGGCACGGCGGAAGGCGGCGCTCATGCTGCCCGCTGCGGTGCGGCTGTCGATCACGGCGGCGCGCAGGGTGCGGGGCAGGCCGCCATCATGGATGCGGGCATGGATGTTGCGGGTCACCTGCATCAGGGTGCCATGCTCCAACACCGCCAGATGCCGGTCACGGATCGAGGTTGTCACCACCTCGGCCAATCCGGCCCAGAGGATCGCCTGATTGGCCTTGCGGATGCCATCGACCTGCGCCCAAGCCGCCTGCATCAGCACCTCTTGGTCCTTTTGCACCACCTTGGCCCCCAAGGCCGCGACGATGCGCAGCATGGGGTCGGTGTTGAGTTGCGGGAACCAGTCGGCATCGGCGGCATCCGTGGCATTCGGCCCAAAGGGTGCCGCGCCAAAAACGGCACCGATGCGCGTCGCCGCCCGCTGATAGCGCGCATAAAGCCGTGCGCCGACACGGGGCAGGTCCGCATCATGGGCATTGGCTTGTTCCACCCGCTGGCGCAGCGCGTCACGATGCGCCGTCGGCCACGGGGCGCGGGCGGGTTGGTCGGCAGGCAGGCTGGCCGGGGAAAACAGCGCGCATTCCAGCACTTGCACGCCTGCTGCATCGCCATCGGGCAGGTCAGGAATGTCGCTGCCCGGGCGCGACAGATCAATCAGCCGCCGCCCGATGGCCCAAGGCGCGGCCAGCGGCTTGATCCGTTCCGCAAGCGCGCGGAAGTTGCCGCCCGGCGCGGTCCGGAAGGTCCAACTGTCATAGACCGGCAGGGCGATGTCATCCGCTTCATCCCCTGGCGCGCGGGTCCATGCCGCGTCCAACGTGCCACCGCCAAGGCCAAGCCCCGCGCGCACACCGCAGTCAAAGGCGGGCACCAAAGCCGCAATATAGGTGATGCCATCATCCAGTCGGCGCGGGCAGAGGATGCGTGACAGGTTGGCGGGCGCATGGTCATCCGACAGCCGGGTTTCCACCGTATCCGCCGCCGCCCCGCGCAAAAGCGGGCCGGTGGGGTCAATCTTCACCCCCACGGCTTGGGCATGGGCAAAGCGCCAAGTGTCGGCCAAGGGCTGCAATTGGCCTTTCTTGGTCCAAAGCTGGGCAGGCAATTCGCCGCGCGACGGTTCGATGTGGCTGGCCACCGCCTCAACCACCACCAGCGCCAGCCACGGATCGCAGCGGTCGCCTTGCGCGGGCAAGGGCGAGAACATCCACGGGAAATCCGGCCGCGCGAATTCGATATGGGCCAGGAAACCTTGTTCCGCATCCGGGGCACCCGGTGCCGGTTGGCGCCGGATGATCTGGCCTTGGTCGATGCCAGTGACATCGCCGGGGCCATATAGCGTCAGGTCGCGCGTCAGGCTGCGCTTGGCGTTGATGTCGGCCGAGTCCGCAATCTCCACCGCGGCTTTCACGGTGGCACGGTTGGCGGTGGGGGCGCTGCGGATCGCCGCCGCAAGGCCGGTGCGGACAAAGGGAACAAAGGCGTAGTCGCCCAGATCGATGTCTTCCGGGGTAAAGGCCACAGCGGCGAGGGCCTTGGCCGAGGTGTAGTAGCTTGCACCGGCGGATTTCAGCAGCGTATCGGCCATGTCACACCAACCCCATTGCAAGGGTGGTCAGTTCGACACCCTGATTGCCGCCAATCCGCACCGCCTCTGCCGCCGCACTGGCGGGCATGGCCAATCCCGGCGTCGCCCCTGCGGCCAGCAGGGTTTCCGCCGACATCACCTTGACTGCGCCACGCTGGGCCAGTTCGACCGCCGGCACGGGGCGGGGAATTTCGAAATATGGGTTCGCGCCGACACGTTGCGCGCGGACCTTGTCGCTTGCGCCCAACAGCTTGCCCGCGTGCCCGTTCAGCGCCCAGATCAGCCCCAGAGGTGGATCGACAGGCTTACCCGGAAGGACGGTGTTCCACGCCAATCCCGCATGGGTCGCGGTGGAGAAGGCTGCCCCACGCGCGGCCCCCATCCCCAGACCAGAGACATGGCTTTCATATTCGGGCCGCCCCAGCACCTCATGGTCGGACAGTTTCAGGAAATGCCCCGGCGGGAAATGATCGTTCAGCGGCCAGACTGCGCCCGCCGCCTGACCATCCAAGGTGGCCGCGCGCAGGTTGATCCGCTTGCGGATGGCCGTGGACGATCCGATGCGGTCAATGTCGGTTTCCAGCGGGACCGAGATTTGCCGCAGCTCGATCTGGCCCATCGGGTGATACAGCGGCACATCATCGGCCGGGGCAAGTCGGGCAATCGACTGCGCCTCGGGCGGCAGCAGCGGGGTCCATGCGTTGTCTGCCGTCAGTGCCTGCTGCGCGACATCCAGGGGGTCAAGCTCTGGCGCGGGGGGCGGGGTGCTTTCGCCCCACGTGATCGGGCCGATGTCGACCGGCACATCCCACCACAGGATCTCAACCTCGGCCCGGCCCTCCAGCCGGAAGGGTTTGTCGCCGGAAAGCTCACCCTTGAAGCTGACGCCCGCCAGCGTGACGCCAAAGGCTGACACCTTGATGCCTGCATCAATGCGGATGACGAAGTAGAAATGCGGGGCCCATTGGAACAGGGCGTCCAGTTGAATCCATGCCTCGGCCTTGGCGGGGTCCAGTTTGGCGATCACCTCAACCCGTCCGCCGAATTGGACGGTGTTGCTGGTGACGGCAAGGTAGGCATTGGCGGAAATCGACAGCCACTTGGCAGGTGGGGCGAATTTGATGCCCACGCGCTGCATGGGGCCGATCTGTTTTGGCGCCTCATACCCCGGAAAGAAGCCACCGACAGACAGGGCGAATGCCCCTTCGCCCGCCCATTGGATGAAAAGCGCGATGTCCCCCGTCACCTCCAGCTTGAACAGCTTGGATTTGGCGAGCGAGACTTTCAGGAAAAAGTATTCGGGCGTGATCTCTCCCATGATCTCGGCCCGCAGGTCGATCACGCGCAGCTTTTCGTCCACATCCGCCGAAGGCACGCCGATCTGCACATTGCCCAAGAGCACCAGTTTCGGGTCAGGTAGCGAAATCACCACCCCCAGCCGCGCCTTGACGAACCCCGCCTGAGAGCCCCATCCCAACTCGGCAATCGGCCCGATGACAAAGCCGCCGGCGCGGGGCGGGAAAATCTTGCCCAATTGGTTCAGGATTTGCGGGGCCGCCGCCACTGGGTCTGCAGGGAACAAAAGCTGCCCCACCACGCCATCCTTCAAACCGTCACGCAGGGCGGCGCTGTCGAGCGACCGTTCAATGGCAAGGATGCCGCCAAGGCCGGACAGGGTGAAACCAAAGCCAAGCTCAATCTTCGGGGCAAAACGCACGCCGATGACGATGACCATATTGAACGGGTCGGTGCCCAAAAGCCCGATGGCCGTGACGCCGATCTTCAGCATCTCAAGCTGAAAGACCCCGCCATATTCTTTCTTCACCTCATCATAGCGCAGATAGCCGCCGCCGGTGACCGCAGGGGTTTTCAGCCGCAACCCTGCGCCTGACGGGATTTTCGGGCTGACATCGGGGGCTGCGCCATCGTTCCAGCGGATGGAGATCCCGCCGCCTTCGACCACGCAGGCAAAGGTATCGCCCAGCTTGCCCGCCACAGTGACGACGACGTTGACGCGGTTCTTGCCTTCCGCGTTGTCTTGTGCGGGCTGTTCGATGGCGAATTCGCGCAGCTCCAGCCCCGGCCAAGCAAAGCGGACCGGCAGGATCAGCCGTTTGTCCTTGCCCGCGCCAAAGGTCAGCCCGTCCTTGGTGTCCAGCGTGATCGCGACCTGATCGGTGTCGGCGGTGGGGGCCTGACCGGGCATGATCTTTTCAAGGAACTTGTCATTGCGAAGACCCGCCTTCAGCTTGGTCTTGAGGTTGATCCCGGCCTTGAATTCGGTCTTGTAGGTGAAGAACGCCACCAGCGACGCCCCGTCAAAATTCAGCGGCGCGAGGGTTGAGGCCCCGACAGACGCGAATTCACAGGACAGCTTCTTTTCGGCGTAATCCCATTTCAGCTTTTCGCCCAAGCTGTCTGACGCGCCGTCGATGCCGAGCACCGCCTTGCATAATAGGTCAAAGTTGGTGGTGACCGCGCTGCCTGCGGTGTTCAGCAGTTTCTTGATCGGCGCGTTCATGCCGTTGATATCGGCCTTGATCTGTTCGGGCGTCATGGTGCCGGACGCCTTTTCCGACACCTTTTCGGCAACCTTCTGGATGGCGTTGTCATAGGCGACCAGCAACTTGCCAAGCGCGGTCAGTGCGCGGGCCAGTTCATCCGCCTCAAAATCCGCCGCACCCAGTTCGGTCGCCATTTCCTGCACCGCCGCCGTGGCGTCGGTGATTTCCTTGTCGATCGCTTTTTTCAGCGCTGTCCCGATGGTGGAAAGCTGATCGACATCGGCCTTGACCGCATCAAATGCGGTCTTGGTGGTGCCCGTCTTGCCATCGGCAAGCGAGGTGACCAATTTGCCGCTGTCCGAAAAACTGTCGCCGACCAGATCGGCCGCTTTCGTATGAGCAAACGCTACGAAGCCCCTGCCAAAGGCAGAGAAAATGTCATCCGACATAATCACCTCGAAGAAAAATGACGTTCAGAAAAGGATCAGAAAAAGACACGTAAAAATTGTGTCCACGAAAGAAAGCTAAACCTGTGATCCGAGTCGCGCAAGGACATTGCGCGCAGCCTGAGCGTGGCAAGCCAGAACGAACGGTTGATGCCAGAGGGGCAGAGGCCGCGCCTCAAGCGATCATTTGATCTGGCGGAAAAGGCCCATGCAGAAAAGATGAAAGTTTCTGGCAGTAAATGACGCTGGTGGCCCTGAAAAATGTTCGAAAAATGAAAGCATGAAATGGGCACCCACCCACCGATCCCGCCTGCGGGTGCAAGGTTCGTGGCATGTAACGGAGTGTGACGGTCCCGCCCTGCCGGTCTTGGCGGCACCAAACGGGCCTCAGGCCGTGCCGCCTGACTGCATCTGGGCGCTGGCTTGGGTGACAACGGACCCTGCGGCGACGTCGCGGGTCAGCCAGACGCCGCCGCCGATGACGCTGCCCTTGCCGACGGTGATGCGGCCCAAGACGGTCGCCCCGGCATAGATCACCACATCGTCGCCAATGATCGGATGGCGCGGGCGGCCCTTGATCAGGGAACCGGAGGCATCCGCCTCAAAGCGTTTCGCGCCGAGGGTCACGTTTTGATACAGGCGCACATTGCGCCCGATGATCGCGGTCTCACCGATCACGACGCCGGTGCCATGGTCGATAAAGAATGCCGGGCCGATCTGCGCGCCGGGGTGGATGTCGATGGCGGTGCGGGAATGCGACAGTTCCGCGATGATCCGGGCCAGCATCGGCGCGCCAAGCACGAACACCGCATGTGCCAGACGGTGGCGCAAGATCGCGGCGACGCCGGGAAAGCAGAACACGATCTCATCCAGACTGCGCGCCGAAGGGTCCGAGTCAAAGGCGGCGGCAATGTCGGTGTCATGCAGATCGCGCAGGCGGACAAGTCCACGCAGGAAATCCAGCGCGATGGCGCGGGCTTGCGCGGCACAATCCGCCTCTTCGGCTGGGTCTGACAGTAGCAACTCCAGCCGGATTTGCTCGGCCAAGCGCGGGCGCAAGGAGGCCAGCATCCCGGACACAAAGGCATCGGTGGTTTCCGGGGTCAGCGTGTCCGGCCCGAAGTGGCGCGGATACATCAGCGCCACCGCGTCTTCGACAATCTGGTCAATCGCCACTTTCGACGGCAGTTTTGGCGTAGGCCTGCCCTTATAGCGCCGTTGCTGCGAAACCGTGCGGATCAGCCTCAGACGCGAAGCGATGTCCGCCAACCCGTCATCATCGGATTGGCTTGTCACGTTGGGGCAGGAACCCTGCGGCACATCGTTCATCTGAGCGGTCTTTTCCTGTGGGCTTGGCCTAGCGCCTTGCCTATCGCGTCAGAACCACGTCACCAAGAGGGGCAATCTTCCTTTTTTCGGTCCGGCGGCAGAGGGTTCATTCTCTGCGCCCTTGGGTCAGGACCCCAGCGCCTCGCGCAGGCTGCGGGCGGGGGCAGGGGTGTTGCGCAGGTCCAGCGAGGTGAGCAGGTCCAGAAGATGGCCGCGCATCAAATCCTCGGCCCGTTCACCGTCGCGTGCGGCCATGGCGTCCAAGAGCGCGTGATGGGCATTGCTTTCGCACAGGGCGGTGCGGCGCTGCCAGTAAAGCGCGATGATCAGGGATGAGCGCGCGATCAACTGTCCGACAAAGGCGGCGATGGTTTCCTGATCGGCAATGCGGGCGATTTCGATGTGAAAAAGGCCGGACAGATAGAGTGCCCGCCCGCCTTCGCCCGCCGCAAGGGCGGCATGTTCTTCTTCGATATGGCGGTTCAATGCGGCAAGGTCTGCCGCCGTCACCCGTTCCGCTGCCGAACGCGCGGTGCGGGGTTCCAGCAGGGCGCGGGCCTCGAACACCTCGCGTGCGTCGCGGATGCTGGGTTGGGCGACAAAGGCCCCGCGATTGCGCCGCAACTCTACCAGCCCGTCATGAGACAGCCGTTGTAGCGCCGCCCTCACGACGGTGCGCGACACGCCATAGACATCGGCCACCTCATCCTCGTTCAGCTTGGTGCCGGGGGCGAGGCGATGTTCATGCACCGCCAAGGCCAGACGGCTGGCGATATGGTCGGATGCGGGTTCCTTGAGAATGGGGTCCATGTCGTCTCCTTGCCAATTCAAGGTGGACAACACCTGCGCTGGTGGCAAGGGCGGGGCCTGCACACGAGATTGTATACAATCTTGTGTCGTTTAATGAGCACAGAATTTCTGCGGGCGCAAAAAGTTTAGGCATCGAAAGATTCCCGCATCTGCCGTGCCGGTTTTCGGTTCCGATTCCCGCTGTGCCCGCGCCACGTTTTCTTAACGGCAGGGGAAACATGCGATGCGAACCGCGAATGATCTGGAACTGGTCCATCTGACCAAGCGCTACGGCGAAACGGTCGCAGTCCGTGATGTGAGCCATATCTTCGCGCCCGGAAGCTATGTGTGCCTGCTGGGTCCGTCAGGCTGCGGTAAATCCTCGACCCTGCGGATGATCGCGGGGCATGAAAGCGTGTCAGACGGGGCGATCCTGTTGTCCGGGCGCGATATTTCGAAGCTGCCCCCCGCAAAGCGCGGCACGGCGATGATGTTTCAGAACTACGCGCTGTTCCCGCATCTGTCGGTCAAGGACAACGTCGCCTTTTCCTTGCGGATGAAGGGGATGGAGAAACCCGCCCGCCATGCCCGCGCGATGGAGATGCTGGAACTGGTGGATATGGTGGCTTTGGCCGACCGTCTGCCCGCCCAGCTTTCGGGTGGGCAACAGCAGCGGGTGGCCTTGGCGCGGGCGCTGATTGCCAACCCAGAGGTTTTGCTTCTGGACGAACCCCTGTCCGCGCTTGACCCCTTCCTGCGTATTCGTATGCGGGCCGAGTTGAAGCGCATTCAGCGCGAATTGGGCATCACCTTTATCCACGTCACCCACGGTCAGGACGAAGCACTCGCCTTGGCCGATGAGGTGGTGGTGATGAACAACGCCATCATCGAACAGGCTGGCCCCGCCCGAACCGTGTTCAACGCGCCGCGCACCGAATTCGTGGCGCGCTTCATGGGCGGCCACAATGTCATCACGCTGGACGGCGCGCGCCACGCGGTGCGCCAAGACGCCGTCCGCATCAGCGACAGCGGCCTGCCTGCCACCGTGCAGGCCATCGAATACCAAGGCGACCGCGTGTCGGTCAGCACCGTGACCGAAGGCGGCGAGGCTTTGGTGGCGCTGATGTCCGACGCCGCGTTCTACGCCAACGAAATACCCCCCGGCGCGCAAGTGCGCCTGAGCTGGGACGAAGGGCGGCTGCACCGCCTTCAAGCTTGACCGACAATCCAACAGAGAGGGATCCCCCATGTCGAAAATGAGATACTCCCGCCGCGCCCTGCTGAAAGGTGGCGCTGCTGCAATGGCCGCTTCGGCCCTGCCCGCGCCGATGATCTGGGCGCAGGAAATCAAGGACATCACCCTTCGCCAGTTCGGCACGGGCGTGTCGAACCTGAACGATGTGGCGACCAAGGTGAAAGAAGACCTCGGCTTCACGCTGGAAATGACCGCGCTGGACTCCGACGCTGTGACCCAGCGCGCCGCGACCCAGCCTGACAGCTTTGACATCGCCGACATCGAATACTGGATCTGCAAAAAGGTCTGGCCGACCGGCAACTTGCAGGCGATGGATACCGCCAAGATCAAGAATTACGACAAGATCGTCGGCATCTTCAAATCCGGCAAACTGACCCCGGAAAGCGTGATCGCCCAAGGCACCGCGCCGCATTCGGTGGGCTTTGTCGAAGGTCCGGGTTCCACCACCTTCTCGGCCAGCGAAACCGGCTGGATGACGCTGATCCCGACCATCTACAACGCCGATACCCTTGGCATCCGCCCTGACCTGATCGGTCGCCCGATTTCAAGCTGGACCGAGCTTTTGAACCCCGAGTTCAAGGGCAAGGCGTCGATCCTCGATATCTCGTCCATCGGCATCATGGATATGGCGATGGTCTGCGAGGCGATGGGCGAAGTCCAATACGCCGACAAGGGCAACATGACCAAGGAAGAGATCGACAAGACCATCGGTATCTTCACCGAGGCCAAAAAGAACGGGCAGTTCCGCGCCTTCTGGAAGACCTTCGACGAATCCGTGAACCTGATGGCGAGCGGAGAAGTGGTGATCCAGTCGATGTGGTCGCCCGCCATCACCGCCGTGAAATCGCGCGGTATCCCTTGCGTGTATCAGCCGCTGAAAGAGGGCTACCGGAGTTGGGGCGGTGGGATCGGCCTGTCGGCGGGTCTGTCGGGCATGGCGCTGGATGCGGCCTATGAATACATCAACTGGTATCTGTCGGGCTGGGTTGGCGGCTATCTGATGCGTCAGGGCTACTATTCCGCCGTGCCGGAAACCTCAAAGGAATTCATGTCCGCCGACGAATGGGGCTACTGGTTCGAAGGCAAGGCCGCGACCGGCGACATCACCAGCCCGACCGGCGACAAGCTGGCCGGTGCAGGCGACCTGCGCGACGGCGGGTCTTTCTATGACCGTATGGGCCATGTTGCCTGCTGGAACGCCGTCATGGACGAAAACCAGTACATGGTCCGCAAGTGGAACGAATTCATCGCCGCCTAAGGCGGTGATCGCAACAGGGCGGGGGGCGTCACAGCCCCCCGTCACTTCAGACGTTTGGGAGGGATGGGCCGTGAACGGGGTCTCGCGCGCGACAGTGACAGGCTGGCTTTTGGCATCGCCCTTGGTGGTGGTGCTGGCCGGGTTTCTGGTGCTGCCCATCATCACCATCGTCGTCGTCAGCTTTTGGCAGACGACCGAATTTGCCATTGTCCCGGCCTTTAGCTTTGAGAATTACGAGTTCCTCTTCGGCTCTGCCGTGACATGGAAGGTCTTTGCCGCGACCTTTCGCTATGCCGTCATCACATGGGCGCTGACGCTGAGCATCGGCTTTACCGTGGCCTATTATCTGGCCTTTCACATCCGCAGCCAGAACGTCCAGATCGCGCTGTTCTTGCTGTGTACGATCCCGTTCTGGACGTCGAACATCATCCGAATGATTTCGTGGATTCCGTTTCTGGGGCGCAACGGGCTGGCCAACCAGACGCTACTGGACTGGGGCATGATTGATGAACCGGTGGAGTGGCTGCTTTATTCCGACTTCTCGGTGATCCTCGCCTTCGTGCATCTTTACACGCTGTTCATGGTGGTGCCGATCTTCAACACCATGATGCGGATTGACCGGAAGCTGCTTGAGGCCGCGCGCGATGGCGGGGCATCGGGGTTTCAGACGCTGGTGCATGTGATCCTGCCCCTGACCAAGCCCGGCATCATGATTGGCACCATCTTTGTGCTGACGCTGGTGATGGGCGATTTCATCACGGTGCGGTTCATGTCGGGCAGCCAAAGCGCCAATGTGGGGCGGTTGATTTCCAACGATATCGGGCTGTTGCAGTATCCCTCGGCATCCGCCACGGCGGTGGTGCTGCTCTGCACTGTGCTGATCATGATCGCGATCCTGCTGCGTTTCGTGAACATCCGAAAGGAGTTGTAAGATGGAACACCGCCCGCGTTCCTTTTATGTGCTGACTGCGTTTTTCTGCCTGTTCGTCCTGTTCCTTTACGGCCCGACCCTGACCATCGCGATCCTGAGCTTTCAGGGCGAAAGCGGCGGCCTCACCTTCCCGATGCGCGGCGTGTCGCTGAACTGGTTCCGTGAGTTGTTCCAGCAACAGGCGGTGGGCGACATCTGGGGCGCGTTCCGGCGGTCCTTTGCGCTGGGGCTGATGGTCATGGTGACGACCGTTGTGGTATCGGTCATGGCCGGTCTGGCGTTTCGCAAACGCTTTGCCGGGGCGGGGGTGCTGTTTTACGTCACTATTGCCTCGCTGGTGATCCCGTCGATCCTAGTCTCATTGGGGGTTGGGTTGATCTTCGGGCAGGCGGGGTTGACGGTGCATTGGGCGACATCCGGCTTTGGGTCGCAACTGACCTGGACGCTGCCCTTTGGTCTCTTGATCATGTTCGCGGTCTTCAACCGTTTTGACCCGAGTTATGAGGAAGCCGCCCGCGATCAAGGCGCCTCACCTTGGCAGACCGTCCGCCATGTGGTGCTGCCGATCATCGCGCCGTCGCTGATCGGGGTGGCGCTGTTTGGCTTTACGCTCAGCTATGACGAATTCGCGCGGACCTTGCTGACGGCGGGCAGTTACAACACCCTCCCGCTTGAGATTTTCGGGATGACTACCAACGTCACCACCCCGGTGATCTATGCACTGGGCACGCTGACCACGTTGTTTTCGTTCCTCATCATCGGGGTGTTTTTGCTGACCGTCTGGATGCTGGCCCGCCGCCAGGCGCGGTTGGGGTCGGATGCGGGCATGGGGGTCTGACCCGCCATGCGCCTTTTGTACATCAACCCCAACTCGACCGCGTCGATGACCGATCAAGTCACCGCCGTCGCCCGTGCAGCTTTGCCTGAGGCTGAGGTTTTGGGTTGGACCAACCACGCGGGCCCCCCGGCGATCCAAGGGCCCGAGGATGGCGCGGCGGCCGTTGTTGGCCTGATGGCCATGCTGCCGCAGGCGGCAGAGGTTGGGGCGGATGTGATCATCATCGCCTGCTTTGACGACACGGGGCTGGACGATCTGCGCGCCGCCGCGCATTGCCCGGTGATCG
>NKIT01000106.1 GCA_002256185.1 Rhodobacteraceae bacterium PARR1 | reverse complement strand
TACAACCACACCGGCGAAGGCGACGAATTCGGCCCCACCCTGTCGTTCCGCGGCTTTGACAATGCCAGCTATTACCGTCTGACCAATGGCGGGCGGCATTACATCAACGACACCGGCACCGGCAACACGCTGAACCTGACGCATCCGATGGTGCTGCGGATGGTGATGGATTCCCTGCGTTTTTGGGTCGAGGTGTGCCACGTCGACGGCTTCCGCTTTGATCTTGCCACGGTGCTGGGGCGGGAAGCGCATGGCTTTGACCCGCAGGGTGGGTTCTTTGACGCGATCCGGCAAGACCCCGTGCTGAACCGCGTCAAACTGATTGCGGAACCTTGGGACATCGGGCCGGGGGGCTATCAGCTTGGTGGCTATCCGCATCCCTTTCTGGAATGGAACGACAAGTTCCGCGATGGCGTGCGGCGCTTCTGGCGCGGCGATCCGGGGATGACGGCGGATTTGGCCAAGCGCGTGCTGGGGTCTGCGGATCAGTTCGACCATCACGGACGGGCGGCGACCTCGTCGGTCAATTTCATCACCGCGCATGACGGTTTCACGCTGGAGGACGTCGTCAGCTACACCGTCAAGCGCAACTTCGCCAATGGCGAGGAGAACCGCGACGGCCATCACGAAAACCACTCCGACAACATGGGGGTCGAGGGGCCATCGGATGACCCCGGCATCCGCGCGGTGCGCGATCTGCGCAAGCGCAACATGCTGGCGACGCTGATGCTCAGCCAAGGCGTGCCGATGCTGCTGGCGGGGGATGAGGTGGGCCACACACAGGGCGGCAACAACAACGCCTATGCGCAGGACAATGAGACGACATGGATCGACTGGGCGCGGGCGGATACCGGCCTGACCGATTTCGTTGCCCGACTGATCGCCATCCGCCGCGCGCATCCGGTGCTGCGTCAGCGGCGCTTTCTGCATGCCAAACCGCGCCCGCAAGATGGCGTGCCCGATGTGATCTGGCGGCGGGCGGATGGGCAGGTGCCGCGACCCGGCGATTGGCACGATCCGGCCTTTCGCTGTCTGGGGGTTGAATTGCGCGCCTGTGCCGAAGGCTTCGAAGATGGCGAGATCGCGCTTTACGCTGTGTTCAACGCCGGGCCGGAAACCGTGCTGCGCCTTCCTGATACGGCCCCGGCGTGGCTTCTGATCCTTGATACCACCCGGCCCGCGCTGACCGAAGAGCGTGCGGGACCGGGAACCCGCGCCCCGGCGGGGTCGGTTCTGTTGTTCCGCTCTGTCCCGGCGGGGACAGCGGCCATTCCAAAGGGAG
Organism: Rhodobacteraceae bacterium PARR1; assembly: GCA_002256185.1. Taxonomy (GTDB): domain Bacteria; phylum Pseudomonadota; class Alphaproteobacteria; order Rhodobacterales; family Rhodobacteraceae; genus Paragemmobacter. The sequence goes on along the minus strand of NKIT01000106.1, from coordinate 13,869 downwards.
AGAGTGCATGACCATCCACAGCGTGGCCACCGCGCCCATTGCAGGGCAGAAACCCGGAACTTCTGGCCTGCGGAAAAAGACGCCCGTGTTCATGGGGCGGCATTACCTTGAGAATTTCGTGCAGGCGATCTTCGATGTGGTTGGAGCAGAGGGGAAAACCTTCGTTCTGGGTGGTGACGGGCGCTATTTCAACGACCGCGCGGCGCAGGTGATCTTGCGGATGGCGGCGGCGAATGGCGCGGCGCGGGTGATCGTGGGGCAGGGGGCCATCCTGTCGACTCCCGCCGCCAGCCATCTGATCCGGCTGAACCAGACCGATGGCGGGATCATCATGTCGGCCAGCCACAACCCCGGCGGGCCAGAGGAAGATTTCGGCGTCAAGTTCAACATGGCCAATGGGGGGCCTGCGCCTGAAGCGGTGACCGAGGCGATGTTCCAGCGCACGACGACCATCACAGAATACCGCATGTTTGACGCGCCGGACGTGGATTTGGCGACCGTCGGGCGCAGCCATCTGGGCGGCATGATCGTCGATGTGGTGGACCCGGTGTCGGATTACGCGGCCCTGATGGAGACGCTGTTCGATTTCCCCGCCATCCGCGCGATGTTTGCGGGCGGGTTCCGGATGCGGATGGATTCGATGTGCGCCGTGACCGGGCCCTATGCGGTTGAGATTTTGGAAAACCGTCTGGGTGCCGCCAAAGGCACCGTGACCCATGCCACGCCCTTGCCGGATTTTGGCGGGATGCACCCGGACCCCAACCCCACTTGGGCGCATGAGTTGATGGCCGAAATGATGGGGCCGGATGCGCCCGATTTCGGCGCGGCCAGCGATGGGGATGGGGATCGCAACATGGTGGTGGGCCGGGGGGCCTATGTCTCGCCCTCTGACAGCCTCGCGGTGTTGGCGGCGAATGCGCATCTGGCCCCCGGCTATGCGCGGGGATTGGCCGGGGTGGCGCGGTCGATGCCGACCTCTGCCGCCGCCGACCGGGTGGCGGATGCCTTGGGCATCGGCAAGTTCGAGACGCCGACGGGGTGGAAGTTCTTTGGCAACCTGTTGGACGCCGGGAAGGCCACGCTGTGCGGCGAGGAGTCCTTTGGCACCGGGTCAGACCATGTGCGTGAAAAGGACGGGCTTTGGGCGGTGCTCTTGTGGCTGAACATCCTTGCGGTGCGCAAGGAGAGTGTCGCAGACATCCTTGCCGCGCATTGGGCCAAGTTCGGGCGCAACTACTATAGCCGCCATGACTTTGAAGCGATTGAGACGGCCCGCGCCGATGCGATGATGGCCGCCCTGCGCGCCGCCTTGCCGTCCTTGCCGGGGCAGGTGGCCGAAGGGATGACTATCGCGGCGGCAGATGACTTTGCCTATACCGATCCGGTGGATGGATCGGTCAGTCTGAAGCAGGGTGTTCGGGTGATGTTCGCGGATGGATCGCGCTTCGTTCTGCGCCTGTCGGGAACGGGCACCGAAGGTGCGACGCTGCGGGTGTATCTGGAACGCTATGCGGCGGGGCCTGAGGGCCTGAATCTGGACCCGCAAGATGCGCTCGCCCCGGTGATCCGTGCTGCACATGAACTGGCCCGGATCGCCGCGTTCACCGGCCGCGTGACGCCCGACGTGGTGACCTGATCCGTCGGTGATCCGAAGGCGCGCGCCAAGGCGCGCAAGCGAAAAGCCCTTGCCCGCGCCAGAGGCGCGATCAAGGGCGGGCGGGGGGCCTCGGCCCCCCGTCGCGGCGGGTCGCCGCGACTCCCCCTGAGGATATTTACCGCAGAGAAGACAGGCGCATAGAAGGCTTAGACCTCTTTCTGCGCCTGTCTTCTCTGTGAAAATATCCTCGGGAGGGTCCGGGAGGGCAGACGGCCCTCCCGGGGGATGGCGGGGACGCTACGGCTCAGGACCGCAGGCCGGTTTCTTCCAAAAGGCCCATCCGCTTGGCCTCGTAGTAATAGCCGCGGCGATACCAGTCATGGGCGCGGGCCTTGTTCTTGCGCGATACCAGCCAAGCCCCGCGCAGGTACTTGCCAGCGTAGATCAGGTTGGTTTCGGCATCGAGCAGCCCTTCGGGCGCGCCGCGATAGCCCATGGTGCGGGCGGTCTGCGGGTGGATCTGCATCAGACCGTAATAGGGGCCGTTGCGGGCGGCGGGATTGTAGCCGGACTCGCGGATGATGGTTTCGTGGATCAGGCTTTCCGGGATGTCGTAGATGCGGGCGTATTTCGTCACCAGACGGTTGATCGCCTCGGGGCCTTGGGCGGACGTGTCGGCCTCGCGCCTTGGGCCGCAGGCGGCGAGGGGGAGGGCGAACACTAGGGCAAGTGTGGCACGACGGGTGACGGGAACCATGGGACCTCTCAGGACAGACCATCGCAGGTGTAACGAGACGGACCGGGTCTGGAAAGCGGGGTGGCCCCACCATCTGAGACTTTTGGCGCGATAGGCGCGAAGCTGCCATCTTGCTAAGATGGGATCAGCTTCGGAAGGGACTGACATGACCGCGCCTGCATCTGACCTTGCGACATCCCGGCTGCGCTTTGCGCTGATCGTCGATGACCATCCCTTGTTCTGCGATGCGCTTGGCATGACGCTGAAGGCCGTGGCGGGGGTGGAGCGGGTAGAGACCGCGGGGCGGCTGGAAGAGGCCTTAAGCCGTTTGGACCATCCGCCCTTGCCGGATGTGGTGGTGTTGGACCTGAACCTGCCGGATGTGACCGGCCTTGATGGTCTGATCCGGCTGCGCGCCACGGTGCCCGGGGTGCCGGTGGTGGTGGTGTCATCCTTGGACGACAACCGGGTGATCGGGGCGGCGTTGCGGGCGGGCGCGGTGGCCTTTGTGCCCAAGCATTCGCACCGCGACATTTTCCGCGCCGCCTTTGACGCCCTGCGCGACGGGGCGGGCTGGGTGCCCGAAGGCTTTGCCCCGGCGGCTGAGACCTCTGGTCCCGCCACCCCGCGCGAGGCCGCCATTCTGCGGTTGGGGCTGTTGACGCGGCAGCAGGCGAAAATCCTGCAACTGATCTGCGAGGGGATGCTGAACAAGCAAATCGCCTATGAGCTGACCATCGCCGAAACCACGGTCAAGGCGCATGTCACCGCCATCATGCGCAAGCTGGGGGTGCAAAGCCGCACCCAAGCCGTGTTGATCGCACGCGAGGCCAGCTTTGCCAGTCTGATGCCGGAAAACGGCTGACACGCTTGCCTTGGCTTGGCGCAGGGCGCTAGCCTGTGGCCGGGGAGGACGGCATGACCAGCACTGATGCGATGCGCCTTGTGGCCACGGCTGCAGTTCCGGCAGGGCATCCCGCTGCCGCTGCGACCTTGGCGCAGGCTTTGGGGCCGGGGCCGTTTGCGGTGGTGATCCTGTTTGTCTCACCGCTTGCCGATATTCACCGCTTGGCGGCTGAGGCGGATTTTGGCGGGGCGGCGGTCATTGGCTGCACCACGGCGGGAGAGATTTCGGCGCAGGGCTATACCGAGGGCGAGATCGTCGCCGTGGGTCTGTCTGCCGCGCATTTTGCCGCTGATCCGATTTTGATCCCCGATTTGCAGGAACTGGCGGCGGTGGACCTCATCGGTGGTCTGATCCGCGCGCGGCAGGGCCTCGCACGGGTGCGGCCGGACTGGGAGCATGAATTCGCGTTTCTGCTCGTGGATGGGCTGTCCACGCGCGAGGATGAACTGACCTCGGCCCTTGCCTCAGGTCTTGGGCCGGTGCCGCTGTTCGGCGGATCGGCGGGGGATGGCACGCGGTTCAAGGAGACGTTCATCCTGCACCGGGGGCAGGTGCTCAGGAATGCCGCTGTGGTGACGATGCTGCGCAGCAATTGCCGGGTGAAGGTGTTCAACCTTGATCATCTGACGCCCACCGGGCAGCGCATGGTGGTGACCGAGGCCGATCCCGCCCGCCGCATCGTGCGGCGGATCAATGCCGAACCTGCGGCGCGGGAATATGCGCGGCTGTTGGGCAAAGACCCCGCGCAACTGACCACGTTCACCTTTGCCGCCCACCCCGTTGTGGTGCGGATCGGCGGGAAGCATCATGTGCGCGCCATCCAGCAGGTGGCCGAGAATGGCGATCTGGTGTTCTTTTCGGCAATCGACGAAGGCTTGGTGCTGTCCTTGGCCGAACCTTCCGACATGGTGGCGCATCTGGAGCGCGAACTGGGCGCATTGGGGCAACCAGAGGCGATTCTGGCCTGTGACTGCATCCTGCGGCGGATGGAGGCGCAAGAAAAACAGAAAGCCGGTGCAGTCTCCGCCCTGCTGCGGCGGTTCGGGGTGGTGGGCTTTTCCACCTATGGCGAGCAGATGAATTCGATGCATGTCAACCAGACCATGACCGGCGTTGCGATCTATCCCCCTGAAGGCACTCGCGGATGACGATGGGGCTGGTCAATCCCACCGATCCGCCAGAGCGGCAGATCGAGAAATTGCTGACCATCGCGGGCGTCTTGATGCGCCGGGTGGAGCAGATCACCGATGACTCTGGCGCGGCCTATGCCCAGTTCCAGCGCGCGGCGATGCTGGAAGATCAGGTGCGCGAACGGACGCGTGATCTGGAACATGCGCTGGATCTGCTGAACGAAAGCAATGGCCGTCTGGCCGCCGCCAACCGCGAGACCGAGGCCGCGCGTCAGAACCTGTCGAACGCGATTGAGACGATTCAGGAAGGCTTTGCCTTGTTTGACGCGCAGGATGTGCTGGTGCTGTGCAACTCGCGCTTCGGGATGCACATGCTGGATGTGCGGGACCATCTGCGCCCCGGTTTAACCTTCGCCGATTATGTGGACCGCGTAAGCCGGTCGCGGTTTCTGGAACTGCCTGCGGGGGAAACGCCCCAAGACTGGGCCGTAGCGCGGCATCGGCGGCATCAGGATCAGCATGTGATCTTTAACGTCCGCATGGTCTGGGATCGCTGGGTGCAGGTCAGCGAACATCGCACCGCAGGCGGCGGCACGGTGATCTTGCAGACCGAAGTGACCGAGTTGATCCGGCTGGAACGGCAGGAACGCGGCAAGATGCTGGACGAACAGGCGCGCGTGATCCGGGCGACCTTGGATCACCTGAGCCAAGGTGTCTGCATCTTTGATGACGCGGCGCATCTGGTGGGCTGGAACCAACGCCTTGTCAGCCTCTTGGCGCTGCCGCTGGCCCGGTTGCGGATGGGGGCGGGGTTTGACCATGTGATCGACGCGCTGCGCCCGGATTTCCGCTTTGGTGACGGCATGACGGCGGCGCGGCTGGGGGCATGGGTGCAGGGGCCGGGCGCGCGGGTGGGCTTGCGTTTTGAGATGCGGCGCGGGCCGGACATGATCTTGGACGTGTTCGCCGAAGGCATGCCGGGCGGTGGGTTCGTGATGAGTTTCACCGATGTCACCGCCGAACGCGCCGCGATCGAGGCACTCAGCCGCGCCAATGAAACGCTGGAGGCGCGGGTGATGGCGCGCACGCTGGAACTTGAGGATGCGCTTGGAAATGCCGAACGTGCCAATGCCAGCCGGTCGCGCTTTGTGGCGGCGGCCAGCCATGACGTGCTGCAGCCCTTGTCGGCGGCCAAGCTGTTCCTGTCGTCGATTGCCGATGACGGCCTGACCCCCGGCGCGCGGTCGGCGCTGGAAAAGGCGGAAAACGCGCTTTTGTCGGTCGAAGGCATCCTTGGCGCGCTTCTGGACATCTCAAAGCTGGAATCGGGACGGGCGGCGGTGTCGGTGGGGCCGGTGGCCTTGGACCGGCTGCTGGCACAGTTGAACGACGAATTCGGGGCGATTGCTGCGGCCAAGGGGCTGCGGCTGACGGTGGTGCCGTCCCATGCGGTGGTGGTGTCGGATGCGGGGTATCTGCGGCGTATCCTGCAAAACCTGATCGGCAATGCCATCCGCTATACCGACGCAGGCCGGGTGCTGGTGGGCGCGCGGCGGCAGGCCGGGATCGTGCGGCTGGAGGTGCATGACACCGGACCGGGGATACCCGAGGATGAACAGGACAACATCTTCAAGGAATTCCACCGCCTGAATGCACGGGCGAGTGCGTCTGAGGGGATGGGGCTGGGCCTTGCCATCGTGGAACGGGCCTGCGGGCTCTTGGGCCATCCCTTGGGGCTGCAATCCACCGTCGGGCGGGGGACCAGTTTCATGGTGCAGGTGCCGCTGGCCGAAACTTTGGTCTCAGAGACTGGGGCGTCAGACACTGGGGCGTCAGACACTGGGGCGTCAGACACTGGAGCGTCAGACACTGGCGCAGTTGAGTCAATGGCCCCCGTCGCCGCGCGTGGTCCCCGACCATCGGTCGCGGATCGCATCGTGTTTCTGGTGGAAAGCGACGGCCCCCTGCGCCGCGCCATGGCGCACCTTCTGGAGAAATGGGGCGTCAATGTGCTTGAGGCCGACAGCGCCGAAGCCGCGCTTGATCTGATCGACGAATTGGGCATCCTGCCCGATTGCTTTGTGGTCGATCACGCGCTTGGACCCGGCATGGACGGGCTGACCTTCCTTAAGACAGTGCAAGCGCGTCATCGCCCTGTGGCGGCGCGGATCATCACGGCGGACCATTCCGCCATGCTGGCCGAGGCGGCGGCGGCGCTTGGGGTCGGGGTGCTGTACAAACCCATCGAACCCCGCGCCTTGGAGCGCTTTCTGGTCGACCTGCCGCAGGGCTAGCGGTTCAGTGCAACCGGAACTCGCCCACCACATGGCGCCATTCACCGGGGCTGATCAGCTTGCGATGGGTAAAGCGGACGGAATGCAGCGGACCTTCGATCTTGTCCTGCCAGAACTCGATAAAGCGGAAAAGCTCTGGGTAATCGGGTGCCACATCATAGTGCTGCCAGACGAAGGTATTGAGAACACTGCGATAATCCGGCATCCGGTAGAAGATTTCCGCCGTTGTCAGACCGTAGCCTTTCAACATCAACGCGGTCTCTGAATGTTCCTGTGGTTTGGGCATGAGCAACCTCTTGTCACGGGCCTGTTCGAGCAGCCTGCCATGACTGCAAAACTTGTCAATAATATCAATATATTGTCACTCGCCCTTAGTGGCTGCTGCAAGCCTATGCCCTGCGGCATTGCACCCCATATACGGGATGGTGTAAGGTCGAAATCAACCATATCTAGACCACATGCAGGAAGGCGCAGGCGCTTTGACCGATACGCCCGATACCCCGGAAAACACCCCAGATTCTGCCCCCGAGTCCGCCCCGAAAAACCCGTGGCATGGGCCGCAGGTGTCCATCTCGGATGAGATGAAGACCGCCTATCTGGACTACGCCATGAGCGTGATCGTCTCCCGCGCGATCCCGGACCTGCGCGATGGGTTGAAACCTGTGCACCGCCGCATCCTGTTCGCGATGCAGGAATCCGGCAACACGCATGACAAATCCTATCGCAAATCGGCGCGTCCGGTCGGCGATACCATGGGGAAATACCACCCCCACGGTGACAGCGCGATCTATGACGCCCTCGTGCGGATGGCGCAGCCGTTTTCGATGTCGCTGAAACTTCTGGACGGGCAGGGCAATTTCGGCTCGATGGACGGCGATTCCGCGGCTGCGATGCGTTACACCGAAGTGCGGATGGACAAGCCTGCGGCCTTTCTGATGGCCGACATCGACAAGGACACCGTCGATTTTCAGGACAACTACGACGGCAAGGACAAGGAACCCACGGTTCTTCCGGCCCGCTTTCCCAACATGCTGGTCAATGGCGCGGGCGGCATCGCGGTCGGCATGGCCACCAATATCCCGCCGCATAACCTTGGCGAAGTGATCGACGGCACGCTGGCGCTGATCGAAAACCCGGACCTGTCCACTGAGGCGCTGATGGAAATCATCCCCGCCCCTGACTTTCCCACCGGGGCCACCATCCTTGGCCGTTCGGGTGCCCGCAAAGCCTATCTGGAAGGCCGGGGTTCGGTCATCATCCGGGCAAAAACCCGGATCGAGGAAATCCGCAAGGATCGGTTCGCGATCATTCTGGATGAGATTCCGTATCAGGTGAACAAGGCCGCCATGATCGAAAAGATGGCGGAACTGGTGCGTGAGAAAAAGCTGGAAGGCATCTCCAGCATCGCCGACGAATCCGACCGCATCGGCATCCGTGTCGTGATCGAACTCAAGCGCGACGCCACCCCCGAAGTCGTGCTGAACCAGTTGTTCCGTTACACCCAGATGCAGACCAGTTTCGGCTGCAACATGCTGGCGCTGAACGGCGGACGTCCCGAACAGTTGACGTTGCGGGATTTCCTCACGCATTTCATCACCTTCCGCGAAGAGGTCGTCGCCCGCCGCACCGCCTATGAACTGCGCAAGGCCCGCGAACGCAGCCACATCCTGTGTGGTCTGGCCGTCGCCGTGTCCAATGTGGATGAGGTTGTGCGCACCATCCGTTCCTCGGCGGACGCGGCAGAGGCGCGCGAACGCCTGATGACCCGCCGTTGGCCTGCGCAGGACATCGCCGATTATATCCGCCTGATCGACGATCCCAGCCACACGATCAACGAGGACGGCACCTATAACCTGTCGGAACTTCAGGCCCGCGCGATCCTTGAATTGCGCCTGCAACGCCTGACCGCGCTGGGGGTGAAAGAGGTCACCGACGAACTGGCCGAACTCGCCGCCAAAATCCGGGATTATCTGGATATTCTGGGCAGTCGTGATCGGATCATGGCGATCATTTCCGATGAATTGCGTGAGGTGAAGGCGAATTTCGCCGTGCCGCGCCGGACCGAGATTGTCGATTGGTCGGGCGATATGGAAGACGAAGACCTGATCGAACGCGAAGACATGGTCGTCACCGTCACCTCGGGCGGCTACATCAAGCGCACACCGCTAGCCGAATTCCGCAGCCAGAATCGCGGCGGCAAGGGTCTGTCGTCGATGGCGACCAAGGAAGATGACGTGGTCACCACGCTTTTCGTGGCCAACACCCATACACATCTTTTGTTCTTCACCACCGATGGCATGGTCTACAAGCTGAAATGCTGGCGCCTGCCGCTGGCAGGGCGCACTGCCAAGGGCAAGGCACTGGTCAACATCCTGCCGATTGAAACCGGGGTCTCCATTGCGGCCCTGATGCCTGTCGATGTGCCAGAGGCGGAGTGGGCCGAACTGCAAATCGTCTTTGCGACATCCGATGGCGACGTGCGCCAGAATGACCTGTCGGACTTCACCAATGTCAAACGCAACGGCAAGATTGCGATGAACCTGCCCGAAGGCGTCACACTGGTGAATGCGGCGATTGCCGATGACACCGACGATGTGATGCTGGTCACCGCCGGGGGCCGGGCGATCCGTTTCCCCACCACCGACATCCGCGTGTTCAAATCGCGCGGATCAACCGGTGTGCGCGGCATCCGTCTGGCCGAGGGCGATACCGTCGTGTCCATGGCGATCATCCGCCATTTTGAGGCGACGCCCGAAGAACGTGAGGCTTACCTCAAACAGCGCCGCCTGATGGCGGGCGCGGTGGATGACGATGCCGAAGCGGATGAGGATGAAGAAACCGTCGATGCCGGGCAGTTGTCGCCCGAACGCTATGCCGAAATGTCGGCCATCGAAGACCTGATCCTGACCATCACCGCCAAAGGCACCGGCAAATTGTCGTCCAGCCACGGCTACCCGGTGCGCGGGCGCGGCGGTATGGGCGTCAAGGCGATGGACGGCGCGATGCGGGGCGGGGCGCTGGTCGCCTCCTTCCCGGTGGAACTGTCGGATCAGATCATGCTGGCCACCTCCACCGGCCAATCCATCCGGGTGCCGGTGGATCAGATCAGCTTCCGCTCGCGCTCGGCGGGCGGGGTCAAGGTGTTCTCGGTGGGTGAGGGTGAGGAAGTCGTCTCCGTCGCCCGCGTCGCTGAACAGGGCGATGAGTGATCTTGAAACCCTTTCCGCGCGGTTGATGGACCTCGCCGCGCGGAATGAAACCACCACCTACGGCGCGCTGGCCCAATCCTTGGGCTGGCGCGTTGGTGTTTTGACGGATGCGCTGGAACGCCTGATGGAAGAGGACGCGGCCCTTGGCCACCCCTTCCGCGCGGCGCTGCTTGAGGCAAAGCTGACCCCCGGCCTGCCCGCGCCGGGGTTCTTCCAAAAGGCGGCGGACCTTGGCGCGCGGATAGACGATCCCCTGACCTTCGTCATGGCAGAACGCAATGCCCTAAAGCGCCGCTGATCTGTGCATGAGCGCAGAGGGTCTTTGCGCTGGTAGCGCTATCTTGGGCCTGCTGCCTCGCCTAGCTTCCGGCCAGCGCGCCGCGTGAACAGGCCGCTTAACGAGGGACACGTTATGAATTCCATCAATACCTACGCCCCGCTGGTCGGGCGCATCCTGATTGCCGTGCTTTTCCTGCTGGCAGGCCTTGGCAAATTGGCCGATGTGCAGGGTTTTGCGGGCTATCTGCAATCGGGCGGTCTGCCCGCTTTCCTTGCGTGGCCTGCGATCCTCTTTGAAATCGCGGTCGGCGTTCTGCTGGTGATCGGCTTCCAGACCCGCTGGGTCGGCCTTGTCGGCGCCGCCTTCTGCGTGGTCTCTGCCGCGCTCTATCACAACAACTTCGCGGATCAGACCCAGATGGTCATGTTCCTGAAGAACCTCGCCATCGCGGGTGGCTTCCTGCTCTTGGCCGCCAACGGCCCGGGCAAGTTCGCTCTGGACAAGGCATAATCGCCTGTCTTTCCTTCCCCGTTGTTGAAATATCCCACGGGGGGTCGTTCATCGGCTTCGCCATCGGTTCAAGAACCGATGGACGACGGGGGGTGTGAAACCCCCCGCTTCTGGCAGAGGGGCAGGGCGTCCGCCTTTCCATTCGCCCCCCTTTCCCTTTGGCCGGTTTCAGCCTAAATCCCGGCTATGACACAGACACTCCACATCATCGGCGGCGGCATGGCCGGGGCAGAGGCGGCTTGGCAGGCGGCGAACATGGGCGTTGCCGTGGTGATCCACGAAATGCGGCCCGCCGTTGGCACGTTTGCCCATCGTACCGGGCATCTGGCCGAAATGGTCTGCTCCAACTCCTTCCGCTCGGACGACCACGAACAAAACGCCGTGGGCCTTTTGCATTGGGAAATGGGCGCTGCGGGCGGCATCATCATGGAGACCGCGCGGGCGCATCGTCTGCCTGCGGGCGGGGCCTTGGCGGTGGACCGGGATCCCTTTGCCGCTGCCGTCACAGCGCGGCTTATGGCGCATCCCCTGATCACCGTCGAATACGGCGAAATCCCGGAACTGCCGCGCGACGGCCATTGGATCGTTGCCACCGGGCCTTTGACCAGTGGCAGCCTCGCGCAAAGCATTCGGGCTGAGACGGGGGCAGAGGCTTTAGCGTTTTTCGATGCCATCGCCCCCATCGTCTATGCCGAAAGCGTTGATATGTCCGTGGCTTGGATGCAGTCACGCTATGACAAGGGTGAGACGGTCGAAGAACAGACCGCCTATATGAATTGCCCGATGGATCGCGCGCAGTATGATGCCTTTGTCGATGCCCTTCTGGCCGCCGACAAGACCGAATTCCGTGAAGGCGAAACGGCAGGCTATTTCGACGGCTGCCTGCCGATCGAGGTGATGGCTGAACGCGGCCGTGAAACGCTGCGCTTTGGTCCGATGAAGCCGGTGGGCCTGACCAATCCGCACCACCCCGACATCAAGCCCTATGCCGTCGTGCAACTGCGCCGGGACAACAAACTGGGCACGCTTTATAACATCGTGGGTTTTCAGACCAAGATGAAGTACGGCGCACAAACCGATGTTTTCAAAATGATTCCCGGTTTGCATGAGGCGTCTTTTGCCCGCCTGGGCGGCATCCATCGTAACACCTTCATCAACTCTCCCACACTGTTGGATGATCGGATGCGGCTGAAATCGCGTCCCAATCTGCGCTTTGCAGGCCAAGTGACCGGGGTGGAGGGCTATGTCGAATCCGCCGCGATGGGGTTGCTGGCTGGTCGGATGGCGGCTGCCGAGCTTTTGGGCCGCGATCTCGCGCCACCGCCGCCCGATACGGCGATGGGGGCCTTGATCACCCATATCACCGGCGGGGCCGAGGCCAAGACCTTCCAGCCGATGAACGTCAACTTCGGCCTCTTCCCCCCGATTGACGCCAAGGGTGGCCGCAAGGGCCGCAAGGACCGCTACAAGGCCTATACCGACCGCGCCAAGGAAAGTTTCGCCGGATGGCTGGCGGGGCAGTAAGTCCCCTGACCATGTTCCGCACCCGGTTCGCGCCTTCGCCAACCGGGCCGCTGCATCTGGGCCATGCCTATTCGGCGATCCTCGCCCATGACCGCGCGCGGGCGGTGGGGGGTGAATTCCTGCTCAGGATGGAGGATACCGACCTTGAGCGGTGCCGCCCGGAGTGGGAGGCGCAGATTGTCGATGATCTGACTTGGCTGGGCGTGGAATGGGATGGCCCGATCCTGCGCCAATCCGACAAACTCGCCGATTACAACGCGCGGATCGAACCCCTTGCCGCGCAGGGTCTGCTCTACCCCTGTTCCTGCACCCGCGCCGATATCCGCGCGGCGCTGTCGGCCCCGCAGGAGGGCGTGGCCTTCGCCGTCTATCCCGGCACTTGTCGCGGGCGGGGGATGGAGACGCGCCACCCCGGCGACGCGCTGCGCCTGAACCTTGTCGCTGCCTTGGATGTCATCGGCGCCGATGTGACCTTTACCGAAACCGGCCCCAGCCACGCCGGAACCCACCACATCGACCGCGCCAACGCGCTGGCCCAGATCGGCGATGTGGTCCTGTCGCGCAAGGGCGAAGAGATCGTGGCCTATTTCCTCGCCTCGGCTTTTGACGATGCCGATCAGGGTGTCAGCCATGTGATCCGGGGCGAAGACCTGTTTGATTTCACGCCCGTGCAGGTGATCTTGCAACGCCTGCTGGACCTGCCCACACCCACCTACCACCACCACCCCCTGATCCGCGACGATCAGGGCAAGCGATTGGCCAAGCGCGATGATGCCCGCGCAATTGCGAGATATCGGGCCGAAGGGGCAACCCCGCAGGACATTCGGCGGATGGTCGGACTTTAGACCCCTGCGCGGGTCGGGCGGTCGAACACCTTGCGCCCCATCAGGCTGGCCACCAGATCCACCATCAGCCGTGCCGTCTTGCCGCGTTCATCGAGGAAGGGGTTCAACTCCACCAGATCCAGCGATGTGACCAGCGCGGATTCGTGCAAAAGCTCCATCACCAGATGCGCCTCACGGAAGGTCGTGCCCCCCGGAACGGTCGTGCCCACCGCCGGCGCGATGGAGGGGTCAAGGAAATCGACATCCAAAGACACATGCAGCATGCCGTTCTGCGCCCGCACCAGATCAAGAAATTCCCGCAAAGGGGCCACGATCCCGCGTTCATCCAACACCCGCATGTCGTTGATGGCGATGTCATGCGTCAAAAGCGCCGCATGTTCCGCCGGATCGACTGACCGGATGCCATAGAGGCAGATGTTTTGCGGCGGCAAGGGTGCCGGGAAGGCGGGAAAGGCCTCAAATCCCGTGCGCCCTGCGATATAGGCGACCGGCGTGCCGTGCAGATTGCCCGATGTGGTGGTCAGCGGCGTGTGGAAATCGGAATGCGCATCGAGCCACAGCAGGAACAAGGGCCGCCCCACGCTTGCGGCATGCGCCGCCGCCCCGGCAACAGACCCCAAGGCCAAAGAATGATCGCCACCGAGGATGATGGGCAAGCCGCCCGCCGCCAGCGCCTTTGCTGTCGACGCGGCCAAGACCTCGGTCCAGCCCAATGTTTCTGCCAAGGAATGCACGGCAGGATTCGCGCAGCTTACATCCTGCAAGGCGGGCAACACGGCATCGCCCCAATCCTGCACCCCATGCCCCAGATCGCGGATCGCCTGCGCGATGCCCGCC
>NKIT01000105.1 GCA_002256185.1 Rhodobacteraceae bacterium PARR1 | reverse complement strand
GGGGGTGATGGGGGCCTGGTGGGAGGGGGGCCGGGTGTGCTGGGCAAACCCCCGTCGGCCTCGGACGGTTCCGCCGCAAGTGCCGCATTGCAGCGAAAACGCGGCGCGAACAGGCGCGGAACCAAGGCCCGCCGCGCCGCGTTGGGGACACAAAAGCTACCATGGGGACACAAAAGCTACCAAATGTGCAGTATGACGATCCTCACCTCATCCCATTCCGCTGGCCTGCCCCTGCATCGTCATGTTCTGGCTGTGGATGTCTGCCTGTGCACCTTCCGCCGCCCGCAGGTTGCAGAAACACTGGCCTCGCTGGCGCGGCAGGACTTGCCGCCGGGCGTGCGGATGCGGGTGATCGTGGCGGATAACGACGACCATCCCACGGCACGGGACGTCGTGGCGCGTGCGGCGATTGTGCATGACCTGTCAATCACCTACCTGCATGCCCCGGCACGCAACATCTCGGTCGCGCGCAATGCCTGCCTTGACGCCGTTCGGGCGGACTGGCTGGCTTTCATCGACGATGACGAACGCGCCGCGCCGGATTGGCTGACGCAACTTCTGACCTGTGCGACGGCCGAAGGGGCGGATGCAGTCTTTGGCCCCTCTGTCGCGATATACCCACCGGACACGCCGCGCTGGATTTCGCGCAATGACTTTTTGTCCAATCATCCCGTCCGCCGGGGTGGAAAGGTGGAAACCGGCCATTCCTGCAACGTCCTGATCCGCCGTGACGCCATCCCCGAAGGATTGCGCTTTCGCCCCGATCTGGGCCAATCGGGGGGAGAGGATACCGATTTCTTTTACCAGCTTGGCCGGTCTGGCGCGCATATGACCATCTGCGACACCGCCGAAGTGACAGAACCCGCCGCCCCGCACCGCCTGCGCGCGGGTTGGCTGGCCGAGCGGCGGATGGCCGAGGGGCGGCACTACGCCACCTCCTCGGGGCGAGGTCGGGTGGCGCTGGCGACATCGGCCTTGGCAAAGGCGGCGCTGTGTCTGGCCGTGGCCTTGCCCTTGGCGCTGCACCAGCCGACTGCGGCGAGGTGGGCGCTGCGCGGGGTATTCCATCTGGGCGTCGCGGCGGGGGCCATTGCGCCGCACCACCGACGCCGGGCCTATGGCGTGACCTGACGCAGCCGCCGCACCCCGCCTTCAATCGCCTGTCGCAGCACCATGGTCGCAGCGGCGGGATGGGCGGTCAGCGCGGACATCGCCTGCGCCACCCGCCCGGCCTTCAGCGCGCGCAACACGGTTTCCGTCGTCAAGAGCGCGACAAGTCCGCGCCGCCGCTGTGTGACCAGCGCCGCAAGGTCGGGATGGTCCGACAGGGTGGCCAAGACCCCGTCCTCGGCCCCGATCAGCGCCGCCAGATGATCCAGGTCGATACGATGGGACACCGACCCCGCCGCACGGGTGTAAAGATAGCCCGGAACAGGATCGACTTGGCACGTTCCCCCGGCCAGAAGGCAGGACAGGATCAGGTGGTAATCCTCGCCATTCCTGAGGGTGGAGTCATAGGCAATCCCGTGCTGTTGCAGGAAATCCCGCCGGATCACAGGCTTCAGATAGCCCAGACTTTGCCCCCCCGCCGGACGCATGTTGCCCCGGATGAACGCCGCCGCCGTCAGGCCGTCGGGCACGCGGTCGGGCGGCAGAAATGGACCAAGACTGCGCCCCTGCCCATCCACCTGTTCCAGATTGCCCAGCACCACATCCACCGCTCCGGACCGCGCCTCCCCCAGCGCGATCATCCGCGCCAGACGGTCCGGCTTCATCCGGTCATCGGCATCCAGCACCGCGACCCAAGCGCCCCGCGCCATCGCCAGCGCCCGGTTGCGCGCGGCGGATGGGCCGCCGTTCTGCGCCAAGGACGCCACCCGCACCCGTGCATCCTGTTCGGCCAACCTCTGCACCACGGCAAGGGTTGCATCGTTTGAGGCATCGTCGACCACGATCACCTCAACCCGCACACCCACACTCGCCAGCGCCGCCTGCACGGCAACGGGCAAAACCGCCGCCGCCCGGTAAGCCGCAATCAGAACAGAGACATCCGGTGTGTCACGGGGGGGAGTCGTCAGGGTCATGCTGCCTCCGCTTTGCATCGCCGATTGCCTTGCATCGCCCAACGCAGCGGGGGCGGCGCGGGGTTCCCTGTCGCAGACCAGATGCCCCCCACCCGCGCGCCCGTCAGCGCCATCCTGACACCAAAGGTCGGGCACCTATCGATAGGTGACATCTGATATGCCTTGGCAAAGGTGGACCACAACGGTTGGTTGCGCTACCTTTCCCACATGGCCGCATCCTGCGGTCAGGGGGGAAGACGTGGCCATCGACGGATTGTTTGTGCCCGGCCTGATCGCATTGGTCATCGGGGCGATTGCCGCGCGCCGTCTGCCGTTGATCGGCTTGGTGGTGGTGCTGGGGCTGATCCTCGGGCTGGCCCTGTCGCGTTACCTGCTGGGCCTTGCCCGCCCCAACCTGCTGGATACGTTCGTGCTGATTGCCCTTGTGCAAGCCGGGTATCTGGCCAGCGCGCTAATCCCCGGACGCGGGGCAAAGGCCAAGACCAAGATCACCGAATACGACAAGGACACCCGCGCCTCTTGATCGGAACGGCGCGGCCTGCGCTGCGTTCCGCCTTGGCAAAGCGACCCGGAATGATACGGGTCTTGGACAGGGGGCGCGTATGGACCATTTCGACAGCATCGTGATCGGCGCGGGTGTGGTGGGGCTGGCCATCGCGCGGGCATTGTCGCGAGCGGGCGGGTCCGTGCTGATCGTGGAACGGGGGGATCGGATCGGCGGCGAAACCTCATCCCGCAATTCCGAGGTGATCCATGCCGGGCTTTACTATCCGGCGGGCAGTCTTAAGGCGCGCCTTTGCGTGGAAGGGCGGGATCAGCTTTACACCCACCTTGCGCGTCGCGCCCTGCCCCATCGCCGCTGTGGCAAGTTGATCGTGGCGACTGACCCCGCGCAACACCTTGCCCTCCATCAGGTGGCGCGGGCCGCGGCGGCAAATGGCGTGGCGCTGACGATGCTGTCGGCGGCAGAGGCGATGGCACTGGAACCGGCCCTGCACTGCACGGCGGCGCTTTTGTCCCCGCAAACCGGCATCTTTGACAGCCAAGCCTACATGCACTCCTTGCTGGCCGAGGCCGAGGACGGGGGGGCCACACTCGCCTTGCGGACCGAGGCCGAGACGGCAGAGGTCACGCCGCACGGCTTTCGCCTGACGCTGCGCGACCGGCCAAGTGAAGAGCGGCTGCCCCTGTCCTGCACCCGTCTGGTCAATGCCGCAGGCCATGGCGCACCCGGTTTCGCCAAAGCCTTGCAGGGCGGACCCTCGGCACCGCAGGCGCGGATGGCAAAGGGCAGTTACTTTCATCTGCCCGGACGCGCGGCCTTTTCCCGGCTGATCTACCCCGTGCCCGAACCGGGCGGATTGGGCATCCATCTGACGCTGGACCTGCACGGCGCGATGCGGTTCGGCCCGGATGTCGAATGGCTGGCCCCGCAGGACGCACCAGACCTGCGCGTTGACCCGGCACGGCGCGACCGCTTTGCCGCTGCCATCGCGCGCTATTGGCCCGGCCTGCCCGCCGATGCGCTGACCCCGGCTTTTGCCGGCCTCAGGCCAAAGATCAGCGGCCCGGACGATCCCGCCGCCGATTTCCGCATCGACCTTCCCGCAGATCACGGCATCCCCGGACTGGCGCAGCTTTACGGCATCGAAAGCCCCGGCCTGACGGCCTCATTGGCGCTGGCGGGACATGTGGTGGCGGGGCTGGCCTGACGCGCCCGGCAGACCGGACACTGTCTGGTCGGGAATCTTCTGACACAAGCGCAGCGGAACCCTTTGGGTGGCTGTGCATTGGGGCGTCGTGTCCCCCCGCGTCGCAGGAGTCCGATTTTGGCCACCCGCCGTTGTCTTTTCGTGTCTTGTCATGGGGCTGACCTGCGCCCTTGGAATGGGGTTCCGTTCGAATTCTTTTCGGTCCTCTCGCAGATCGAGGATGTCACCCTTGCCGCGCCGCAAGGACGGGCCAGCCTGTGCAATGCCGAACCCGATGACGAAACCCTTTATGCCGAGGTAAAGCTGCGCCTTCAGCGCCGCATCCGGCGCAAGGTTGCCGGTTCCCACACCCCAATCCTGCGGCCAACGCGCTTGCATCAAGACTACGACCTGACGGTCTACATCTGCCAATTCCTTGAAGACGTGCAGGAAATCAACCAGATCGAAGGCTGGCGCGAGCGGTCTGGCGTCGCGGTCATCTTCCTGTTGGAAAGCTGGACCTCGACCTTTGACACCTACAAGGCCGAGATGGCGGTGCTGTCGCGCTTTGACCATGTGTTCATCCTGAACGGGTCCGCGCTTGAGCCGATGCGGCGGCGTGTGTCCGCCCCGATCAGCCAACTCTCCACCGCCTGCGACACCCTGCTTGCGGCCCCGATCCACCGCCAGCCCGACCGATCCATCGACATGGTCTGTTTCGGACGCTGGAACGACAGCGATCACAAAGACCTTGTGCGCTACGCACGGCGCGAAGGATTGTTTTACTATCATGACATCTGGGTCGGCCTGCGGGCCATCGACTGGGCGGCGGTGCGTCGGCGCAATGCCGAACTTATCCAGCGTGCGCAGTTCTACCTCGTCTGGGCGCCCAATGCGTGGCACCAGAAATGGCGCGATGGCACCGGGCAGGATCACGCCCTGTCCACCCGCTATTTCGAAGGCGCAGCCGGGGGGGCGGTGGTGATCGGCAGTCGCCCCGCCTGCCCCGAGTTTGACGCGGCCTTTGATTGGCCGGATGCGCTGGTGCCGCTGGGCGATGATCCGGGGGCCACGGTGCAGGCGCTGCGGGATGACCCCATGCGCATGGACCGTATCCGGCGCGACAACATCTTGCACGCGCTGCGGCGGCACGACTGGGCCCATCGCTGGGCGGCCATGCTGACCGTGTTGGGTCTGCCGCTGACCGAGGCACATCGAACACGGCTGGCACGGCTGGCCCTGCTGGCGGCGCAAATGGAACCGGCACCCGTCTGGGGCGGGCTGCATGTGGTCAAAGGAGAGTCGGCATGAAAGCTGTGATACTGGCGGGTGGTTATGGCACACGGCTATCCGAAGAGACGGGCACCATCCCCAAACCACTGGTGGAAATCGGCGGTCGCCCGATCCTGTGGCACATCATGAAAATCTACGAATCCGGCGGCATCACCGATTTCGTGATCTGCTGCGGCTACAAGGGCGACATGATCAAGCGCTACTTCACGGAATACGGCTATGCCAATGCCGATTTCACCGTGGACCTTGCCGCCAACCGGATCGAGATCAACCGCTCTGCCCGCGAACCGTGGCGGGTGACCCTTGTTGATACCGGGCAGGACACCATGACCGGAGGGCGCATCCGGCGCGTGCGCGATCATTTGGACAACGACACCTTTTGCCTGACCTATGGTGACGGGGTGGCCGACATCGACATCCCCGCCGCCATCGCCTTTCACCGTGCCCAAGGGACCGAGGCGACGGTCACCGCCGTGCAGCAACCGGGCCGCTTTGGCGCGCTGAACCTTGCGGATGGGAACAAGGTCGCCTCCTTCCGCGAAAAATCCATGCTGGACGGGCCGATGATCAACGGCGGTTTCTTCGTGCTGGAACCCGCCGTCCTTGACCGGATCGACGGCGATGACACGGTGTTCGAAGATGCGCCGCTGCGGTCCTTGGTCGAGGATGGGCAATTGTCGGTCTATCGCCATGACGGCTTTTGGCAGAACATGGACACGCTGCGCGACAAGCACGTTCTGCAAGGGCTGTGGTCCGATGGCCGCGCACCGTGGAGGGTCTGGGCATGATGCACCGCCCCCAACCCCGCGCCAAACGCGTCCTTGTCACCGGGGCGGACGGCTACATCGGCGCGGTCCTGACGCCGCGCCTGCTGGCCGAAGGCTATGACGTCACGGGTCTCGACAGTGGCTTTTACCGCCGCGGCTGGCTGTTTGACGACCGTGCCGCGCGGCCCCTGACGATCAGCCGAGATGTTCGAGAAGTGCAAGTAGATGATCTGATCGGTTTTGATGCCGTGGTGCATTTGTCTGAATTATCCAATGACCCCCTTAGCGAAAATGACCCGGACCTGACCCTGCGCGTCAATCATCGAGGGTCTGTCACGTTGGCCGAACGGGCGCGGGCCGCAGGGGTGGCGCGCTTCGTCTATGCGTCCAGTTGTTCGATCTATGGCGCGGGCGGCGATGAGTGGCGGACCGAAAAGTCGGCTACAGCGCCGCAAACCGCCTATGCCCGCTGCAAGGTGATGGTCGAGAATGACCTTCGCACCTTGCGCGATGACCGCTTTACTCCGGTCTTTCTGCGCAATGCGACGGCTTACGGTGCCAGCCCGCGCCAGCGCTTTGACATCGTGCTGAACAATCTGTGCGGCTTGGCCCATACCACCGGGCAGATCGTGCTGACCTCGGACGGCAGCCCGTGGCGGCCCATCGTCCATGTGCACGACATCTGCACCGCCATCCTGTGCGCGCTGGAGGCCGACCCGCAGGCCGTGGCGGGCGAGGCGTTCAACGTCGGCTCTGACGCGGGCAACCACCGCATCCGCGACATTGCCGAAATCGTGGGGCAGGTCTTTGCAGGGTCGCGCATCAGCATCGGCACGGATGGCGGCGATACCCGGTCTTACCGCGTGTCTTTTGCCAATATCCGGGACCACATGCCAGATTTCCGCACCGAATGGGACGCAGAGCGCGGCGCGCGGCAACTGAAGGCGATGTTTGACCGCATCGGCCTGACCGAAGCGATGTTTCTGGCTGACCCGTTCACCCGGCTGAAAGAACTGGGCCATCTGCAACGCACCGGCCAATTGGACGCCTCGCTGTTCTGGACGCCGGAGCTTGCGGTGTGACGCAGCGACGGACCTTCGGCGCAAGTCCTGCCCCCCGGTTTTGGCTGCAAGCCGGGGGGATGCGATCCTTCGCCGAAGGATCGACCCCTGACATTTCACAGAACCTTCGCGCGCTAGGCAGGCACCGCCAGCAAAGGCCAAGTCGCGTCCTTGTCGGAAATCACGGTCGGTGCCAGCGGCCAGCGAATGCCGATGGTCGGATCATCCCAGCGCAGGCCCCCTTCGGCGGCGGGCGTATAGGGGTGGGACACTTGATAGGTCACTTCAACGTCATCGGTCAGAGTTATGAATCCATGCGCAAATCCGGCAGGAACATACAGCATCGCGCCGTCCTTTTCGCTCAGGTCAAAGCCCTGCCAGCGGCGATAGGTCGGGCTGTCCGCGCGCAGGTCAACGATCACGTCATGGATGGCACCAGCGACCACCCGGACCAGTTTCACCTCGGCATGCGGGGCGGTTTGATAGTGCATTCCGCGCAGCGTGCCGCGCTGTCGGTTGCTGGAATGATTGGCCTGCACAAACGCGGCCACCAACCCCTGCGCGCGGAAGGTGTCGGCGCAAAAAACGCGCGTAAAGCTGCCCCGCGCATCGGTGATCCGGCGGGGCCGGATCAGGACGGCATCGGCAAGCGTGGTGGGGATGAAGTCCATCTTAGCTCCTGCATTCATGGAAAGGATTGCGCGTGATCATTCTGGACAGCGCCTTGGCGAGACGCGCCGCAGAGCGAAAGGTTCCCATCCGCATCGGCATGATCGGGGCGGGCTTCATGGCGCGCGGCGTGCTGCATCAGCTTTTGCGCGTGCATCCAGACACGATGCGGATCGTGGCCATTGCCAACCGCACGCCCGAACGTGCGCTGGACATCCTGAAGGCCGAAGGTCGCGAGGCCTGCTTTGTCGACAGCCCCACCACGCTGTCCCGAGCGATCAAGACGGGGCTGGTCGCTGTGACGGACGATGCCACGCTGATGGCGCGGGGCGACGGGATCGACGTCCTGCTCGACGTCACGGGCGCGGGCGAAGAGGCCCTGCCCCCCATCCTCGCCGCGATCGAGACGGGAAAGCATGTGGTGCTGATGAATGCCGAACTCGATGGCACCGTCGGCCCGATCCTGCGGCGCATGGCCGATGCGGCGGGGGTGGTCTATACCAACGTGGACGGCGACCAGCCGGGGGTTGAGATGAACCTGTTCCGCTTTGTGCGCGGTCTGGGGGTGCGGCCCGTCTTGTGCGGCAATATCAAGGGCCTGCATGACCCCTACCGCACGCCTGCCACGCAGGCCGAATTTGCCCGGCGCTGGGGGCAGAACCCGGCGATGGTCACCTCATTCGCGGATGGCACCAAGGTCAGCTTTGAACAGGCCATCGTCGCCAATGCCACCGGCATGACCGTCGCGCGGCGGGGGATGCTGGGCTACATGGTCGAGGCCGGGACGCCCATCGAAAAGGCGGCGGCGCTGTTTGACCCGGATATGCTGATGACCGGGCCGGGGATCGTGGATTACGTCACCGGCGCGGCACCCGGGCCGGGGGTCTTTGTCCTTGGCACCACCGACGACCCGGTCAGCCGCCACTACCTTGACCTTTACAAACTGGGGCGCGGGCCGATCTACTGTTTCCACACCCCCTATCACCTGTGCCATTTTGAGGTGCCCAACACCATCGCCCGCGCCGTGCTGCTGGGCGATGCCGCCATCGCGCCTGACGGCCTGCGCGTTGAGGTCGTCACCGCCGCCAAACGCGACCTTGCCCCCGGTCAGGTGCTGGACGGGCTGGGCGGCTTTGATGCCTATGGCCTTGCCGACAGCGCCGAAGCTGTGGTGCGTGAGAACCTGTTGCCCTTTGGCGTGGGCATTGGCGCCCGGCTGAAAAGGGCGGTGGCCAAGGATCGGGTGCTGACCATGGCCGATGTCGAATTGCCGCCGGGGCGGCTGGTGGACATGCTGCGCGACCGGCAGGCGCAGGTCTTTGGCGCAGCTTTGGCCCAGCCGGTGCCTGCCTGATCGGCAATCCTTTACCGATGCCACAGGCGGACCCGGAACCGCCGCGCGCTCCGCCCGTTTGCGCACAGGGCACGGGCAGCAGGGGATTTTCTGGACCGTGCTTTCCAGCCCCGGACCGGAACAGCGCAAGCCCCCACGGGCAAAAAGAGAGAGGCAGCGCGGCAGATGACAGACCAGGACAGTCGGAACACCGAACGACTGCGGCAGGATGATCCGATGAAGACCATGGATCACGATGCAGACCGGCAGCCGCCGCCGGAAAAGTCTCAAGGCAGTGACAGTCGAAAGCCCGGGTTGAAGATCCTGTTTGCCACCGCCCATCCCCATCTGCCGCAAATCGCGGGGGGGCTGCAAAGCAGCACGCAGGAAACCATGCGCCTGTTGACCGAACGCGGGCATGAGACGCGCCTGCTCTGTGGTCTGACCGGGGCTGGATTGTTGGGCCTGCGCCACCGTCTGACGTTGAAACTGCGCCGCCGCCACATCGGCATCGACAAGGCGACAGGTCAGGTCACCTACCGCGTCTGGCACAGTGCCGACCCCGCCGCCTTGGCCGAAGTGCGCGATCACTTTCACCCTGATGTGGTCGTGGCCCAAGGCGGAGGTGCGGTCCGTCTGGCCAGCGCCTGCGGGGCGCTTGACCTGCCGGCGATGATCCATTTCCGCAACGTCGAATTCGCCGGGTTACGGGCAGAGGTGGCGGCGCTGGACCCTGCGACGATCTTCATCTCGAACTCAAACTTCACGCGGACGCGGGCGCGCGCGGATCTGGGTGTGGACAGCCGGGTGATCTATCCCGTGATCGACGCGGCGACCTACCGCGTTCTGCCGGGCGGCAGCCACTGTGTCTTTGTCAATCCTCACCCGTCCAAGGGCATCGCCATCGCACTTGAACTGGCAAAAGCCTGCCCCGACATTCCTTTTCTGATCGTCGAGGCATGGACCTTGGACGGCCCCGAACACAGCGCCAACCGTCAGCGCGCAGCGGCTTTGCGCAATATCACATGGCTGCGCCGCATCGCCGACATGCGCGTCGTCTATGCGCAGGCCCGGCTGATCCTTGTGCCCAGCCGCTGGGAAGAGGCTTTTGGCCGCGTGGTGGCGGAAGCGCAGGTATCGGGCATCCCGGCGATTGTCTCGGACATCGGCGGCCTGCCCGAGGCGGTGGGTCCGGGCGGAATTCGCGTGTCCCCGACCGCCCCGGTCGAGACGTGGCGCAAGGCGCTGCGGCGGGTCTGGGATGATCCGACCGAACAGGCCCGCTTGGCCACCGCCGCGCTACGGCATGCGGGACGGGCGGAAATGGCCGCCTCGGCCCAGATCGACGCCTTGGAAAACGCGCTTTACGAGCGGATCGGCACCGCCAAGGCCATGGCGGTGGGGGGCTAGATGGACCTTCCCGCTGTCGATGTGCTGATCCCCGCCCGCAATGCCGCCACCACGCTTGAGGCGGCTGTGCGCTCTGCCCTTGCGCAGACCGCCCCGCATCTGCGGGTCATCGTCATTGATGATGGCAGCACGGATGCAACACCCGCCGTGGTGGACCGCTTGGCCGCGCAGGACCCGCGTGTGCAAAGCCTGCGCCTGCCGGGGCAAGGGATCGCCGCCGCCATGAATGCCGGGCTGGCGCTGGCCACCGCGCCCTTTGTCGCGCGGCTGGACGCAGATGACCTGTCCGCGCCAGACCGCCACGCGCGGCAACTGCGCCATATGGTCGGCAATCCCGCCTGCATCGCCTGCTCTGGTGCGCATGTCGAAATCGATGCCACCGGCAAGGAAACCGGGACCATCCATCAGCCCGGCGCGAATATCCTGCCGGACCCGGCCTTTCTGCCCGCGCAGGAACCGCCCCTGACCCAACCCTTTTTCATGGCGCGGCGCTCGGCCCTGATGGCGGTGGGTGGCTACCGGCCGCTTCCGGTGTCTGAAGACAGTGATCTTTACTGGCGGCTCACGGCGCTGGGGCGGCTGGACACCTTGCCTGACATCCTTGGGCGCTACCGGATGCATGGCGGATCAATCTCTTCGGCGTCAATCCAGCATGGACGGCAGATGGCGCTGTGGTCACAACTGGCGGCCTTGTCCGCGCAACGTCGGCGGGCAGGACGGCCCGACCTGCCCATCGGTGCGACACCGCCGAACCACAGGCCGTCTGCGGCCACGCTGTCCGATCAGGTCGCAGCCATGGTGCAGGACATGGGACTGACCCCGCCAGAGGCCGCATGGCTGGCGCAGGCGGTGGCGGCCAAGGTGATGGAACTGGCAGGCTATCGCCCGTTTGAATTGACTGCCGAGGATGTGGCCTTTGTGGCAAGGCAACTGGCCGATGGACGGTCCGATGCCACCCTGCCGCATCTGGCCAAGATGCGCGCGGCAACCGCTGCCCGCCTGCTGCGGGCCCGCCGCTGGGCCGAGGCGATGCATCTGGGCCAAGGCCACCGTGTCGAGGTTGTCATCCGTGCGGCAGCGAACCGGCTGTATTGGACCAAGCGCAGGGCTTGATCCCTAAGCCTGCCAACCCTGCGCCACGGTCTGCCCCCGCCCTGCGCGTTTGGCGGCGTAAAGCGCGGCATCGGCTTGCCTCAGCAGCGCTTCGGGCTGCGGAAAGGTGCGGGGTGGCGACAGGATCAATCCGCCGCTGACGCCGATACGGCAGGGCTGGCCTTCAAACGGGATCGGGCGGGACAGGCGGCGGGTGATCCGATGCGCCACCTGCATCGCCCGCGCGGCATCGGCCATGCCAGACAGCAGCACCACGAATTCATCGCCCCCCAATCGGGCCAAGGTATCCCCCGCCCGCGTTTCCTGTGTCAGCACACGCGCCACCTCAGCCAGCACATGGTCCCCGGCGGCATGACCAAGCGAGTCATTGACCTGCTTGAAGTGGTCAAGGTCCAGTTGCAGCAGGGCAAAGCCTTCGACCCCGGCGCAGTGATCGGCCAGCGCACCCTCAAGCGCGCGGCGGTTGCGCAGGCCAGTCAAGGGATCGGTCAAGGCCTGTTCCTGCGCCATGGCCTGCGCGCCTTGCAATCGGCGGTTCAGGCTGCGCAATTCACCCGACACGGCGGCATTCGCCTCAACCAGCCACAGCAGATCAACGGTGCGGTCGGTGGGGCCAAAATCCCCCTCTGTCAGGTCCAGATCGCGGACAGCGGCAGGCACATCGACAAAGGCCAGCACCAAAAGCAGCCCGCCCCCCGGCAACGGCAGCGCCAGCCCCCGCATCAGGTGGCGCGGATCGGCGTGCAACCCGACCTCAACCGCGCCGCCAAGGGCAAGCGCCGCCAGATCAAGCGGGCGGCGCAGAGTGAACAGATCGGCAAACGGCACCGAAGCTGGCACCGAAACTGGCACCGAAACTGGCACGGCCCCACCCCTGACCAACCGCTGCAAGGTCGGGCCAAGCCCGATGACGCGCCCATCTGCCGCCAAAGCCACATGCAGGGGCACCAGACGCGCCAGCAGGCTGGCCGGGATCATCGCGTCGGGCGGGGCTGGAGGGGTGGTCATGCCGGGGTCGCCAGACGAAAATCACGCGCCAAGGCATGGTGGCCATCCAGAACATCAATGCGGATGGCCGCGCCTTGGCACGAAAGCGGCTGGGTCGTGTCGTGCCCTTCAGCCTCGATCATCACCAGCGCGCCATGGTCATCGGCCATCGCCCGGATCAGGCCGACCAGCAGCGGCGCCATCGGCGTGGCCAGGGCATCCCCCGCCACGCCCACTGTCAGGCGAAAGCGGTCCGGCCCCAACACTGCCACATGCAGGGCAGGCAGCACCAGATCAGGCACCGCCAGCCGCACCCGCCCCGGCAAATGGTCCAGCGAATGCAGGAAATCCACAAACCCCGGCCCGCCAAAGCGCAGCAACCGCCGCACCCCGTCCCGCCTTGGATGCGACACGAGGTAGGTTCCCATATCCTCAAGCAAGCTGTCGCGGCTGCGGTTCAGTCGCGCCGCCGCCCGGTCCAGCACGGCGGTGCCCAGATCGGGGGCATAGGTCAGCATCGCCTCAAACCCCTGCGAGGGCAGGCGCAGGTCAGCCATGATCGCCTGCCAAAAGGCAGCCCCCCATATGTCGCGCAAAAAGCACTGTATCGCCCGAAGGATCAGCCCATGCATCGCCCACCCCTTTCCCCTTGCAGGGCAGGTTAGCGCGACAGAGGTTAAGTCTTTCCTTACGGCAGCAGCACCAATCCGGTTTCCGGGCCGCCCAGATCGATCCGGTTGACCGGCGCGGGCGTCAGGGCGGGCGGGGCGTCCTGAAGCTGGGTCATCAAGGCCTCTGCCGTGTCATATTGCGGCAGAACGCCGGTCAGTGACCCCACGGTGACAAAGCGCGCCAGCCCGTCATCCCCCATCGCCAAGCCGTAAAGATCCACCCAGCCCTTGGCGTCGCGGGTGATGACCAGCCCCTCTTCGCCCGGCAAGCGCGGCAGGAAATCGCCCACCACGAAAACGCAGCCCGCCCGCCCGGTGGCGAACGTGCTGCGACAGGCCGCAAGCCACATCTGCAAGGTGTCCTCTGGCACGGCGGCCAGCAGCATGTCACGCGTCGCCCCGGCCCCCGGAGGCTGCAGCGGCATGGCGGCGGTCAGATCGGCCAGCGCCGGTTCGGGCGCGGGCGGGTCTTCGACCTGCCCTGCCAGACGCTGGGCCAGCGCCTCTTGCCCCGGCGTCTTGGCCAAAACCTCAAGCTCTGCACGGGCGGCAGCACCCGGCTTTCCCCAACTGTCCAAGGCCTCAATGTCCAGATCGGCAAGCGCCGTCTGTCCCGCGCCATAGCGGGCGAGTTGATCCTTGGCCGATATGGCTTCGGCGGGGATGACGGCCAGCCACAGCGCCGCCAGCAGGATCGTCAGCAGCGCCATGCCGACATTCGCCCGCCGGACGCGGCCCATCCAGCGCGCCCCCAGCAGCACCGAACCGGCATAGGTCAGGCCATAGCCCAGACCCAGCCCCGCCAACAGCGCCACGAACAGACGGTCAGGCGTCCAGCCATAGTCCACCACCCGCAGCCAGACCGCCCAGGCCGCAAGCGCAGCCGGCAAGGGCAGGATCAGCGCCATCGCCCGCGCGCCCTGTCGCATCAGCGCGCCCGAAACGGCCTGCCCATCCTCGCGGTCCACCGCCGTCGTCACCAAGGTCGCGGCGGCGGCGGTCATGGCCAAGAGCGTGGCCGCCGCCGACAGACCGCCAAAGCCCGCCATGCCGTTCAGTGGCAGCGCCACAAGGAACACGGCAAGCACCAGAAGAATCGGAAGCAGCAAAAGGCGCAACAGCCCCAACACCAGCGTGGGCGACAGCATCCCCGCCATTTCGGCCACCACGGCAAGGGACAGACCCAAGGCCGCGCCCGTGATCAACCACGGCATGGGATCAAGCGCGATCACCGTGCTGATCACATCCAGCCCCACCAGCCCGAAGAGCAGATGCGACAGACCGATCAAGGCCCAGACCAGACCCGTGAAAATCGCCGCTGACGTGGCGCGCACCACGAGGGACCAGCTTTCCCGGAACAGGGTGGCATAGTCGCGCCAGCCCGCACTGCCGCCCGCCGCGATCAGAAAAGGCAGGGGCAGAAATGCGACGGCAAAACCGGACAGGACCGGCAGACCGGTCCAAAGATACTCTTCGGGCGCGGCATAGCGCAGCGCGCCCAGATGCACCAAGCCCGCCACGACCAGACCCAAAGCCAGCGCCGACACGGTGGCACGGCCAAAGCGCAGTGGACCGACCAGCACCATCAGCGCGCCGGAAAACACCACCGCCAGCACGGCACTGCCCAAAGCGACCCGTTCGGGAAGCACGTCATTTCCCAGCGCCTCGGCAAGGGCGTAAAGCCCCGCCCCACAGAGCGCGCCCGTCAGCGCCAGTGCCCCCCGTCGCCGCATGTGTCGGTCCATTGTCGCCTCCGCTGCGTCTGCCTCGGGCGCAGGCTAGACCTTGCCGCCGCTCTGCGGAAGGGGGCGCGGGGCGGGAACTGCCTTGGGGTGGGTGGGTTGACCCGCATCATCAGCGAAAGAGGTCCACCATGCTGCACCGGCTGCCGTTGTCACACACCCGGGGCTTGCGCGCGGCGGCCCCTCCCGTTCTGGCCCCCGTTCTGGCCCCCGTTCTGGCCCCCGTTCTGGCCCCCGATCCGGCCCCCGCACCGCCGCCAATCCCGCCCGAAGGGCCGCCGCATGGTCCCGCGACCGAACCGCCGCCGCCGCCGCCGCTTGATCCGATCCCAAACCCAATCCCCGACCCTGGCCCCGATCTGCCCCCGATTGAGG
>NKIT01000104.1:7227-15349 GCA_002256185.1 Rhodobacteraceae bacterium PARR1 | reverse complement strand
CGTCTGTCACTGTGGACAGGTTGAACGCCCCGACCTTGTCGTCGCCAAGATACTTAAAGACCTTGCCCTTCAGAAGGCCGGTTCCGACGTATTCGACAGTCTCCCCCTTCTTCAGCGTGGCCGCCGTGGCGTCCGACTTGTGATCGGCGGTAGAGGTCGCCTTCAGCAGCGTATCCGCCAGATTCATGTTCAATCCGGGTTCGACGACACCCATGCCGGACAAGAAGTCCAGCACGGTCATGTCATCCCAGCCCGCCTGAACCTTCAGGCCAAAGGTGTGGGTCTGATCGCCGATGGGCAACTTGGCAAGCGTGAACTCTTTGGTTTCCAACGGCATTTCCTTGTACAGGAAGCCGAGGATTTCGCCCATGAAGCCCACGGGCGGCGGGATTTCCCACCAGAACCGCTTGTCATCAAAATCGGTGGCCGACAGGTCAACGGTCGCATCGACGCCCATGAAGCGGTAGATGTGGCCGATGGTGCCGCCCGCTTCGTGGCCTTCCTTGACAAAAACCTGATCGCCAAACTCGATGTCGGTTTCGCCCTGGTCGCTGTAATGGTCGACCTTGATGTATTCCTTGCCCGCCTTGTCATCGTCCTTGGCCACGGCAATCACGGTGCCTTTGGCCAGAATGTCGGGCGCATCATTGGCCACAACCGACAGCACGCCACCGGCCAGCACATCGCCCACCGGCTGCAACAGTTGCGCCGAGGCATCCGATGCAATCAGGTTGGTCGCCAGAATGATCGACGCCGCCGACCCTGCCGAACCGGCGCGGGATTCGTTCTTGACCGTCGCATATATCTTCGAGGTCATGTCGGCCGAGACCGTCAGATCCCCGCCAACCACCATCGCCGAGTCCTGAACCAGCGCCGTTGCCGTCGCGTTGTCCTGCACGCCGATGTTGGTGCCCAAAAGCGCGTCAACCGACTTGCGGAACAGGTCTTGCGGTTCCCAGCCCACGGTGTTGAAGGCCAAGGTGATGCCAACCGCCGTGCCGGTGCCTGCCGCTGACTGCAGGGCCGCGTTCACGGCGATGATTTCGGCGTTGTTCAGCGCCGAAACGGTCATGTTGCCGCCGACGACAACATCGGAACTCAGCAATTTCGCGCTGGCCTTGCTGCGGACCACGTTGGTTGCGATGACGCCGCCAAAGGACAGGGTATTGGAATCCTCGGCATCTTCAGACGGGGCAGAGGTGACCTTGCCCGACAGGTCGGCGTTGATCGTGCTTTGCTGATCCGCCGCGATGGTCAGATCATTCTGCGTTTGCAGGGTCATGCTGTCGATCAAGGCCGAGACATTGCCCTGAACGTCGTTCAGGACAATCGTCAGGCCGACCGCCGCGCCGCCGCCGCTGCCTGCGGCCATGGCGGTCTTGCCGGTGATGGCGGCAGTGTCGCGGGCGGCAACTTCGATGCTGCCCGCCACGTCACGCGCCCGGTTCGCCTGATCGGTGTCAATTTCCGCCGTTGCGCTGGTCTTGACGCGGTTGCTGGTCAGGACGATGCCCACACCGGCGGACGAGCCCGACGCCGCCGCTGACGCGTCAATGGCGGCGTCGATCAACGCGCCGCGACGTTCGGCCTCGGCATCGGTGCCACCTGCCAGCACGCGGACTGCGCCGCCTGCGGTAAAGGCGACGTTCCACATCCGTGCCACGGTGTTGATGCCGGGGCTTGCGCCGATCGAGGTGGCCAGCAGCGCATCCGCCATTTGCTGGAAGATGTTCGACGAATCCCAGCCGATGCTGTTGAAGGCCAGTGTCAGGCCAACGGCGGTCCCGGAAGCTTCGGCCTTCATCGCGTTTTCGGCACGCACCAGTGTCAGCGTATCGGCCAGAACGTCGATGCCAGCGCCCGCCGTGACGGTGGCAAACTGGATGGTGGCCTCTGCCCCGCCCAGCACCATGTTGCTGGCAATCAGGCCCGCGACAGCGCTGCCGGTGGCCCCCTCGTCCTCGGACACGATCTTGACGTCGCCCGAGGCCTTTGCTTCGACTGAGGATGCCCCGATGGCGGACACGGTCACGGTTCCGTCGGTGCTGGTCAGGTTCACCTCGTTGACAAAGGCCTTGACCTCACCGCGCGCATCGTTGCGCACGAAGATCATGCCGACGCCCGTGGTGGCCCCGGCGGCCTCCATCGTGATTTCAGACGTGATCGCGGCCTTGTCAGTGGCGGTGATCGCCAGATCACCCCCAGCGGAGATGCCGCCCGATCCGGTGCCGTCATCGACCAGCACTTGGCTGCGCGATTTCACCCGGTTCGACGCAAGGATAACCCCCGCCCCTGCCGCTGCGGCAGAGGTTGCGACGGAATTGATCTTGGCAGCAATCTCTGCGGCGTTCTCTGCGCCAAGGGCCAGATTGCCGCCTGCGCTGAAACTGCCACCGCTCAGCGAGACGATGGCCTGCGCATCTTGGGCCGCGCCGATGCTGGTGCCGATCAGCGCATCAACCATCGCGAACAGGATGTTCTGCGCCTGCCAACCCACAGTGTTGAAGGCCAGCATGATGCCGACCGCCGTGCCGGTGCCTTTGACCGAGACCCCGTTTTCAGCCGTGATCGTGCCTGCACTGCGCGCCAGAATCGACAGATCGCCCCCGGCATCCATCGACGCATTGGTGAAGGTCGTCGCCACATCCACAAGGATCAGGTTGCTGGCGATGACGCCGCCAAAGGCAAGACCGTCCTTGGACTTGTCGTCCACGATCTCGAACGTGCCGTCCAGCTTGGCGGTGATCCCGGCCACGGCGCGCGCGGACAGATCCGCCGATCCGGTGGTGGTGATCTCATTCGCCGTGCCGGTCAGATCCACATCACTGCGGACATCGTTGCGCGCGACCAGACCGCCCGCCGCGACGGTGCCGCCGCCGACTTTCAGCCCCACTTCCGCATCCACACCCGAGGCATCGACAGCTCGGATCGTCACGTCACTGGCGTCGCCCGTGCCGCGGATATAGCCGCCATCCAGCAGAATCCGGGTGACGCTGGTGGTCTTGTTCAGCGCCAGCATGATGCCAGCACCCGCCGCCTCTGCGCTGGTGGCGTCGGCCTTGAGCCGTGCAGTGATGGTCTGGGTGTTTTCGGCAGCGACAGTAATATTGCCGCCCGCCTGAATCGCCACATTGGTCAGCGTGACCTTGGCCTTGGACGGTGTCGGCGCCGCGATGTCGGTCCCGATCAGGGCGTCAACCGTGCCGAACAGGAAGTTCTGCGCCTGCCACCCGATGGTGTTGAAGGCAAGGCTGACGCCGATGGCCGTGCCCTTGCCGGTGGCTTCGGCGGTATTGGTGGCGGTGATCGTGCCCGCATTGGCCGCGCCAATCGTCAGATCGCCCGACGCCGTCATGCTGCCGCCGGTCACCGTCAGATTGGTGTCGGCAAGGATCATGTTGGTGGCGATGACGCCGTTCAGCGCAAAGGATGCAGGCTTGGTGCCCTCCTCTGCAGCGGGTTGCAACCCGCTGACAGTGGCGGTGATCGTCGCCGTGGTGTCGGAGCGGGTGGACATGTCACCCGCCGTCGCAGCAACGGTCGTGGCCACGATGGCGACATCCACCGTGCTTTGCACCGCGTTGCGCGCCAAAAGACCGCCCAAGGACGGACCGCCTTGGCTGGCCGAGGAAACCGATGCCTCGGATTCAATCGTGGCCCCGTCGGTGCCCGCGATGGTGACAGAGCCGCCTTCGACCGTCAGCAGCTCGTCGGCACCGCCTTTGCCGATGATGACATCAACATCCGATTGGATTCGGTTGCCGGCCATCACAAAGCCCAGTGCAAGCGTATCCCCGGTGCTTTCCGCCTTGTTCAGCACCTTTGCGGTGATGACCGGAACTGCGGTCGCCGAGATTTCAAGCGCGCCTGATGCCCAAACCGACGAGTTTTCCAGCGTCACGCGGGTGACCATCGGCTCTGGCGTCGAACCGGTATCATTGCCAAGGAAGACCCCCAGCGCGCTGGCAAACAGGTTGCCGGGCGTCCAGCCGATGCTGTTGAACGCCAGCGAGGTGCCGATCGCCGCAGAGGTCGACTTTGCCCCGCCATCAACCGTTGCCGTGATCGCCATGTCATTCAAGGCGACGACAGCGGCATCGCCCCCCGCCACGATGGTGGTATCGGTCAGGGTCGTCTGGACGTCCGACAGGATTTCGTTTGTGGCGAACATGCCCGCAACGGCGACCTGCGGCAGGCTGGACAGAATCGCCAGGCTTTCCGCGGCGGATTGCGCCTGACCGGCCA
This sequence comes from Rhodobacteraceae bacterium PARR1, assembly GCA_002256185.1. Classification (GTDB taxonomy): domain Bacteria; phylum Pseudomonadota; class Alphaproteobacteria; order Rhodobacterales; family Rhodobacteraceae; genus Paragemmobacter. Next base: position 11,104 of record NKIT01000104.1, on the reverse strand, counting down.
GAATGGCCGTCACGCTGCTGGTATTGCGCGCAGCGACGGTGCTGTCGCCCGTGGTGTTGATCGTCACAGACTCGAGCGTGACCTTGGTGGTCACACGCTCTTCGTTGAACACAAAGGCCGCGACCGCCATCGGGAAAGTCGGCGGGGTGGTTTCGGCGACAAAGGCCGGGCCTACGGCCTTGATCTGTTGCGCCACATCGGCGGTGACAGAGACGCCGCCCAAACCGCCGTCAATAACGGTGCCGGTGGCCGTGACAGTGGCCGATCCTTCGATCTTTTGCGACACGAGAATACCGGCAGAGGCATATTCCGTCGCGACATTTGCCGCGATGGCCGTGCCGCCAGTGGTGCTGTTGATCGCATAGTCCGGGTCAGACGGCTTGATCTGGCCATTGCCCAGCGTGATCGTCGCCACATCCTTTGCCGTGATCACCACGAATTTGATCGACTGCACAGCGGCCGAGATATCGCCCGGAATGTACGACTGCGGGCCCATCTTGACCTTGCCGTCCACGGTCGCCGACAGCGACACATCGTCGGCCAGAATGTTGACGCCATCCGCCACGGTCAGGGTCGCGGTCGCATCGCCAAAGTGGTAATTCGCCAGCCCAAGGCTGCCATCGGTCAGGTTGCGTGACACCTTGGACGACAGGTCAACGCTGCCCGCCAACAGGTTTGCCTGCACCGAAACCGTCGCCGACGACGCGTCGCCAGAGGTCGACTCGTGCACCGCCGAGGCCGAAACGACCAAGGCCCCGAACATGTTCAGGTCTTGCTGGATCAACACCGAAGCCGTGCCGCCCGTGACAGAGGATGCCGCCGTCAGGGTCACATCGCCCGTCACACCAAAGCCGGTGCGCGCACCGATGGCCGAATAGACCCGGATCTGTTCCGCCGTGACGCTGACCGAACCAAGATCGGTCGCGCCGCCGGTGTCATCGCTGGACAGGGTCACGCTGTCGGTGCCGTCGCCGCCCGAAACGCTGAGTGCCAGCGCGTTGTCGTCAAAACCCTCTTCGAAACTGACGATGATCGAATCGTTGCCGGAGGTGCCGGTAATTTTCACCCCCCCGCTCAGATCCGTGACCGTGCTTTTCAGCGAGCCGTCCAGATAAACCTCGATCCGGCGACCACCGGTTTCAAGGAACTTCACCTCTGCGGCCACAGCAGTCGTCGCTCCGGGCAGGGCGGCAAGCGCGATGTCCGCGCTCATCAGGATGCGGGGTTCGAGCGTCTCGATCCTGTAGGCGTTGTCATGCGTTTCGAAACGCGTCGTCTCGGCCATGCCGCGCCGCGTCGCCCGATTGCGTGCCCGGCGCAATGCGCGCGAAAGGGACATGCCGAATTTGGGTGTGCCGAAAGGTGCTGACATGGTTGCCTACTTCAATGTATTGCGTCCCAACCCATCGCGACTGATGGTTGGGAACCCTGCTTTGATAAAGAAGGTGTTTAACCTCCTTTGCAATTCAAATCCGGACAGCGAGTGTTTCAATCCTATGTCCAGAAGTCAGTCGGCATATCTAAAGATATTTTACACCCGCCCCGATTGCCTGACAGCGAACCGCACGATCCAAACGGGAAAAAAATGCAGGTAAACCTTTACTTTTATTGAATCTTGCCGGTCCATCCCTTGGAATTGAAGATTGACTTCTGTTTATTCTTTTCCATCCGTTTGGATATATAATTCCCGGCGTTTTACACTGACTTGGGCATGCGGTTTGCAGTAACCTCAGACCAGACCGGACCGGCGCTTGATACAACCCTGCGTGTCGCAGATTGAGGATTTATTTTGACCCGACAGATGCTGATCTATGAGCGCGTGACGCCAATCGCCTCTGATGCCCATGCCGACATGTGCATCGAACCCCCCATGGGTTACAGCTTTGCGCGCAAGGTGAATTCCGTGCCTTTGCTGGGGGTTGAGTTCGTCAGCGCGGCACCAGACCATCCCATTGTCTTTGCGCGCAACAGCGAAGCGATCTTTCCCGCCGCCCTTTTGGGCCTGCGGGCAGAGCTGAACGACCACGTGGATTTCGACGGAACATGGCAGGGCGGCTACCTGCCCGCCTTTCTGCGCCGCCATCCTTTCGTATTCTCGCGCCCAGACGATGACACAGAGGGAACCTATACCCTGTGCATCGACGAAACCAGCCCGCGCCTGAACCGCGAAGGCCGGGGGGAACGCTTCTATGACGCAGACGGGACTCAGGGCGAAACGCTGACCAAAGCCCTTGCCTTCGCAGTGGAATTCCAGAATCAGTTCCGCCAGACGCAAGACTTTTGCCGCCGATTGCAGTCTTTGAACGTGCTCGAAGAGGCGCAGGCCCGTTACCGCGATGCAACCGGGACCGAGGGCCGGATGGGCGGTTTTTCCGTCATCAACCGCGAAAAGCTGAAGCGCATCCCGACGGATCGGATGCTGCACATGTTCCGCTCGGATGAGTTGGCACTGTGCTACGCGCATCTGCATTCGCTCCAGAACATCCTGAAACTGGGCCGCGCGGCAAAGTATGACGGCGACGTCACCGTCACCCCGGTCTGACCGAAGGATGGCTGCGGCGCCGGACATGGCTACATCGGACATGGCTGCGCCCCCTGAGGTGGCGCTTTGGCAGGGCGTTCGCGCATTGCTGCGACATGACCCGCTGTCTGCGCCATCCTGCAAAGTGTCCGCGCGGGGCGTGGCGGATCGGCGTGTGTTGCTGACCTTTCCCCGCGCGGCGCTGCTTGCCCCGGATGACCCCGCCCCTTTGGCCGCACTTGTGGAGGGCACATTGCCCGCCGTCATGGCGGATCACTGGCACCGGGCCGATGTAGTCCATCTGGGGCTGGACGGCGATGAGGCTGGGGGGGCCGTGCGCAAGCTCTACCTCGAATTCCCGCCGGATGCGGAACCAGAGCCTAACCTTGCCTATTTGGCCCTGAAATGCGGCGGCGGGCGGCAGGCCTTGCACCGGTATGACCGGGTGGCAGAGGCGCGCGCGCTGCTGACCGCGCTGGACCTGCCCCCTGCACTGGCAGAGGCTGCCACGTGGCTGGCCGATCTGTCGGGAAATCTGTTGCGTGTGGCAGAGCCTGGGTCTGCCCGGCTGTCGCTGGACATCGGGCTGGCCGATGTTTCAACGGGTGCTGTCCTGCCCGTGGTCACGCGGATGGTTGCGGCGATCAACCCCGACGCCCCTGCCCCGCTGGTAGTTCCGTCGCATGTCGCACTTGGCCGGGACCGCCACGGGGGGGCGTTCCTGACGCTTTATGGCTGGCCGGTGGACGCATGACCCTGAACCGCGAAGCCTTTCACCCCACAGATAAATTCCGCGACTTTTGCCTGTGGGATTACGACCCCGTCACCCCGCCAAAACCCGACAGCCTGCGCCAATCGGCCTTTCTGGCGGCGTCCTTGGACATGATCCCGCAGGGTCCGGCGCTGGCCAAGGCCTTTGGCCGCATCCGTCAGCGTTGGGGGGCGTTCCAGACCGTCTGGGGCATCAAATCCGCCCCCACCGGCCTGTCATGGGAGCTGTATTTCTACGATTACGACCGTGACGCCCGCCGCACCGGGATTGCCGCGCTGGCAGATTGCCTGCCGGGTCTTTGCGCGCCAAACCTTGGCGCGGCGGATGACCTGCCGTGGTTCATGTTTTCGGTCGAGTTTGACGCCGATACGCTGGCGGGGCGGGGAATCCCTTCGGTGGATCTCTACTTCGAGGGCGAAGGCGGCACGATCAGCGCCGGTCAGTCCGAGGTTTGGGACGGCAAGTCCCGCACCCCCAAGAACGATTACCGCTTTTACCGCAGCGGCCCGGACCGGGCGCAGGTGTTGCGCGATCTGGACGACCTGCCCCCCCTGCCCGCCCCCTTGGCACCGGGACGCTATGAC
>NKIT01000104.1:0-7217 GCA_002256185.1 Rhodobacteraceae bacterium PARR1 | reverse complement strand
TGTTTGTGATTTCGCGCAAGTCGCATTCCTCGGCGGTCTATTTCTCACGCGCCGACGCGGTGGCAACGCTGCGCTTTGCACAGGAAACCGGGTTTCACCCGGGCCTGACCGGGATTCTGACCCGCGATCTGCCGCGCCTGACCCCGTATCGCTTTGATCTGGGGGTGGATTACAGCGCCGAAGGGCTGCGCCGGTCTGCGATCTACGGCGTATTCTGATCCGCTGCGCCGACGCGATTCGGGTTGGCTTCAAACCCGCAGGAACGGCAGAGTTCGGGTGACGCCCCTGACCCTCTGGCAAGTGAACGGCGCAATGCACTGATTTCGCTTGATGAGTTCAAAGAACAGGGTCCAAATCCACTTTGAACGTCTGAAGGCGCGGCTTGTCTCATTCGGTCGCGAACGGCCCTTGCAGAAATTTCTTGTCTCAAGGCTATGTTCCTGTCATTTTTGACAAGGAACGCGAAAACCGGTGAAAGCTACGTTTCGCGTTCTTACGAGCAAAAGACCCGAAACGGGCGGCGACAGCGCACAGGCAGGCAGATGCAAGATCAGACGATCCGGATCGACCAGAAGATTCAGGCCATGGCCACGCGCCTCAGCCGGTCTTTGGATTCCAACATGCGGAAATCCTTTCTGCCCGACAACATGAAAGACCTGCGCCGTTTCAACGCGGCAGAGGCGGCAGAACTGATCGGCGTCTCGCAGGACCATCTGCGCAAACAGTTCTTCAACGACAAGATTGACCTCGAGGTCGAAACTGATAGCCGCGGGCGGCGCTGGTATACGGCGGCGCAGGTTGACCTCGCCCGCCACGCCATCGCGCAGGACAGCCGGGCGAAGAAGTTCCAATACCTCGTGCCCGGACGGCGTGAGGGCGACAAGCTGCAAATCCTGTCGGTCGCCAATTTCAAGGGCGGCGCGGGCAAGACGACATCCGCCATCCACATCGCGCAGAAACTGGCGCTGGATGGGTATCGGGTGCTGGCCATCGACCTTGACCCGCAGGGCAGCCTGACCACGATGTTCGGTCTGCGCCCTGAGATCGAGTTTGCCGAAACCGGCACTGTCTATGATGCCATCCGCTATGATGATCCGGTCCCCTTTGCCGAGATTGTGCGGAAAACCTATTTCCACAAACTCGACCTCGCCCCCGCCGGGCTGATGCTGTCCGAATTTGAAACCGAAACCGCCCATGCCTTGCACAACAACGTGCAGCCGCCGTTTTACCAACGCCTTGCGCTCTGCATTGCCGAGGTTGAGGACAGCTATGACGTGGTGGTGATCGACTGCCCGCCGCAACTGGGCTTCATCACGCTGTCGGCGCTGGTGGCCTCCACGGGCACAATCGTGACGGTGGTGCCCAGCATGCTGGACGTGGCGTCGATGGCGCAGTTCCTGCAACTCGCGTCCATCCTGCTGGCCACGATTGCCGAGGTGGGGGCAACACCGCATTGGGACTTCATGAAATTCCTGATCACCCGGTTTGAGCCGAATGATGGGCCGCAAACCCAGATGGCGGCCTTTCTGCGAACGATGTTCGGCGAGGATGTGCTGACGCGGACGTTCCTGAAATCCTCTGCCGTGTCGGATGCCGGATTAACGCAGCAGACGCTGTTTGAGGTGAACCGTTCAGACTTCACCCGCAACACCTATGACCGCGCCATCGAGTCGGTCAACGGCGTGGTGACAGAGCTTGAAGGGCTGATCCAGCAGGCATGGGGGCGGAAGGACCTCTGACATGGCACGCAAAATCCAGTTTGATGTCAGCGAAGAGGCCAAGACCCCCGAAGTCGTGGCCCCTGCCCCGGCACCCTCGCGCGCGCCGTCATTGTCGGGCATGGCGAAATCGCTGCAAGCCGCCGCCGCCGCATCCATCCGTGAGATTGAGACGCGGCTGATCGACGACTCCGCGTTCAAGGACCGGATCGACCCGGATGCCGAGGAAATCCTTGATCTGGCCGACAGCATCCGCGCACAGGGGCAGTTGATCCCGATCCTTGTCAGCCCCCTGCCCTCGGGCCGGTTCCGGATCGTCTATGGCCGTCGCCGTCTGGCCGCGCTGCGCCATCTGGGCCTGCCCGCCAAGGCGCTGGTGCGCGATCTGGATGAGGATCAGGCGATCATCGCGCAAGGTCAGGAAAACACCTATCGCAAGGACCTGAGCTGGATCGAAAAGGCCACCTTCGCCAAGCAATTGCTTGACGCGGGGAAATCGGACGAATTGGTCTGCGACGCGCTGAACATCGACCAAAAGGCGCGCAAGGCAGGCGAGAAACTGACCGGCCTGTCGCGGATGCGGCAGGTGGCGGCGCGCTTTGCGCCAGAGTTGATTGATGCCATCGGGGCCGCGCCAAAGGTGGGACGGGATCGCTGGTATGAGGCATCCCAAATACTTGAAAAGAAAGGGTTTCCGCCCGGAAACCAATCTGCCCTGACGACCGAAATTGCCGCTGCCGCCGCGCGTGGCATGGCCAGCGATGACCGTTTCACCCTGTTTGAATCGCTGCTGCGCCGCCCTGTCGCGGGCAAGACCCCTGCCCCGGCCAAAGCGCCGCGCGTGGAAACCGCCCTTGGCAGTGTCGCGATCAGTGCGCGCAGTGCCACGATCACGATCACCAAAAAGGACGCCGCCGATCTGCACCGCTGGATCAGCGACCACCCTGACGCCGCGCTGCAAGCGTTGCGGGACGCCCAACAAAAAACCGAGCAACCCTAACAACAGGAGCACGACCCGGAAAAGAAACGGCCCCTCGAGATCGCCCCCGAGAGGCCCTGTGCTAGAAAGGGCGCCAACCCTTTCGTCGCTGTCCGTATAGCGAAATTCTAGCTCAGGGCTGATTCGACTGCAACATCGCATTCGCGGTGAACAGCTATGCATTGTCGAATTTCGGCCAAAGGACGACTGCGCACCGCGTTTTTCCGACATGGCCTGCACTCTGCCGTTCGGTCTTTGGGGCCAATGCTTTCCCTTGCGTGGAAAACGGATGCACCAAACCCAATATGCCCCCCCTGCCCGACCGGCCAAACCCGCCGTGTCGGACCCGCGTTGGTTCGCGCTTGAGGCGGTGAAAGCCGCCCGCAAAACGCTGCGCCTGACGGATCGTGACATCACCGTATTGCGCGGATTGCTCAGCTTTATCCCGGCGGATCGCTGGGACGGGCCGCTGATGGTGCATGCCGCGAACCGCACGCTGCAAGAGCGCTGCGACGGGATGGAGGAACGCACCCTGCGCCGTCGTCTGGCGCATCTGTGCCAGATCGGCCTGATCACCCGCCACCAAAGCCCGAACCGCAAACGCTATGTCGTGCGCGATGAGGATGGGGCCACGGTGCTGGCTTACGGCTTTTGCCTGATGCCGCTGCGGCAATGCTTGGTCCAAGTACAGGACATAGCCGCGCATGAACGGGCCTTGGCCTTGCGGCTGCGGGCGCTGAAGGCGTTGGTGCGCGATGCGATCCACCATGCCGCGTTGGATGCAGACCAAATGGCCGCGATGCTGCGGCTGCTGCGGCGCAAGGCCTCAGAGGCGGAATTGACCGCCGCGCTGAACGGGTTGCCCGCCGGAAACCGTTGTGCGGCTGTGGAAAACACCGAAACCATGACCGACAGTGACAGACAAACTGTCCGACACATTCAGAGTTCAAAAAAAGAAACTCATGAAGAAAAGAGGCAGGTCGTTGCAAACACTGCGGCGCTTGACCTCGACACCTGCTTGTCAGCCGCCCCGAATGCGGCGGCCTTTAGCACCAGCCGCCCAGAGACATGGCCAGAGGCTGAGAGATTGGCGCAAAGCCTTGCCCCAGCCATCGGGATTGACCCGACACTCTGGCATCAGGCAAAGGCGCGCTTGGGGGCAGAGGGCGCAAGCATGGCCATCCTTGGACTGGTTGAGGCTTATCCCCGCATCAAGGCCCCGGCGCGCTATCTGGCGGTGCTTTTGACGCAAACCCGGATTGATCTGGCCCGGATGTTCCGATCCCTCACCGGTTGGGCGCGGTTTCCGGCCGGAAACCTGGCATGACCTTAAGCGCGGATGGTGAAGCCACGGGCGATGTGGTTGCGAACGAACCAGATCATCGCCACGCCGGGGATCAATGAGATGACGGTCATCGCCATCACCAGCCCGATGTCAGTCTGGAACGTGAACAGCGCATTGATCGCCATCGTGATGGGCTTGCCCCCGGTCACGGTTAGGATGCGGGCAAAGACCACCTCAACCCACGAAAAGCTGAAACAGAAAAACGCCGCCACCCCGATGCCCGGTGCAATCGCGGGAATCAGATGGCGCAGAAAGAACGAGGGCAAGGAATGGCCGTCGATAAAGGCGGTCTCATCCAGCTCCTGTGGCACGGCAGAGATGAAACTTTCCAAGATCCAGATCGCAATCGGCAGGTTGAACAGGCAATGCACCAGCGCAATCCCGATGGGGGAGTTCACCAAGCCCACTTGCGCAAACAGGATAAAGATCGGCAAGGACAGCACCACTGGCGGCGTCATGCGAAACACCAACAGCGCCAACAGCAGATGCCGATCCCCGGTGAAACGATAGCGCGAAAAGGCATAGGCTGCGGGCAATCCGGCCCCAAGGCACAGCGCCACGTTCAGCAGCACATAGACGCCCGAATTGACCAAAGAGGCGCGCAGATCGTCACTGGCAAAGATGTTGCGATAGTTGATCAGGCTGGGCGTGCCTTCGGCCAAACCGTCGCGAGGCAAGGTGTTGAGAAAGCTCAGAACCACCGTCTGAACCAGTGGCAGCAGGATGAACAGCGCCAGCATCGCCAGAACTAACAATCGCGCCGGGTGAAAGCCGGTTCTCATGCCTGCCCCCGGTCACGGGTGGTGATCTTCACAAAGGCCCAGACAACGGTGACCACGACAAGGAAGGACAGCATCGCCCGCGCGGCGGCAGAGCCATAGCTATAGGCCTTGATATCCTCGCCCAAGTCCAAGGACAGAAAGGTCGTCGCGGCATTGGGGCCACCGGCATTGATGGCAAAGGCCTCGGTATAGATCATGAAGCTGTCGACAAACCGCAGCAGCAACACGATGGCCAAACCGCCCGCCAGACGCGGCAACTCGATATGCCGGAACACCGCCAACCGCGATGCGCCGTCAATGGCCGCAGCGCGATAGAGCGGGGCAGGGATGGCCGACAGGCTGGCACAGGCAAGGATCACCACCAGCCCGATCCAATGCCATGTGTCCATCACCACGATCAGCGCCCAAGTGTGCAGCGCGGTGAATTTGTAGTCAAAGGCCCAGCCCATCCCCTCTATCGCGCGCCCAGCAAGGCCCGTATCCGGGTTCACCAGTGCCAGCCAGATCATCGGGATCATGTTCCAGGGCACCACAAGCGGCAGCGCGACCAGCATCAGCCCAAAAGTCCGCAAAACCGGATGCAACCGCACCAGAACCAGCGCCAAAGCGATGCCCAAGGGGATCTGAATGGCCAGAATTACGCCTGAAAACAATAAGCTACGCGCCAGACTGGACAGAAAGCGGTCAGAGGTGACGATCTCCTGATACCATTCCAGCCCGATCCAATAGGCCTGATCCAGACTGAAGATGTCATGGAAGGAATAGTTGAACACGGCCAGCAACGGCAGCACTGCGACAAAGCCCATCACCACCAGCGCGGGCAGCAGCAGCGCGCCAAAGGTGAGGGCCTGTCTCATGCCGACATGGTGGCCTGCACCGCGCGTTGCCAGCGGGCGTATTTCGCCTGACGAGTGGCCTCATCCATCGCGGGGGTAAAGCGGTGCTGAAGCGCCCATTGCTTGGCGAACTCTGCCGGGGCAGGGCAAAGACCCGCCTGCAACCCCGCAAGGTAAGCCGCCCCCAAGGCCGTGGTTTCCGTCACCACTGGGCGATCCACCGGCGCACCCAGGATATCGGACAGGAACTGCATCGCCCAATCGCTTGCAGTCATCCCACCATCAACACGCAACACACCATCGGCAGCAGCGCCCCAGTCAGAGCGCATCGCCTCAAGCAAGTCGCGGGTCTGGTAGCCCACGCTTTCCAGTGCCGCTTTCGCCAGTTCCGCCGGGCCAGAGTTGCGGGTCAGGCCAAAGACCGCCCCCCGACACTCTGGCCGCCAATAGGGCGCGCCAAGGCCGGTAAAGGCGGGCACAAGGACCACTTCCTGCGTCGGGTCGGCCTGATCGGCCAAGGGCTGCGTCTCTTTCGCCTCGCGGATGATTTTCAGACCGTCACGCAGCCACTGCACCACGGCACCGGCAATGAAGATCGACCCTTCCAGCGCATAGGTGGTCTGGCCGTTCAGCCGGTAAGCGATGGTGGTCAGCAGCCGGTTTTTCGACGGGACCATATCCGCCCCGGTGTTCAGCAGCGCAAAGCACCCGGTGCCATAGGTGGATTTCATCATCCCCGGCGCAAAGCAGGCTTGGCCGACCGTTGCCGCCTGTTGATCGCCTGCCACGCCCAGAATCGGGATCGCGCGACCGAAGAGGTCAGGCCGGGTCACACCGTAATTGGCGGCGCAATCCTTGACCTCTGGCAGGATTGCCATCGGGATGTCCAAAAGGGCGCAAATCTCGGCGTCCCATTCGTTCTTGGCGATGTTGTAGATCAGCGTCCGTGCGGCATTGGTGGCGTCGGTCGCATGGACGCGGCCGCCGGTCAGTTTCCAGATCAGGAAGGTATCGACGGTGCCAAAGGCCAACTCCCCCTTGGCCGCGCGGTCCCGCGCACCGGGGATGTGATCGAGCAGCCATTTGATCTTGGTGCCGGAAAAATACGGGTCCAGCAGCAACCCCGTCCGCGCGGTGATCATCGGCTCATGTCCAGCCGCTCGCAACGCATCACACGTGTCCGCCGTGCGGCGGTCTTGCCAGACGATGGCGCGGTGGATCGGATCGCCCGTCGCGCGATCCCAGATCAGCACGGTTTCGCGCTGGTTGGTGATGCCGATGGCCGCGATGCTGTCCGCACCGATCCCGGCCTTTTCAATCGCGGCGCGGGCGGTTCCGGCGACCGTGGCCCAGAGGTCTGACGGGTCATGCTCCACCCAGCCCGATTGCGGGTAATGCTGCGGGAATTCCTCTTGCGCCGAAGCCACGACCCGCAAACCCGCATCAAAGATGATGCTGCGCGAAGAGGTGGTGCCTTGGTCAATGGCAAGAATATGGGGCATTCCGTCCCCCCGGCGGTTTTTCTATCTGGCACAAAGATTGGCCTGCGATAGGGCA
>NKIT01000103.1 GCA_002256185.1 Rhodobacteraceae bacterium PARR1 | reverse complement strand
CCCCTGCCCCGTTGCCCAAATTTCCTGCAGGGGGAATCGCCCGCTTGCGGGCGATGGGGGCTGCACAAGCCCCCCCTGCCTTGGCCTGCGCCCTGCGCGGGACAAGGCGCAAAAGAATGCGCCCGCAATTTGCGGGCGCTCCGTCAGATCACTTTGGCCAAGATTACAACAGGAAGTGATGCACTTCGCGGGATTGGCTTTCCAGACTGCGGCGCATTTTGGCAAAGGCGGCGGCTTCCAACTGGCGGACGCGTTCCTTGGACAGGCCCAATTCCTCGCCCAGACTTTCAAGCGTGCGGGGTTCGTCGCGCAGCTTGCGTTCGGCCACGATGAAGCGTTCGCGCGGGTTCAGCGCCTGCATTGCCTTGACCAGCCAGTCGCGCAGACGCTGGGCGTCATGCGCGCCTTCGACCTGTTCGGCGGCTTGGGGTTGTTCATCCTCCAAAGCGTCGATCCATTCGCGGCCATCCTCATCCGCCGATTGGGTGGCGTTCAGGCTGTAGTCGCTGCCGGACAGGCGGCCTTCCATCATCTCGACATCGGCCAAGGAAACCCCGACCTCTGTCGCGACCTGCTGGCGCAGTTGGAACTGGTCCAGCGTTTCGCCGCGCGCCGCCGCCTCACGCTCCAACTTCGCCTGAACGCGGCGCAGGTTGAAGAACAGTGCCTTCTGGCTGGAGGTGGAGCCGGTCCGCACCATCGACCAGTTGCGCATCACATAGTCTTGGATGCTGGCCTTGATCCACCAGACGGCATAGGTGGAAAAGCGCACACCCCGGTCAGGGTCGAACTTTTCCGCCGCCTTCATCAGGCCAAGGCTGGCCTCTTGGATCAGGTCATTCATCGGCGCGCCGTAGCGGCGGAATTTCGAGGCCATGCTGATCGCCAGCCGCATATAGGCAGTCACCAACCGATGCAGCGCCTGTTCGTCGCGGTGGTCACGCCACGCCCGCGCCAGACCCAATTCGGTTTCGGCATCCAGAAGTTCCGCCCGCATCGCTTGGCGGGACATGGATTGGTCGGTATATCCGTCTAGCGCCATGATGAACCCCCCGGTTCGGACAGACATTCAGACAATACGCAGCGGCCTTGTGCCGTTCTGACCCTTTTACGAGGCCAAACCGTGACCGGATCACCCGAAGCGCGCAATTTTCTTCCGCCCCCCTTTCCTCTGCCGCCCCTTGCACTCGTCCTTGGCGGGGCACGGTCAGGCAAATCGGGACTGGCCGAGCGGTTGATCCGTGCCTCCGCCCGCCCCCGCCGCTACATTGCCACCGCCGAGGCATGGGATGACGAAATGCGCGACCGCATCGCCCGCCACCGCAGCGACCGCGGCGCGGATTGGATCACGGTCGAAGCGCCGCTTGACCTGTGCGCCGCCCTTGCCAATGCCGACCCCGCAGAGGCGGTCCTGATCGACTGCGCCACGCTGTGGCTGACCAACCACCTGCTGGCCGACCATGACCTTGACGCCGAAACCTCTGCCTTGCTGGCGGCACTGGCCACTTGCCCCGCCCCTGTGACCATCGTGTCAAACGAGGTGGGTTGGGGGATCGTTCCCGAAAATGCGCTGGCCCGACGTTTCCGCGATGCCCAAGGGCGGCTGAACCAGCGGATCGCGGCGCAGGCGGGTCTGGTGATCGGGGTGATGGCAGGTCTGCCGGTGATGCTGAAGGGGGAGCGTCCCGCATGGCTGTGACCCGGCTTTGGTGGGTCCGCCATGGGCCGACGCATGAAAAGACCATGGTGGGTTGGCGCGATGTGCCCGCCGACCTGTCCGACCATGCTGCACTTGCGCGGCTGGACGCGTATCTGCCGAAAGGGGCGGTCCTGATCTCCTCTGACCTGATCCGCGCCGTGGCCACCGCCGATGCCATCGGCGCAGGGCGGGACCGCCTGCCGCACCACCCCGGCCTTAGGGAGCTGCATTTCGGCGATTGGGACGGCATGGCATGGGATGCCATCGCGGAAAGCCACCCGGAGTTGTCCTTTGCCTATTGGGACGCGCCGGGCGAGCATTGCGCGCCGAATGGCGAAAGCTGGAACGATGCCGCCGCGCGGATCACCGCCGCGACCGACGCGCTTTTGTCCCTGCATGCAGGCCGCGACATCATCATCGTCGCGCATTTCGGCGCGATCCTGACTCAGGTGCAGCGCGCCCTTGGCTGTGACGGGGTGGATGTGCTCTGCCACAAGATCGACAACCTCTCTGTCACGCGCCTTGACCATGGGCCAACGGGCTGGACCGTGCAGGGGATCAACCATCTGCCCTGATGCGAAAGCGGCTTGGCGGGGGGCAGGGCCTGCCTTAGTCTTTCCCCGCAATCGGTAGAAGGGGCGGCCAATGACCTATGACCTTGTGATCGGCGACCGCGCCTATTCATCGTGGAGCTTGCGGGGATGGCTGCTGTTTGACGCCTTCGGCATCCCGGTCAAGACCATCAGCGCCCGACTGTACACCGATGAACTGCCCATCCTGTTGCGGCAATTCCACCCCGGCAAGACCGCGCCCACGATGCGGACCCCAGACGGTGTGGTGGTGCCCGAAACCATTGCCATTGCCGAAGAACTCGCAAGTCGGCACCCCGAGGCGGGGATTTGGCCTGCTGACCCCAAGGCCCGCGCTGTGGCGCGCGTGCTGGCGGCAGAGATGCACGCAGGCTTTGGCGCGCTGCGGTCCTATTGCCCGATGAACCTGCGGGTCAGCTATGCCGATTGCGCCCCACCGGCAGAGGTGCTGGCTGATCTGGCGCGGCTGGAGGTGATCTGGGATTGGGCGCGGGATCAGACCGGGTCTGACCTCTGGCTTTGTGGGGACTATTCGGCGGCGGATGTGTTCTTTGCCCCCGTCGCGGGGCGGATCGCGGGCTATAACCTGCCCGTCAGCGACCGCGCACGCGCCTATGTGCAGGCGCATCTGGCGCATCCGTCGTTCCGGCGCTGGCGGGCGATGGGCATGGTCGATGGTGCGGATCAGGACTATTACCGCCGCGATTATCCGCGCCGCGATTGGCCGGGGCCAAGGCCCTTGCCCGCGCGGGCGGTGGATGGCACCACGGCAGAAAACACCGCCTGCCCCTATTCCGGCAAACCTGTGACCCATGCCTTGGAACTGAGTGGCCGCCGCTTTGGATTTTGCAACGCCTTCTGCCGGGACAAGACCGTGGCGGACCCCGAGGCTTGGCCCGCCTTCATGGCTCTTTACCATTCGTAAACCATTCCCGGCCTACCCCTGAGGCGAACAGGCGGCGGGGAATCAGGGTGGCATTGGCCTATACGGTGGCCTTCGAAGGGGTCGAGGCGCGGATGGTCGAGGTGCAGTGCGCCGTCTCGAACGGTGCGCCCTATTTCGGCATCGTCGGCCTGCCCGACAAAGCGGTGAGCGAGGCGCGCGAACGGGTGCGCGCCGCTGTCGCGGCCCTGTCCATTGCGCTGCCGTCAAAGCGCATCATCATCAACCTGTCACCTGCCGACCTGCCCAAGGAAGGCTCACATTTCGACCTGCCGATCGCGCTGGCCCTGCTGGCGGCGCTGGAAATCATCCCCAAGGATGAGGTGGAGCGGACCGTGGCCTTGGGCGAATTGTCACTCGATGGTCGCCTGATGCCCGTCATCGGTGCCCTGCCCGCCGCAATGGCGGCGGCAGAGGAGGACCGGGTGCTGCTCTGCCCCAAGGCCTGCGGGGCAGAGGCCGCTTGGGTAGGTGCAACCCAAGTGCTGGCCGCGCGGTCGCTGGATGAGGTGTTGCGCCATTACACCGGCCAAGTCCCGATCACCCCCGCCGAGGCAGGCGAAGTGGTGGCCGACCCCCAGCGCCGCGATCTGCGTGAGGTGAAGGGGCAGGAACGCGCCAAGCGGGCGCTGGAAATCGCTGCCGCTGGACGGCATCACATGCTGATGGTGGGCACGCCCGGCAGCGGCAAATCCATGCTGGCGGCACGCCTGCCCGGCATCCTGCCGCCGCTGTCGGCGATGGAGGCGCTGGAAACCTCGATGATCCATTCGCTGGCGGGGCTGCTGAACGAAGGCGGCATCTCGCGCACAAGGCCGT
This sequence comes from Rhodobacteraceae bacterium PARR1, assembly GCA_002256185.1. GTDB lineage: Bacteria > Pseudomonadota > Alphaproteobacteria > Rhodobacterales > Rhodobacteraceae > Paragemmobacter. Next base: position 11,315 of record NKIT01000103.1, on the reverse strand, counting down.
TTCGCGAACCGCACCATACGGCGTCGATGGCGGCGATTGTGGGCGGGGGAAAGGGGGCGAAACCGGGGGAAATCAGTCTGGCGCATAATGGCGTGCTGTTTCTGGACGAATTCCCCGAATTCCCCCGCGCCGTGCTGGAAACCCTGCGCCAACCGATTGAGACGGGCGAAGTGGTGGTGGCCCGCGCCAATGCCCATGTGCGCTATCCCTGCCGCTTTTTGCTGATGGCGGCGGCAAACCCCTGCAAATGCGGCTACCTCACCGACCCAAACCGCGCCTGCGGCCGCGCGCCTGTCTGTGGCGAGGATTACATGGGCCGCATCTCTGGCCCGTTGATGGACCGCTTTGATCTGCGGGTTGAGGTGCCGCCCGTGGGCTATGCCGATCTGGACCTGCCAGCCTCGGGCGACACATCGGCCACGGTGGCCGCGCGGGTCAGGACAGCGCGACAAAAACAAGAGGCGCGGTTCGACGGCGCGCCGGGGTGCCGGGTGAATGCAGACCTTGAGGGGCGCTTGTTGGAAGAAGTCGCGAGCCCCGATCCCGAGGGCCGCGATTTCCTGACCCGCGTGGCCGAACGCTTCGCCCTGTCCGCGCGCGGCTATCACCGCGTGATGCGCGTCGCCCGCACCATCGCCGATCTGGACGGCGAAGATCAGGTCCGCCGCCCGCATGTCGCCGAAGCGGTCAGTTACCGGTTGATGATCGGTGGGCAAGGGTAGCCCCTTGCGAATTTTCTGCGAAAATTCAAGGCGCGTTGCGGCGTCGCAAGCGTGAGCCACCAGAGCTTTCGCAGAAAATTCGGAACCTCAACTCATCAAGCCCGCTTCGCCTCAATCGCTTCCCAGATGCGCGCGGCGGCGTTGGTGCCATCGAACCGCTCCAGCTCCTGCAGACCGGTGGGGGAGGTCACGTTGATCTCGGTCAGCCAGTCGCCGATCACGTCGATGCCGACAAAGACCTGCCCCTTTTCCTTCAGGACCGGGCCGATCCGGCGGCAAATCTCCAAGTCCCGCTCGGTCAGGCCGATCTTTTCCGGACGCCCGCCGACATGCATGTTCGACCGCGTCTCACCCGCCTGCGGCACGCGATTTATGGCGCCCACAGGCTCTCCATCCACAAGGATTACCCGCTTGTCGCCCTTGGCCACATCGGGCAGGAATTTCTGCACGATCAGCGGCTCGCGGCTCATGCCGGTGAACAACTCATGCAGCGAGGCCAGATTGCGGTCATTCGGGTCCAGCCGGAACACCCCGGCTCCGCCATTGCCGTAAAGCGGTTTCAGGATCACATCGCCATGCCGGGCCTTGAAGGCGCGGATGGTGGACAGATCCCGCGCGATCATGGTCGGCGGAGTCAGGTCGGGAAAGCGCAGCACCAACAGTTTTTCGGGCGAGTTGCGCACCCAGAACGGATCGTTCACCACCAACGTCTGGGGGTGGATCAATTCCAGTAGATGGGTCGTCGTGATATAGCCCATGTCAAAGGGCGGGTCTTGCCGCAGCCAGACCACGTCAAAGGTCGACAGGTCCACTTCGGCCTCTGCGCCATAGGTCACATGATTGCCAAGTTCACGCCGCAGCTCGATCGGCCAACCGCGGGCAATCACCCGGCCTTCGTCAAAGGCCAGCTTGTCGGGCGTGTAGAAGAACAGCGAATGGCCGCGCGCCTGCGCCTCTAGCGCGATGCGAAAGGTGGAATCGGCGTTGATGTTCACGGACCCGATGGGGTCCATTTGCAGCGCAACCTTCAGCGGCTTGATCGACATGGGGCATACTCCGTTTCGCGAGCCCCTTGATGGCCGAAGCCTGCGGCGGATGCAAACCCCGTCAGTTCACCCAGAAGTTTTCGTGCACCACTACCCGGCCCACCGCATCGACCAAGGCAAGATCAAAACGCAGGTCGGTCATCGCCCCGGCGGGTTCACCCGCCACAAATTCAGCGGCGGCGTTGAAGACGCGTTCCACCTGCCCTTGGGTGATATGCGACATGGCTTCGTCATGGGTGCGGCTTTGCTTGACTTCTATCAGCACCAGCTGGTCGCCATCCCGCGCGATCAGGTCGATTTCCCCCCATTGCCCACGCCAGCGTCGGGCACAGACGGCGCGACCTGCCGCGTCATAATACCGTGCCACGGCCTCTTCGGCAGCAAGCCCTGCCAGATGCGACCGCATGCCACGATCTGCCCTGAGTTCCGTCCGCATCCCTGCCCCCTTCGGCGCGGGCGGTCAGTCGGACCGTTTCAGCGCCAGTTGATAGACATCCCGTTTCGCCAAACCGAAGGCTTCAGCCACCATCGCCGCGGCATCCTTCACGCTCATGGTCTGGAGCGCCCGTTCCAGTGCGGCATCCACCGTTTCCGCGTCCGCCACCGCATCAGGTGCACGGTCGACCACCAGAACGATTTCGCCTTTGACATCGCGACCCGCGAATTGTGCTGCAAGGTCTGCCAAAGTCCCGCGCGTCACCTCTTCGAATCGCTTCGTCAATTCCCGACAGACCGCAGCATAGCGCAGGGGACCGAACACCCGCGACATGTCTTCCAGAGATTGGTTAACGCGCTTGGGGCTTTCGTAAAGCACCAGTGTGGCGGGGATGTCGCGCAGCTCTTCCAGAAACTTGCGCCGTGCGGCTTGGGCATTAGGGGGGAAGCCTGCAAAGAGGAATCGGTCCGACGGCAAGCCCGCCACGGTCAGCGCGCAAAGCACAGCCGACGGACCGGGGGCGGCGAGCACCGTCAGCCCTTCGGCAATGGCAGCACGGGCGAGTTGAAAGCCGGGATCAGACACCAGCGGCGTTCCTGCCTCGGATGCGTAGGCCACGGATTTGCCATCGGCGATGGCGCGCAGCAGGCGCGGTGTCGCCTCGCGTTCGTTGTGGTCGTGGCAGGGGACCATGGGGCGGCCCTCGACCGGGATGCCGTGAATTTCCATCAGGTGGCGCAGGGTGCGGGTGTCTTCTGCTGCGAGCACATCAGCGGATGCCAGAATATCCAGCGCCCGCAAGGTGATGTCGCGGGCGGCCCCGATGGGGGTGGCCACCAGATGCAGTCCGGGTGGCAGTTTCTTGCGCAGCGCACCGCCGTGTTGCACTGGTTCGACCGGGAACGGGCCCTCTTCCAGCGGCGGCCTGCCGTCCTCCGCCGAACCGTCTGTTGACCCAGTCATTGCATGCCCCGCAAGTTTACTTCCTCGGTGGAACATCTTAGGCTTGTGCAGCCTTTGGCATCCAGCCGTGCCCCTGATACGAGGAATTCGCATGTTGTCGCTTTTGGATCGGACCCGCAAGTCGCTGGCCTCTGCCGCTCGGCCCTTTGCCGCCGGGTTGGCCCTTTTGGCGCTTGCCGCCTGCCAACCTGCTGCCGGACCGACGCCGACTGTGGGCAGCGGGACAGGCGGTCCGATCACCGTGGCGCTTTTGGTGCCATCGGGGTCGGCAACGCCGGGGGATGACATTCTGGCGCGCGATCTGGAGAATGCCGCGCGCATGGCCATCGCCGATCTGGGCGGGTCGGTGCAGGTCACGCTGAACGTCTATCCCACCGCAGGCCAGCCCGCACAGGCCGCCACCGCCGCGCAAACCGCCGTGGCAGAGGGCGCGCAGGTCATCCTTGGCCCGCTCCGGGCCGAAGAGTCGAACGCCGCCGCCGTGGCCGTCGCCGCGTCCGGGATCAACGTGCTGTCCTTTTCGAACAACTCGCAGATTGCGGGGGGCAACCTTTTTGTCCTTGGGCCGACGTTCGAGAATACGGCCCGTCGCCTTGCCGGTCATGCGGTGCGCAATGGCAAGTCCAAGCTGATGATCGTGCATGAGAACAACGCTGCGGGCGAAATCGGACGCAATGCCATCCAGCAGGGGGCTGCGGCGGCCGGGGCTGCCGTGGTCGCCACGGCGGGGTTCGAATATTCGCAGAACGGCATCATCCAAGCCGTGCCGGGCATTGCGGCGCAGGCCAAATCCACCGGCGCGCAGGCGGTGTTCCTGACGTCTGACGCGGGTGGGGCTTTGCCGTTGTTGACGCAGATGCTGTCCGAAAACGGGGTCAGCCCGGCCACGACGCAGTATATCGGTCTGACGCGGTGGGATATTCTGCCCACCGTGGTCACGCTGCCGGGCGTGCAGGGGGGCTGGTTCACGATGCCAGACCCGGTGCTGCATGAGCAGTACAAGGCGCGCTACACGGCCACTTACGGATCGGAACCGCATTGGCTGTCCGGTGTCGCCTATGACGGGGTTGCCGCCGTTGCGGCCCTGGCCAAGCGCGGATCGCCCTTGGACCGGGCATCCCTGACCCAAGGCGCAGGCTATGTCGGCGTCAACGGCATCTTCCGCCTGCTGCCCAACGGATCGAACGAACGCGGTCTTGCCGTGGCGCAGATCCGCAACAACGCGGTCGTCGTCATCGACCCGGCCCCCAGCGCCTTTGGCGGTGCGGGATTCTGATCAGCGGTATGGGCAGGGGTCTGGAATGAACCAATCGACGGTGGCCGCGGCCACCCCAGTCGACACAGCGGCCCCCGAGGAGATGATCCTTCCGGGGGCCGAAATCATTGACACGGGCGCGCTTGGCGTGGCGATTTCCGTGGAATTGGCCAAGGCACCGGATGCCCGCAGCGCCCGGACCATCGCGGTTCGGCATCTGCTGGCTGCCAAGGCTGAGGGCAATGCCCGGCTGGCGGAGGCTTTTGCCGCCCGCCCCCATGTCGCGCGCAGCCTGATCCGGGCGCAGGCCTTTCTGACCGATGGGTTGGTGACCACGGCCTTTCACGTGGCGCTTGGTCTGCACCCCCTGCCCAACCCGACCGAGGCCGAGCGGATCGCCGTTCTGGCCGTGGGCGGCTTTGGCCGGGCCGAGATGGCGCCGCATTCCGATGTGGACCTCTTGTTCCTGACGCCGTGGAAGATCACGCCCTGGGCGGAAAGCGTGATCGAATCCATGCTGTACATGCTGTGGGATCTGAAGCTGAAGGTGGGGCATTCCTCGCGCACGGTGCGGGATTGCCTGCGCCTGTCGCGGGATGACATCACCATCCGGACCGCCATGCTGGAACATCGCTTTCTGGCCGGTCACGCCCCCTTGGCCACCGAACTGGCCGACCGGCTGTGGGATGAGGTGTTTCGCAACTCCGGCCCCGAATTCATCGAGGCCAAGCTGGCCGAACGCGCTGATCGGCACAAGCGCCAAGGCGGGCAGCGCTATGTGCTGGAGCCCAACGTCAAAGAGGGCAAGGGCGGGCTGCGCGATCTGCAAACCCTCTATTGGATCGGGAAATACCTGCACCGGGTGGGGTCCGCCTCTGGCCTTGTCGAGGCGGGGCTGCTGACGCGTGAGGAGTTTGACATCTTTGCGCGGGCCGAGGATTTCCTGTGGGCGGTGCGCTGCCATCTGCATTACATCACCGGCCGCGCGCAGGATCAGTTGGCGTTCGATCTGCAAGTCGAGGTCGCCAGCCGCATGGGCTATGCCGACACCACAGGTCGGCGCGCGGTTGAGCATTTCATGCAAGATTATTTCCGCCAAGCCACCCGTGTGGGGGAATTGACCCGCATCTTCCTGACCGAGCTTGAGGCCCGGCACGCCAAGCCCGAAGCCACGCTGATGGGCCTGTTCCGCCGCCGCAATAAAAAGGTGCGCCCCGGCTACCGGGTGGTGCAGGGGCGGCTGGATGTGAGCGATGCCAAGACATTCCTGTCCGACAAGCTGAACCTGTTGCGCGCGTTCGAAGAAGCGCTGCGGACGGCTTACCTTTTGCACCCGAACGTCATGCGCCTGATTGCGGCCAACCTTGACAGGATCGACGACGACATGCGCGCCGACCCCGAGGCGGTGCAGATTTTCATCGACCTTTTGCTCAAACACGGCAACCCGGAACGCGCGCTGCGGCGGATGAACGAATTGGGCGTCTTGGGGACATTCATCCCGGACTTTGAGCCCATCGTCGCGATGATGCAGTTCAATCTTTACCACCATTACACGGTGGATGAGCATATCATCCAATGCATCTCGATCCTCGCCCAGATCGAACGGGGGGAATTGGTCGAGGAATTGCCGGTGGTGTCGGGCATCCTGAAAGACGGCATCGACCGCAAGGTGATGTATCTGGCGCTGTTCCTGCATGACATCGGCAAGGGTCGGCCCGAAGATCATTCGATCATCGGTGCCCAAATTGCCCGCCGCATCTGCCCGCGCCTTGGCCTGACGGTGGAAGAATCCGAAACCGTCGAATGGCTGGTGCGCTATCACCTCTTGATGTCGGACATGGCGCAGAAACGCGACATTGGCGATCCGCGCACGGTGCGCGACTTTGCCAAGGCGGTGAAAACCCGCAAGCGGCTGGATTTGCTGACAGTGCTGACGGTCTGCGATATCCGCGGCGTGGGGCCTGGAACGTGGAACAATTGGAAGGCCATGCTGCTGCGGCAGCTTTACCAGCAAACCTTTGACGCGCTGGAAGGCGGGTTGGAAACCGTCAACCGCGAAAAGCGCGAGGATGAGGCGAAGGCCGCCCTGCGCGACGCCCTGCGCGATTGGCCGGCGGAGCGTCTGGCGCAGGAAACCGCGCGGCATTACGTGCCCTATTGGCAGGGGCTTTCGACCGACACGCAGTCGGTGTTTGCCCGGCTCTTGACCGATCTGCCCGACAATGAAATCCGTATCGACCTGCACCCTGACGCGCACCGCGACGCCACCCGCGCCTGTTTTGCGCTGGTGGATCATCCGGGTATCTTCTCGCGCCTTGCCGGGGCCTTGGCCTTGGTCGGGGCGAATGTGGTGGATGCGCGCACCTATACGTCAAAGGATGGCTATGCGACGGCGGTGTTCTGGGTGCAGGACATCGACGGCAAACCCTATGAGATCAGCCGCCTGCCCCGCCTGCGCCAGATGATCCACCGCACGCTGGGCGGGGAAATCAAACCCCGCGACGCCTTCCGCGACCGTGACAAGGTGAAAAAGCGCGAGCGTGAGTTCCGGTTTCCGACCCACATCACCTTTGATAACGAAGGGTCCGAAATTTACACCATCATCGAGGTGGACACGCGGGACCGTCCGGGGCTGCTGTTCGACCTGACCCGCACTTTGGCAGCGAACAACATCTACATCGCCAGCGCCGTGATCGCGACCTTTGGCGCGCAGGTGGTGGACAGCTTTTACGTCAAGGACATGTTCGGCTTGAAGCTGCACCAGAAATCGCGGCAGGAAGCGCTGGAGAAAAAGCTGCGGCAGGCCATGATCGAAGGTGCGGAACGCGCGCTGACATGATCCTGCGGGCGGGCGCGGGGGGCGACAGGCCATGCAACCGATCCGACTGATACGCTCTGCCGTCACTGTGGGCGGCTGGACGCTGCTGTCACGCGGCGCGGGCTTTGCGCGCGACATGATGATGGCGGCCTATCTTGGCGCGGGGCCGGTGGCGGATGCGTTCAACGTGGCCTTTTCGCTGCCCAACATGTTCCGCCGTTTCTTTGCCGAGGGCGCGTTCAACATGGCCTTCGTGCCGATCTTCGCCAAGAAGCTGGAAAGCGGCGATGATGCACAGGGCTTTGCGCGGGATGCGTTCAACGGGCTGGCGGCGGTGCTGATCGTGTTTTCGGTGCTGGGCACGCTGGCCATGCCGTGGCTGGTCTGGGCGATGGCGTCGGGCTTTGCCGGGAGCGAACGCTTTGATCTGGCGGTGATGTTCGGGCAGATCAGCTTTTCCTACATCCTGTTCATCAGTCTGGTGGCCCTGCTGTCGGGTGCCTTGAACGCCTATGGCCGGTTCACCGAGGCCGGGTTTGTCCCTGTGCTGATGAACCTGATGTTCATCGCGGCGATGGGGCTGGCGGTGTGGTTTGGCTGGGATATGGGGTTGACGCTGGCATGGACAGTGCCAGTCACAGGGATCGCACAACTGGCCTTTACGTGGGTTGCCGCGCATCGGATGGGCCTGCGCTTTACCCCCGGCCTGCCGCGCCTGTCGCCGGATTTGAAACGTCTGGCGCTGATCGCCGCCCCTGCGGTGCTGACCGGCGGGGTGGTACAGGTCAATCTGTTGGTGGGGCGGCAAGTCGCCAGCTACACCGAAGGCGCTGTGTCATGGCTGGTCTATGCGGACCGGCTGTATCAATTGCCGCTTGGCGTGGTGGCGATTGCCATCGGCACGGTGCTGCTGCCCGACCTGTCGCGCCGTCTGCGCGCGGGCGATGCGGCGGGCGGGCGGGAGTCGTTCAACCGGGGCACGGAACTGGCGCTGCTGCTGACGCTGCCCGCCGCCGTGGCGCTGATGGTGATCGCGCTGCCGCTGACGCATGTGCTGTATGAGCGCGGGGCCTTTACCGCCGCCGACACGCAGGCGACCGCCTTGGTGCTGGCGATTTACGGCGCGGGGCTGCCTGCCTTTGTGCTGCACAAGGTGCTGCAACCGCTGTTTTACGCGCGCGAGGACAGCCGCAGCCCGTTCCGCTTTGCGCTGTGGGCGATGGTGGTGAATGTGGTCTTTGCCGTGGGGATGATGCCGCTGATCGGCTTTTCCGCCGCCGCCTTGGCGACCACCGTGGCGGGCTGGACCATGGTTTGGCAACTCTGGCGCGGGTCGCGGGCGATGGGGGATGAGGCGCGGTTTGACGACCGCCTGCGCCGCCGTCTGCCGCGTATCCTTGCCGCCTGCGGGGTGATGGCGCTGGTCCTGTGGGGTGGTTCGGTGCTGATGGCAGAGCTGCTCACTGCGCCGGGGTGGCGCTATCCGGCCTTGGCCGGGCTGATCGCGGCGGGGATGGTCAGCTATGGCGGTGCGGTTCTGGCGTTCCGCGCCTATCGCCTGTCCGACCTGCGCGCTGCGATGCGCCGTCAGCGCTGACGAATGCGCGATTTCAGCCGGGCAATCCCGCCGGGGCTGACCATGAAGCACAAGAGGAACCCGGCGGCGAACCCGGCAAGGTCGGCCACGATCTCCCATCCGATGCCACCAAAGACGGTGAACAAAAGCTGGGTGCCGATCAGGAAGGCGATCATGCCAAAGGCCCGCAGGCGGCTGTCGCCGGTGACGATGGCCCGCGTCCACAAGAGCCACGTGAATCCGCCGATCAGCCCGTAAACCGGGGGATAGCCGCCATAAAGCGGGGTGTGCACCATGGGCAGCGCGGTATAGACCGCCGCCCCCGCCAGCGTCGCGCCAAAGAAGATCACCAGCACTGCCCACCAGCGGAACGCCTCGCCCAGCATCTTGCCAAGCGCCAGCAGGATGACGATCACGAACAGGGCATGGGTCATGCTGGCATGGACGAAAGGATAAGTGACCAGCCGGATCATGTGGTTCAGCGGATATTCTCCCTGTTCCAGCATGGCGCGCATCACGTCCGGGGCGAAGACGAACCGTTCCAACGCCTGCAAGCGCCAGCCCACAGCCTCCGGCCCGCCGACAAGACCGCTGGCACCAAGGGTCACCACCGCCTCCATCGCGATCATCGGCAGGGCGAGCGCCCAGACCACGGGCGGAAGCGGGTTCATCGGGGCGGTGTCGTTCATCGGGCACTCCTGCACGGGATCAGGGCATGGCGGTCGGCGTCATTGACGCAACCCATGGCCAGCGATAAGCCCAAGGCGCAACTTTGACCAGATGGGAGCATATCATGGCCGATGCGGTCCAAACGCCTCAGCCCACTTTCCCCCCGCGCATCTTCTCAGGGATCCAACCCTCGGGCGGACTGACGCTGGGCAACTATCTCGGGGCGCTGAAGCGCTTTGTCGAGAAGCAGGAAGAAGGCATCGAAACGATCTATTGCATGGTGGACATGCACGCGATCACCGTCTGGCAAGACCCTGAAAAGCTGCGCCAGCAGACCCGCGAAGGGGCCGCCGCCTTTATCGCCGCCGGGATTGATCCGGCCCGGTCGATCCTGTTCAATCAATCCCAAGTGACCGCCCATGTCGAATTGGGTTGGATCTTCAACTGCATCGCCCGCATGGGCTGGATGAGCCGGATGACCCAGTTCAAGGACAAGGCCGGGAAGAATTCTGAAAACGTCTCGCTGGGTCTGTTCGCCTATCCGTCGCTGATGGCGGCGGACATCCTTTCCTACAAGGCCACGCATGTGCCGGTGGGCGACGATCAGAAGCAACACCTTGAGCTGTGCCGCGACATCGCGATCAAGTTCAACAATGACTACAAGGTGGATTTCTTCCCGGTGGTCGAACCCGTCATCGAGGGCGCGGCAACACGGGTCATGTCCTTGCGCGACGGCACCAAGAAGATGTCGAAATCCGATCCGTCGGACCAATCGCGCATCAATCTGACGGATGATGCCGACACCATCTCAAAGAAAATCCGCAAGGCCAAGACCGACCCGGAACCCCTGCCCGACAGCCTTGACGCGCTGAAGGACCGGCCCGAGGCGCGCAATCTGGTCAACATCTACGCCGCCTTGGCAGGGCATACGCCCGAACAGGTGATCCGCGACTATGCCGGGGCGCAGTTTGGCACGTTCAAGCCCGCTTTGGCCGATCTGGCCGTGGCAAAGCTGGAGCCGATCACGCTGGAGATGAACCGTCTGATGCAGGATCAGGCCGAGATTGACCGCATCCTTGGCGCGGGCGCGGACCGGGCCGAGGCGATTGCGCGGCCGATTGTCGATCAGGTCTATGACATCGTGGGCATGATCCGCTCACGCCGTCGTTAAGGCAATGCGGGCGCTGGCGCGGCTGTTGCTGACGCTGGCGCTTGTGGCGTCGCTGGTCTTTACGCTGTGGTCGGGGGCGCGTCTGGCCACCGACCCGGCGCTGGCCATGTGGCGCGATGCGGCGGCGTCAGAAATCGTCGCTGCGACGGAAAGCGTCTTGGCCGAGGCGGCAACGGCGGAGGCTTTGGCCGCGCGTATTGCTACGAATCTGGACGCGGACCCGCGCGATTGGGTGGTTCTGGACGCGCTGACCGATCTGGCGCGGGACCGTGCCATCGACCTGCCCCCTGATCTGGTGGACCGGCTGCAAATGCTGCGGGCGGGGGATTCGGGGCTGCTTGCCACCGCGCAAAACTGCGCTGCCTGCCTGATGAATGCGGGGGCGTGCACGGTGTCGTTGCTGCTGCTCTGCCGTGCGCCGGTGGACCTGACGCCGGTGGGCGATGTGGCGGGGATCGTGCGGGCGGGGACAGCGCATCTGGCGGGGGCCGAGATTGACGAGGTCGACCTTGGCCTGTCCATCGTTGGCCTTGGGGCGACGGCGCTGGTGCTGTTTTCGGGTGGCACCTCGCTGGCGGTCAAGGCAGGCGCCGGGCTGGCCAAGGTGGCGCGGGGGGCGGGGCGGCTGTCGGACGGGTTGTCGGGCGTGATCCGGGTCG
>NKIT01000277.1 GCA_002256185.1 Rhodobacteraceae bacterium PARR1 | reverse complement strand
GCATTCGTAGGGGGGAGATTGTTGTTCACCACCGCATTTGATGTCGCCGAGGCCGGCCCGGTGCCGACCGCATTCGTCGCCGCGACCGTGAAGGTGTAACTCGTACCCGCCACCAGTCCTGAAACCGTGATGGGCGAACTCGTGCCTGTGCCTGTGAGGCCGCCGAGGCTCGAGGTCGCCGTGTAGCCGATGATGGCCGAACCGCCGTTGCTTGCGGGCGGAGTGAACGCCACGGTCGCCGAACTGCCCAGAATGGTCGCCGCGCCTATCACTGGCGCGCCCGGAACCGTGTTGGTGGTCGTCAGCGCGTTGAATCGCGCCGTCACCTCCGCCTGGCTCAGCGCCCGCGCATAGCTCGCAAACCCTGTGATCGAACCATCCAGATTGTCCGAGAAAGTCGTGTGCGCCGTATTGTCGAAGGCCGCCAGCCCGTTCGTGCCCGTGATCGTCAGCGCCCGCGCAATCGTCGCCGTTTGCAGCACGCCATTCAGATACAGCGAGGTCACCGATCCGTTCGAAGTGAAAACGGCATGCACCTGCTGGTTTGAGCGCGTCAGCGAGTGCGCAAACACATCATCCGCCACCCCGGAGGTCGAGACGCCAAACCTTCCCGTGTTGTTCCACTGGTGAAGCTTCAGAAACTGCCCGCCCGAAGCAGGATCCGCGCTGCCCAGCAGGGTCTTCGATGGACCTGCACCCGCCGCATTGAAAATGAACTCAAAGGAACGGGCCGTGCCCGGGGAGAAACTTCCCACATTCAGGCTAACGGGGCTGGCACCGGATACGGCAGTGAATCGGGCTGCCGCTGGAGTCCCGGCCGTCACCTCCGACTGCCATGAGGCGAGATCGGAATAAGCACAAAAGGAAAGCAAGAGCCAACCGATCGCCACAAAGCACAGCTGACGAGACAAAGGTCTGAAATGAACCATTGGAAAAGGGGGGTGATTCTGCTCGAGTCC
>NKIT01000102.1 GCA_002256185.1 Rhodobacteraceae bacterium PARR1 | reverse complement strand
CCCAGCCACAGCCGCCATAGCCGCCTTCCCCGCCATCCGGCCCGCCGAATTCCACGAATTTCTCGCGCCGGAACGACACGCAGCCCCCGCCACCGCCGCCCGAGCGGATATAGACTTTGGCAAGATCAAGAAACTTCATGGCATCGGGCTTTCAGCTTGGAATGGTCAGGCGATACAGGATTGGCGGGCCAGCCTCAAGCAGAGCCTGAAACGGCGACAGGCGGAGTTTGCGTGCAAACGCGCGGTCGAAGTCTGCACGCAGACTTCGACGCGATTTCTGCCTCAGAAATCGCCGGCCTTAGGCCAGCTTGCGGATATAGGTCCAGGTCGGAACCCGGGCGTTGCGCGCGACCGAGAATGTCTCGGCGTCGCCCAGATACTGAAAGCCCGCATTGGTCAGCACGCGGGCAGACCCCGGATTATCCTGAAACACCTCGGCAAAGATGGCGCTGTTCTTTTGCGGGTTGGCCTCGACCAGCGCACGCACAGCCTCGGACGCGAAACCTGTGTTCCAAAAGGCGGGCGCGACCCAATAGCCGATTTCCGACTGGGCACGGTTCCACTTTTCTTCGTCCATGCGCTTCAGGCTGATGACGCCCAAAACCTCGGCCAGACCATTGGCTGACCCGTCCATGACCCAGATATCCTCGCCACCCTTGCCGGATGTGGCACGGGTCACGAAGGCTTCGGCCGCGCCGGGGGGCAAAGGATGCGGGATGGACCGCGTCGCCTCGGCCACGCGTTTGTCGCCCGCATACATCGCAAACAGCCCAAGGTCAGAGCGGCGCACCGGGCGCAGCACGAAACGGCCCGCAGCGATCTGGCCGGCGGGCAAGGCATCCGGGCGGGTGGCGATCAGGTCCAAGGTCATGGCTTCCCTCCTGTTGAAGCGCATGTGGGGGGCAAAAACGGCCCCGACAAGGCAGGATACCGGCAAGGCAAAGGCCCCGCTGGCAGATGCGTTCGGCCCGGAACCGGCCCGCCCACAGTTCAGAACGCGTTTTGCCACTCCCCAACACCAAAACGCGCGGGAAAAAGAGAAAGGGACCGGCCTTTCAGCCGATCCCCCCTGTACAATTCGATTGTAAAGGTTCGGCTTACTCGGCTGCCTCCGCAACCGGGAGGACCGAAATAAAGGTGCGGCCCTTGAGGCCCTTCTTGAAGGTCACCTTGCCCTCGGTCACGGCAAAGATCGTGTGATCCGTGCCCATGCCGACGCCTTCACCGGGGAACCACGTGGTGCCACGCTGGCGCACGATGATGTTGCCCGGAATGGCAGCCTGGCCGCCATAGAGTTTCACGCCCAGACGACGGCCCGCGGAGTCGCGGCCGTTGCGGGAAGAGCCGCCTGCTTTTTTGTGTGCCATGGGGGATTACTCCTGTGCAGCAGCAGCGGCCTTGCGGGCGCGCTTCGGTTTCTCTTCAACCGCGGCAGCCGGGGCGGCAGCGGCATTGTGCAACGCGCGACGCGCATCGGCGGTGCCGGTCGCAGCAGCGATGCCCGAGGTTTCTGCGCCCGAGGCCAGAACTTCGGTCACGCGAACCAGCGTCAGGTGCTGACGGTGACCCTTGGTGCGCTGCGAGCTGTGCTTACGACGGCGCTTGACGTAGTGGATCGTCTTTTCGCCTTTGATCTGGTCGATCACTTCGGCGACGACGCCCGCGCCAGCCACAGTCGGCACGCCGAGGGTGACGGTTTCGCCGCCAACCATCAGAATCTCGTTGAACTGGATCTTGTCACCAGCATTGGCGGCCAGCTTTTCAACGCGCAGAACGTCACCCGCCTGCACTTTGTACTGCTTGCCACCGGTCTTGAGGACCGCAAACATGGGTCTTTCCTTCCTTGTATCCGCGCCCTGCGGCCCCCGTTGCCGGGTGTTCGTGGAACCTTTCGGCCCCGCCTTCGGACAGCGCGCCCCCGTGGGACGTCATAAAACGAAAGCCCGGCCAGACTCGCGCCTCGCCGGGATGGGGGCTTATCCATCACGGGGGACAAGCTGTCAAGTGGCGCCATGGGGCCGCCGCAAGACCAAAATCAGATGTCCTGCCCCTGCATCCGCCGCCCCGCAGCGACGCCAAGATCGTAGGACAGCCGGTCAAACATGGCTGCAAAGGCAGCAAAGAGCGCGCGGTTCATGTCCTTGCCGGGGGCCGACTCCGAAAAGGCAACATAATCGTCCAGTTCGGCATCGGTCAGCGGCTGATAGGCCAGCGTCAGATAAGGATAAAGCCAATCCGCCGTGTCGGCCTCGATCTGGGCCTGCTGATCGGACACGCTGGCCAGGATGTCATCTTCGGTCATGTCCATCCCGGCGGGGGCAGCGGCCATCAGCCCACGGTAAAAGGCGATGTTGCTGTTCATCGCCCCCGTCACATTGCTGTCCAGAAGATCATTGACGGCCACGAAGCGTTCGATCTGCTGCGCGCGCGTGCCGTCCTCATCCTCCAGTTTCAGCCATGCCACACGGGCGGCGTCTTCGGCGGCGGGGTCCAGCAAAGCCTTGCGCGCAGCCAGTTCCAGCCCGATCACCCGATTGCCGAACACCCCGCCCATGAAGTCTGTCATGGCCTCAAGCCCCGGATTTCCTGCCAAGGCTAAGGACAGCGCCGCCTCGAACTCGCGGCTCATCCGGTCGGGGTCGTAAATGCCCTCAACTTCGGCGATCCAGCCGCGATTGCCGGCACCCGGGAACATGTCCTCTTGCAGCGTCTTGGCGTAGTCCAGCCCTTCTTCGCGCATCACCGCGATGATCTTTTTGATCTGCATCGCGTCTGCCAAGGCCAGAACCCCGGTATCGGCCAAGTGTACGGATTCAGATGTCTGCGGCGAGGTGGTTTGCGCCTGCAGTGGCTGCATCGACAGCGGCATCGACAGCATCAAGGTCGCCGCCAAGACACGAGACATGCGCAGCGCGTCCCGCGCAGGCGTGGGTTCGGCCCGGTCGATCCTGTCCTTGAACATCTGTCTTCTCCTTCCGCAAGCCCGGCTTGCGCCCTAAGTTCCGCGCCAATGACCATATCTGGGCCCAAGCCTGACGCAGGCAAATCAACAGCCCGTGCCTTTTTACCTGCAACCAACCGCCAAAACCATGGCACAACACTGTGCCAGATGCCGCGCATCTTCATAGCTAATCCTCGGCACCCCAATTGCCAAGCAGCCAGCAAGCATTGCGGCATCGCGTCATGGCCAGACGCCAGTTGTCCGGCGCAACCCACCGAACCCTTCACCCGACTGCGCAAACAAAGTCGGTGACTTGCACCCCCATTCGGAGGGGGAACGCATTTTCCTGTCCAAACCTTTGAAAACGGGCTTGCACGCCGCCGAATCCCCGGCTAGACCGCCGCCTCAGACGACCCCCTAAGCGCGGAGAGGTGGCGGAGTGGTCGATCGCGCCGGTCTCGAAAACCGGAGTAGGTGCAAGCCTACCGTGGGTTCGAATCCCACCCTCTCCGCCATATATCGTTGAAATTGTTAGTGAATTTCAGGATTTTGGGACAAGTTCCATAAATAGCTCCCCGATAGCGAAGACCCTGTCGCGTGGGTTGGTTGCGAACGAATGTCGTTGATCCTGACCTGACGATGAGGGGCGGCAGAACTCGGCCAAGCCACCACCCACAGTCACCTGATAGTCTCGCGTCGATCCGGAAGCTGAAGCGGTGTTCCGACGGTGCGGCAAAGGCGTCGCAACCAAACCGACAGGAACCCGACGGCTAGATCGGCCACGCCACCTCACGGCAAAACTGCGGAACATAGTTAGTTAATAGACGTAGGGAGCGTGAGGGGCCGCAAGAGAGGCCACACCTTGATGTCATCAGTTTGACAATTGTCTGCTGATAGGTTTCACATATGACGGGACTAGGCGACAGAAACAGACCCCACCTCTTTCAATTTGATCGCATTCTGCTGACGGCACCCCGGTGCCATCCCCCTATGGTCAGGATGACGCACCAAATCTGACCTACTTGAGGTTCTGCTCAGTCGGAGCCTAGGCACCCCATGTCGATGATCTGATCGGTCTACACTGTCTTGGTTCGGTGGGCCTTGGCATCCATCATCATGGCACCGGCATCCTTCTCACGGCGGCCACACCAAAAAAGTTCAAACGCACTTTTCTGTAGGACGCCTCATCGCAGCGGCAACGAACAGGTTTGCTGGGGGCCGGGGATGCGTCAGGAAAGAGCCGGTGCAGCGGCCTTTGGCTTCTAGGCCACTCACCCCCGCCAAATCGCACGAAGCCTCTCCACCGGTTTGCTGCGGCGCTGGATGACCCAATGGCAGCCCAGAGAACTGAGTGGTTTCGGCACGCCATCGTCGACAACATAGCGGCAAGTCACTGAGCATCGGACCATTTGATTTGCCCTGTTGCGAAAATCTGGTGACGGGCAGCGCATCCTCTCTGCCGAACGACCTGTCCTGCGACGTCTGAAAAGGGCGTTCGGAATGAAGTGAAGCCATTGCGGATGGCGAAACGGACTTGGAACTCCGGCATCCGAGGGTCGAAGCCCTGCGCGGAATGAAGACGTCCGCGCAGCCTGAGGCAGCGCCTCTTGGTTTCGGCGCGGATTGGGCGGTGGCACGCCGCCCTTTCCACAGGCGGTTCGGCCTTGTATACTATGCGGCAGAACGGGGTGACGGGGCAGCGATGTGCCGGATGCGCCGCAGCAGAGGCAGGCAAACCAACGCCCGGCACGGGGTGCCGAATGGGCGTCAACAGCGCGGGCACTCCGCGCCGGAAGATGGGGCAGGATATGGCAGGACAAGTATTCGCGCGCGTTGCGCTGGCAGGGCTGACAGCCGTTGCCTTGGCAGGATGCCAGATGGGCGGGGCGGCGGCTCCGACTGATGGGGCCACGACGGCGGCCACGGCAACCGCGCGGTCGACCAAATTGGTGGACCGCGATGTCGAAGCGCCGGACATCTTCAACGTCACGGACAGTGCGCTGTGGGACGGTCGGCCCTCGCTTGGCGGGGTCTGGGTTGCATCGGAAAAGGCCACGGACCCGGAACGGGTGATCCTGCGCAATCCGGCCAGCGGCAAATTCGTCATCGGCGCCCTGTTCAAGCGTGAGGCGTTCAATCCCGGCCCGCCGCTGCAAATCTCGTCTGACGCAGCCGCAGCGCTGGGTCTGGTCGCAGGTCAGCCCGCCACGATCAGCGTGACCGCCCTGCGGCGCGAGGAAGTCACGGTTGAGGCCCCCGATGCCACCCGCCCGATCCTTGACGCCAATGAGGCGGTGGCGACCACGTCGCTGGATGGCGCTGCCACGGCTGCCTCACCGGCCAGCGGAACCGCGACAGCCAGCGCCGCGGCCGCGATCAATCGTGCGGAAGCGGCAGCCAAGCCCGCAGCCTCGGCCCCCGCGCCGGTCGTGCCCAATGCCCCCGCCCCGCTGACCGCTGCCCCGAAGCCCGCCGCCGCACCCGCCGCAGTACCTGCAGCGACAGAGGGCGGCACGCGGGTCCAGATCGGCATCTTCTCGGTCAAGGCGAATGCCCAGCGTGCGGTTGACCAACTCAAGAAGGCCGGTATCGCCGCCACCATCCGCGAGGGTGAGGCCAAGGGCAAGGCCTATTGGAGCGTGACCGCCTCTGGCAGCGGTGCGGGCAAGGCGTTTCTCGACAAGGTGAAGGGTCTGGGCTTTGCAGACGCCTACCTTCTGTCGCGGTGATGCGCTAACAGGCCTATGGGAATCGACGAAAGGACAGGACCGATGCACCTTCGACTGCGCCGAATTTTGGTTCTGGCCTGTGGTCTGATGCTTGCCGCCCTGCCCGTCCGCGCCTTTGAGACGCGGGCGACGGCGGCTTGGGTCTATGACATGACCACCCAGACCGTGCTGATGGACAAGAACGCCGATCTGCCGGTGCCACCTGCGTCGATGTCCAAACTGATGACCATCAACATGCTGTTTGAGGCGCTGCGCGATGGTCGGGTGACGATGGACACGACCTTTGCCGTGTCGTCACGCGCGACGGAAATGACGCGGCGCGGCGGGTCCACGATGTATCTGCAGGAAAATGACCGCCCCACAGTGGAAGACTTGATCCACGGCATGATCATCAATTCGGGCAACGATGCCTGCGTGGTGGTGGCCGAAGGACTGTCGGGCACGGAAGAAGCCTTTGCCGCGCTGATGACGGAACGGGGCAAGGCCATCGGGCTGACGCATTCGCTGTTTCGCAACTCCTCGGGCTGGCCGGACCCGGTGCAGCGGATGTCGATGCGCGATCTCGGCATCCTTGGAAAACGGCTGATTGAGGAGTTCCCGGAATACTACCCGATCTTTGCCGAGACGCAGTTCAACTACAAAGACCGCGCCCCGGCCAATGCCAACAACCGCAACCCGCTGTTGAAGATCGCGGCGGCGGATTGGAAGGCGGACGGGCTCAAGACCGGGCATACCTCTGAGGCGGGCTATGGTCTGGTTGGATCGGCTCTGATGGGCGACCGTCGGGTGATCTTTGCCATCTCTGGCCTTGCCTCTGACAAGGACCGTGCAGAAGAATCCGAGGCTATCGTGAACTGGGCCTTTCGCCAATTCGCGCAAAAGACCGTGGCCAAATCCGGGGAACGGGTTGCGGTGGCGGATGTCTGGATGGGGGCGGAAAAATCTGTCGGACTGGTCCCGGCAGCGGACGTGCGCCTCTTGGTTCCCGCGCAGGTGCAAGAAGGCATGACCGCTGAGGTGATCTATACTGGCCCCTTGACCGCGCCCATCGCCAAGGGTCAGCAAGTGGCCGAATTGATCGTGCATGTCCCTGACCTGCCCGATGCCCGCGTGCCGCTTGTCGCCGAGGCGGATGTGCCGCGCGGGGGCTTTGGCACCCGGCTGTCCACCGCCGCCGTGCGGTTGTGGGATGTCTATGTCGCGCCACTGACCGGCGGGACGGATGCCGCCGCAGACCCTGCGTCGTGATGGGATCGCAAGGAATTTTCCTGTCCTTCGAAGGCATTGACGGATCGGGCAAATCCACCCAAGCCCGCCGTCTGGCGGACAGCTTGCGAGCACGCGGCCACGCGGTGACACTGACGCGTGAACCCGGCGGCAGTCCGGGGGCCGAGGATATTCGCCGTCTGGTCCTGACGGGCGATCCTGACCGCTGGTCGCCGGAAACCGAAATCCTCCTGTTCACTGCCGCGCGGCGGGATCATCTGGAAAAGACGATCCGCCCTGCATTGTCGCGGGGGGAAGTCGTCATCACCGACCGGTTCGCCGATTCCACCCGCATGTATCAGGGTCTGCGCGCCCCGGCCCTGCGCGATACGGTGGACCGCCTGCACGAATTGATGATCGGGACGGAGCCTGACCTGACCCTGCTGGTGGACATTGACCCCGCCGTCGGTCTGGCCCGCGCGCAGGCCCGCGCCGGCGATGAGATGCGGTTTGAAGATATGGGTCTGGCCACACAAGCACAGATGCGGGCGGGTTTCCTCGACCTCGCCGCGCGCACCCCGCGCTTTGCCGTGATCGACGGCGCGCGGGACGCGGATGCTGTGGCCGCCGACATCCTGACCACCGTTCTGGCGCGGATCGGCTGAGGATGGCCGCCGATCCCGACATTCCCGAACCCGACCGCATCGAAGGTGCCCCCCACCCGCGCGAGACGATGCAGGTGTTCGGCCATCACGCTGCGGAGGCCGAGTTTTTGCGCGCCTTCACCTCGGGCCGTTTGCATCACGGCTGGCTGATCACCGGCCCGCGCGGGGTGGGCAAGGCGACGCTGGCGTGGAAACTGGCGCGATTCCTGCTGGCCACCCCGATGGACGATGGCGGCATGTTCGGCGCACCGCCGCCGCCAACCTCGTTGGACATCGCAGCCGATCACCCTGTGGCGCGGCATATGCGGGCACTGGCCGAACCACGGCGTTGTCTCGTCCGGCGGGGGTTGAATGAAAAGGAAACCGCGCTTTCGAACGTGATCCGGGTCGATGAGGTGCGGGAGTTGAAGAACTTCCTGAACCTGTCCTCTGTTGATGGCGGGCGGCGGGCGGTGATCCTTGATTGCGCCGATGAGATGAACCCGAATGCGTCAAACGCGGTTCTGAAGATCCTCGAAGAACCCCCGGCGAATGTGACGTTTTTCCTGATCTCGCATCAACCGTTTCGCTTGTTGCCCACCATCCGCTCGCGCTGCCGCGAATTGCGCCTGACGCCGCTGTCGCCTGCCGATCTGGCCGATGCTTTGACCCAGGCAGGGGGCGAGACCGCGCCCGACGAAGCCGCCGCTTTGGCTGAACTCGCTGGCGGGTCAGTGGGTGAGGCGTTTCGTCTGACCAACCTCGATGGTTTGCCGCTGTACGGCCAGCTTATTGCCCTGCTCGGCACCCTGCCCCGTCTGGACCGCGCCCGCGCGCTGGCGATTGCCGAAAGTGCCGCAGGCAAGGCCGGTGAAGCGCGGTTTGATCTGGTCGTCACGCTTCTGGACCTGTTCCTCGCGCGTCTGGCCCGTGCCGCCGCCCTGCGCCAACTGCCGATTGAGGCGGCGAAAGGCGAGGCCGATCTGATCACGCGCCTGTCCAATCACCCGATGGCCGCGCAGTCTTGGGCGGAACTGGCGCAATCGCTGTCGCAACGGGCACGGCGTGGCAAGGCGGTCAACCTTGACCCTGCCGCCCTTCTCATGGATATGGTGCTGAAGCTTGAAGAGACGGCGGGATCGCTCGCCCACAGGTGAGCAATGACCCCCACACCGCCCGAGATTGTCGACAGCCATTGCCATCTGGATTTTCCGGATTTCAACGGCGAACTGCCGGACCTGCTGGCCCGCGCGCGTGCGGCGGGCGTCACCCGCATGGTGACGATCTGCACCCGTTTGCGCAATGAGCCCACAGTGCGCGCGATTGCCGAGGCGCATGACGGCGTGTTCTACGCCGCAGGCACCCACCCGATGAGCGCGGCGGAAGAGCCGATGGCGACGGTGGATCAGCTTGTCGCCCTCGCGCGGCATCCGAAATTCGTGGGGATTGGTGAGTCAGGTCTGGATTACCACTACACGGCGGACTCAGCCGAGGTGCAGAAGGTATCGCTGCGTCTGCACATCACCGCCGCGCAGGAAACCGGCCTGCCCTTGATCATCCACGCCCGTGCTGCGGATGAGGATATGGCCGCGATCCTGACCGAAGGCTTCAAGGAACGCCCCTATACCTGCGTTATGCATTGCTTTTCGTCCAGCGCCGCATTGGCGCAGGCGGCGTTGGACTTGGGGTTTTACCTGTCGATGTCGGGCATCGCGACCTTTCCCAAATCGCAGGAACTCCGCGACATTTTCGCCGCCGCCCCAGTGGAGCGCATCCTGTTGGAAACCGACAGCCCCTATCTCGCCCCGATCCCGCATCGCGGCAAACGCAATGAACCGGCCTATACCGCCTTTACCGCCAAGACCGGCGCGGGTCTGTTTAGGATGACCGAAGCTGAATTCGCCGCGCAAACCAGCGCCAACTTTGACCGCCTGTTCACCAAGGCCGCGCGTCAGGCACAGGCGGCATGATGGATACCTTGCGTTTCACCATCCTTGGCTGCGGATCATCGGGCGGCGTGCCGCGCATCGGCAATGATTGGGGCGATTGTGACCCCAAGAACCCGAAGAACCGCCGCCGCCGCTGTTCGATGCTGATCGAACGGATCACGGACAACGGGACCACCACCGTCCTGATCGACACCAGCCCCGACATGCGCGAGCAACTCCTCGACGCGCAGGTGGGGCATGTGGATGCCGTGGTCTATACCCACTCGCATGCCGATCATGTCCACGGCATCGACGACCTGCGCCAGATCGTCTTCAACCTGCGCCGCCGCCTGCCGGTCTGGGCCGATGCCCCGACGCAAGAGGCGTTGGTGTCGCGGTTCGGCTATGCCTTTGTGCAGCCCGAAGGATCGCCCTACCCGCCGACCCTTGATCTGCACACCATCCGTGGTCCC
The DNA here is from genome assembly GCA_002256185.1 of Rhodobacteraceae bacterium PARR1. Taxonomy (GTDB): domain Bacteria; phylum Pseudomonadota; class Alphaproteobacteria; order Rhodobacterales; family Rhodobacteraceae; genus Paragemmobacter. The sequence goes on along the minus strand of NKIT01000102.1, from coordinate 5,655 downwards.
GTCACCATCACCGGCGCGGGGGGCGAGGTCACGCTGACCCCCTTTACCGCCGATCACGGCAGCATGGAGGCGTTGGGCTTCCGCATCGCCAATCTGGCCTATCTGCCCGATGCCGTGGCGATCCCTGCGGAAAGCTGGCCGCATCTGGACGGCTTGGACTGCTGGATCGTCGACGCCCTGCGCCGCAAGCCGCATCCGACGCATGCCCATCTTGAGATGACCTTGGAATGGATCGCCCGCGCGGCCCCTGCCCGCGCCGTGCTGACCAATATGCACGTCGATCTTGACCATGACACGCTTTGTGCCGAACTGCCCGACCATATCCGGCCCGCCTTTGACGGCATGCAAGTTACCTACGACCTGACAGCCTAAGCCGATGGAAGCCCTGCTTGAGGTTATCCTTCCGGTCTTTGTCGTCATCGGCTTTGGCTATGTGGCGCGGCGGGTGAAGCTGTTTGACGATACGGTGATCGACGGGATCATGCGCTACGCGCAGAACTTTGCGGCCCCCGTGCTGCTGTTCACCTCGATCATCAAGCTGGACCTTGCCGCCGCCTTTCAACCGGCGCTTTTGCTGGCCTTTTACTCTTCGGCCTTTGTCAGTTTCTTCATCGCCTTCTTCGCCGCGCATCTGGCTTTTGACCGGCCTTTGACCGATTCCGTCGCCATCGGCTTTGTGGCGCTGTTTTCCAACTCGTTGCTGCTGGGCGTGCCGATCACCGAACGCGCCTATGGGACCGAGGCTTTGGCGGGCAATTTCGCCATCATCGCCATGCACTCGCCGCTGTTCTACGGCTTTGGCATTGCGCTGATGGAATGGGCCAAGGCGCGCGGCCAAGGCATGGCGCGGGGGGCTTTGGCACTGCAGATCGGGCGCACGATCCTGACGCAGCCTTTGGTCTTCGGCATCACCTGTGGCTTTGTGGTCAAGCTGACGGGCTTGCCCTTGCCGGGGTCTTTGCTTTCGGGCGTGCAGATGGTGGCGACAACGGCGATCCCCACGGCGCTGTTCGGTCTGGGCGGGGTCTTGGTGCGCTATCGCCCGGACGGGGATTTTCGCATCATCGCGGTGCTGTGCGCCTGCTCGCTGGTCGTGCATCCGGGGCTGACCTATCTGATGGGGCGCTTTGTGCTGGACCTGCCCGTGCCGGGGCTGCGCTCGGCCGTGATGACGGCGGCGATGGCACCGGGGGTGAATGCCTTTGTCTTTGCCAACTTCTACGGCGTGGGAAAGAGGGTCGCAGCCTCGACCGTTCTGATCGCCACTGCGCTGAGCATCGGCACCATCTGGGCTTGGCTGCATATCCTGCCGTGAGGGGGGCATCAGAGGACCGACAGGGAAACGTCCTGTGGACGTTTCCAGCGGTCCGATTGCGGCTGAGGCAACGAAGCCGCAAGGGGTGATCGGCAGTCTTGACGCATCAGGCATGGGTCGTGACCGCCCGGCGGGTGCGATTTATCGCGCCCGCCCCCCGCAGGGCGGGCGCGGCCCGTGCTGGGGCAGCACGGGCGGGCATGCTCAGCCGTAGTGACACGCGCGGGTCACTTGCCCCGCGCGAATGATGTGCCTCCAAATGAAAAAAGGCGAGGCTATCGCCCCGCCCTTTGCCCTATCCCTGAACGCAGACCCCTCAGTGCGGGGCGACACCGCGCAAACGCTCGCTCCGCCGCCGCAGCAATTCGACAGTGGCCAGCAGTGCAATCGAGATCACCACAAGGATCGTCGCCACCGCCAGAATGGCGGGCGAGATCGCCTCGCGGATGCCGTTCCACATCTGGCGCGGGATGGTCTGCTGGTCGGGTCCGGCGATGAACAGCACCGCAACCACCTCGTCAAACGACGTCACGAAAGCGAACAGCGCGCCCGACACCACGCCCGGCAGGATCAGCGGCATGATGACCTTGAAGAACGTCACGCGCGGGCTGGCCCCCAGCGACGCCGAGGCGCGGATCAGGCTTTGGTCAAACCCCGACAAGGTGGCCGTCACAGTGATGATGACAAAGGGAATGCCCAGCGTCGTATGCGCAAGGATAACGCCCAGATAGGTGCTGGTCAGGCGTCCGCATTGAAAGCCAAGGATCGAACAGGGGTTCGAGTAGAAGAAGAACAACCCCGTCGCGATGATGATGATCGGCACGATCATCGGGCTGATCAGGATCGCCATCACCAGACGCCGATAGGGCATTTCCGGCCGCGACAGCCCAAGGGCCGCCAGCGTGCCCAGCACGGTGGCAAGGATGGTCGACCAGAAGCCGATGATGATCGAATTCTTCGCCGCCCGGACCCATGTGGCGTTTTCCCACATGTCCGTCCACCACGCATTGTCGCGGATCCCGTCCGGGGCCTGCATCCCCAGCGTCAGCAGCGCGTCATACCAGCGGATCGAATAGCCGACCGGATCAAAGTGCAGCATCGCCTCGGTAAAGGTGAAATAGGGTTCCGCGTTGAACGACAGCGGGATCACCACAAGGATCGGCGCAATCAGGAACACGAAGATCGCGGTGCAGAGCACGATGTAGGTGTAGTGCCAGAGACGCTCCAGCGGGCTTGCATAGATGGGCAGGGCCATGTCGCGTTCCTTAGCCGAGTTTCAGATTGTCGATGCCGATCAGACGGTCATAGAGCCAATAGAGCACCAGAACCCCCGCCAGCAGCATCGCCGACAGCGCCGCCGCCATCGACCAGTTCGAATTCTTCATGTGGAAGTCGATCAGGTTCGAGATCAACTGCCCATCTGCCCCGCCCACCAGCGCGGGCGTGATGAAATAGCCAACCGCAAGGATAAATACCAAAAGCGACCCCGCCCCGATCCCCGGCAGCGTCTGCGGCAGGTAAATCCGGCGGAAGGTGGTCCAGCTTGTTGCGCCCAAAGACCGGGCGGCGCGGGCATAGCTGGGCGGGATCACCCGCATCACGGAATAGAGCGGCAAGATCATGAAAGGCAGCAGCACATGGGTCATTACGATGATCGTGCCGGTCTGGTTGTAGATCATCTTCAACCGGCCATCATCAGTGATGAAGCCCAATGAAATCAGGATGTCATTCACCACCCCCTCGCCCTGCAACAGAACGATCCAGCTTGTCGTCCGCACCAGAAGAGAGGTCCAGAACGGCAAAAGCACAAGGATCATCAACAGGTTCGCCTTGGCCATCGGCAAGGTCGCCAGAAGATGCGCCACCGGAAAGGCCAAGAGAAGGCAGATCACCGTGATGATGGCCGAGACTACGAAGGTCTTGACGAAAAGATAGACGTAGATCCGCCCCTCTTCGGAGACACGCTTGATGCTGCCGTCATCGGCGCGCTCAAGGTCCAGCGCCGACAGGTAGAAATCCGCCGTATAGGCGCTGGCCGAGGACCGCATCGCCTGCCACACCGCCGGATCGTCCCAACGGTCGTCAATGGCCAGAAAGGCCGCTGCGAACGGCGGGGCCAGATCATCGGCATTGCGCGCGGTCTTGGTGATCAGCGAGCGCGTCTCGGACAGGGTGTAGTTCACCCGCGTCCCGGCCTCACCCGCCGTCTTGTTGTCTTTCATCAGCTTCATATCCGCAGCCAGCGCAGCAAAGGCGGCCTCATCGGGGGCGGTGCCTTCGGGATTCGCCGCGAACCACGCCACCGTCGCCGGGGCGTTGGAGGAAAAACCGTCATGGTGGAAAGACCGGTCAAGCATCTGCCCGATGGGCACGATGAAGGTCAGCACGACAAAGGCCAAAAGCGGTGCCACCAACAGGAAGGCACGGCGCTTGGCCCTTGATTGCGCCGCCGCAAGCGCGGTTTTCAGCGGGCGCCCATCGGCTGTGGTCAAAAGGGGCGCAGTCTGGGCAGCAGCGGTCACATCGGCCATCGGTCCGGTCCGTCGGAAAGAGAATGGGGGCGCGGATTGTCCCGCGCCCCCGTCAGTCAGATCACTGGGCGAGCCAAGCGTTGAAGCGCTCGTTCAACTCGGCGTTCCGGTCAACCCAGAAGTCGGCCGAGGTTTCCAGCGCGTTGCCCATGTTTTCCGGGGCGGTCGGCAGGTGCGGACCCATGACGGTCTTGCCGTCCTTGTAGACCAGTTCTTCCTTCAGGGCCGACTTACGCGCCGGGCCGTAGGAGATGTAGGTCGCCTGTGCGCGCAGACCTTCGGTCGAGGTGGCGTAAGCGATGAATTCCAGCGCCTTGTCTTTGTTCGGCGCGCCCTTCGGGATCGCATACATTTCGTTTTCGTAGATCTGGCCGTCCCAGACGATCTCGAACGGCTTGTTCTCGGCGATGGCGGCGTTGAAGATACGGCCATTATAGGCGGTGGTCATTGCGACTTCGCCATCTGCCAGCAGTTGCGGCGCTTGCGAGCCAGCTTCCCACCACACAACGTCTGCCTTGATGGTGTCGAGCTTGGCGAAAGCGCGGTCCACGCCTTCGGGGGTGCCCAGCACGTTGTAGACTTCGCCAACCGGCACGCCATCGGCGATCAGCGCGAATTCCAGAACGGCTTTCGGGCCCTTCTTCAGGCCGCGCTTGCCGGGGAACTTGGTCAGGTCAAAGAAGTCAGCGGCGGTGGTCGGGACGGTGCCGGTGATCTTGGTGGTGTCATAGGCGAAGACGTTCGACCAGATGTCGGTCGACACCGCGCATTCGGTGACAGCGCCAGCAAGGAAGTCGTCCGCAGCTGCGGTGCCATCAGCACCGGCGGGCAGAGCGGCGACGTCGATCGGCTCCAGCATGCCTTCGTCGCACAGACGGATCGCGTCGGCATATTCGATCGAGACGACGTCAACCGTGACGTTGCCCGCTTCGACCATGGCCTTCACCGGGGTCGCCGGGTTGTCGCTGTCGGTCATCTTGGCGGCAAAGCCCGATGCCGCTGCCCACGGCTTCACATGCGCTTCGGTCTGGGCTTCGCCATAGGCACCACCCCAGGACATCACGGTCAGTTCCTGTGCCGAGGCCGAAAAGGCCAAGCCGGTCAGGGCAGTGGAAAGGATCAGCAGTCTTTTCATTCGTCAGCTCCCATGTTGCTGTTTTGTTGTTGTTCTTCCCGCCATTTGGGCGGTTTCTTCCAGCCTGCCGCACTGCGGCAAGACTATTGCGTCAAACCGGGTCCAGCGCGCGCGCGTCAGAAGGTGCCCAGCCGATCTTGATCTTTTCGCCGGGGGTCAGCACGCGCTGACCTAGGGTGTTGCGGCTTTTGATCACGAAATCATCACTGCCCGCCACCTTCAGGACAGTGCGGAACAGGTCGCCCATGTAAATGACCTCAACCACCTCGGCCTCGATCATATGGGCGTCGGGGGACAGAAGGTCGGGCTTGAACTCCACCCGTTCAGGGCGGATCGACACCAGCGTTTTCTGGCCCTTGGCGGACACGTTCACCGGGGTGGCGTCGATCAATTCGCCCGTGTTCAGACGCACCAAGGCGCGACCGTCGCGGATTTCTTCTACCGTGCCTTCCAGACGGTTATTTTCCCCAATGAACTGCGCAACAAAGCTGTTGTCGGGGCGTTCATACAGGTCAGAGGGCGGGGCAAGCTGCTGGATGCGCCCATCGTTGAACACGGCGATGCGGTCCGACATCGTCAGCGCCTCGCCCTGATCGTGGGTCACATAGACGACCGTGATGCCAAGGCTTTCGTGCAGGTGCTTGATTTCAAACTGCATATGTTCGCGCAACTGC
>NKIT01000276.1 GCA_002256185.1 Rhodobacteraceae bacterium PARR1 | reverse complement strand
TAATTGGCCTGGGCGGTGGCCGACAGCTTTGAGCGGTCAAACTGCGCCTTCATTTTCGCCACGCTTCCACGGCGCCAGGCCAGACGCTTCAGCCGGCCGGCGTCGCTGATATCGTCCCGCCTGTCCTGCCCTGCACGGTTGCGCCGGGGCTGTGCCCTTGGTCGTGTCCCGCCCTGCCGCCTCTGGCGGGGGCATGGGGGAACCCTTTGCCTCTGGGCGTGTCAGGCCCCGATCCTCATCAGACCTTGTGCCCCGTCACGCTTGAGGTCACTTTGCCGGAACGGGAACGGATTTGGAAGTGGACGGAGGAGAGAATGCCCGCGCAACGCCTGACTGTTGTCGTGACGCGACGGTTGCCAGAGCCGGTGGAAACCCGGATGAAGGAACTCTTCGACGTCGAACTGCGTGACCCCGACACCGCCATGAGCCGCGACGAACTCGCCGCCGCCCTGCGCCGCGCCGATGTGATCGTGCCGAACCTGACCGACCAGATCGACGCCGCCCTGATCGGGCAGGCGGGTGACAAGCTGAAACTGATCGCCAATTATGGCGCGGGGGTGGACCATATCGACGTCGCCACCGCCCGCCAGCGCGGCATCCTCGTGTCCAATACCCCCGGCGTGGTGACAGAAGACACCGCCGACATGACCATGGCGCTGATCCTTGGCGTCACCCGCCGCATCCCCGAAGGCATCGCCACCATGCAACAGGGCGAATGGCAGGGCTGGTCTCCCATGGCGATGCTGGGCGGGCGCATCGCCGGGCGGCGTCTGGGCATCCTTGGCATGGGCCGCATCGGTCAGGCCATCGCCCGCCGCGCCCGCGTCTTCGGCATGCAGATCCACTACCACAACCGCCGCCGCCTGCGCCCCGAAGTCGAAGACCAGCTTGAGGCGACCTATTGGGAATCCCTCGACCAGATGGTCGAGCGGATGGCCGTGCTGTCGATCAACTGCCCGCACACGCCA
>NKIT01000101.1:7541-15650 GCA_002256185.1 Rhodobacteraceae bacterium PARR1 | reverse complement strand
GATTGGGATGCGTCTTCAGGTCAACCGGACCTGGGACAGCCGCTGGTTCGCTGAGTCGAAAGACTACGGCAACCTGCTGCTTGAAGACCTCAAGATGCGTGAATTCATCCATGAGGAATGCAAGCAGGCTGGCATCAGCCGCGTGATCATCGAGCGCCCCCACAAAAAGTGCCGTGTGACCATTCACACGGCGCGTCCGGGCGTGATCATCGGCAAAAAGGGCGCTGACATCGAAGGTCTTCGCAAGAAGCTGTCGGTGTTCACGAAGTCCGAACTGCACCTGAACATCGTAGAAGTCCGCAAGCCGGAACTTGATGCCCAACTGGTGGCCGAGTCGATCGCCCAGCAGATGGAACGCCGCGTGTCCTTCCGCCGCGCCATGAAGCGTGGCGTGCAGAACGCGATGCGGATCGGTGCACTGGGTATCCGCGTGAACGTCTCGGGCCGTCTGGGTGGCGCGGAAATCGCGCGGACCGAATGGTACCGTGAAGGCCGCGTGCCGCTGCACACCCTGCGCGCCGACATCGACTATGCCTTGTCGGAAGCCGAAACCCCGTACGGGATCATCGGTGTGAAGGTGTGGATCTTCAAGGGCGAGATCCTTGAGCATGATCCGCAGGCGCATGACCGTCGTCAGGCTGAGTCGCAGGAAGGGGCCGCCCCGCGCGCTCCACGCCGTGACCGCGAACGCGCGTAAGGGAGTAGGGAAGAATGCTGCAACCGAAACGGACTAAGTTCCGCAAACAGCACAAGGGCCGTATCCACGGCGAGGCGAAGGGCGGCTTCCTGCTGAACTTCGGCTCCTTTGCCCTGAAGGCCACGGAACCCGAGCGTGTGACCGCGCGTCAGATCGAAGCGGCCCGCCGCGCGATCACTCGCCACATGAAGCGTCAAGGCCGTGTCTGGATCCGGATTTTCCCGGATGTCCCGGTCTCGTCCAAGCCGACCGAAGTGCGTATGGGTAAAGGCAAAGGCTCGACCGACTACTGGGCAGCCAAGGTCAAACCCGGCCGCATCATGTTCGAGATCGACGGCGTGTCCGAGATCATCGCGCGTGAAGCTCTGCGTCTGGGCGCGATGAAACTGCCGGTCACGACCCGCATCGTCGCAAAAGAAGACTGGTAAGTCGGCCGCGACGCGCACCGCTGCCAAAAGGCCCCCGCTGGAAACGGCGGGGGTTTTTACTTTTCTCGTCTCCGGCCTCGGTTTTCTCTGCCCAAATATCCCACGGGGGTGCGGGGGTGTGAAACCCCCGCTGGCAACAGCAGGAACTGGCGCTGCGTCTCTCGACCAAATCACCGCTTGCACCCAAACCCCACGCCCCCTATAGGAACGCATCCTGCGGTTCCGGGGCGACTCGGAATCGATGGCTATTCATTGATCCACCGGACCCAGGGTTACCCTGTCGCAAGGGGCCCTCTGGTGATTGAGAAAAGGAAGAGGCGCCATGAAGGCCCAAGAACTGAAATCGAACACGCCCGAACAGCTGCGCGAGCAGCTTGTCGCGCTGAAAAAGGAAGCGTTCAATCTGCGCTTCCAGCAGGCCACCGGCCAGCTTGAGAACACCGCCCGCATGCGTGCCGTCCGTCGTGACGCTGCCCGCGTCAAGACGGTTTTGACCCAAAAAGCCGCTGAAGCCGCTAAGTAAGAGGACCACGAAATGCCCAAGCGTATCCTGCAAGGTGTCGTGACCTCGGACAAGAACGAGCAGACGATCACCGTCCTCGTCGAGCGTCGCTTCAAGCACCCGTTGCTGCAAAAGACCGTCCGCAAGTCCAAGAAATATCGGGCTCACGACGCCAACAACACCTTCAAGATTGGTGACACCGTCCGCATCGAGGAATGTGCGCCGATCTCGAAAACGAAACGCTGGACGGTGGTCGTCGAGGCGTAAGCCTCGGCCCTCCGTTTGGCCCGAACGAAACCCTGGAACCGTTATGATCATGACGGTGTCCAAAGGTCGGGAGTAACCCAATGATCCAGATGCAGACCAATCTGGATGTTGCTGATAACTCCGGCGCTCGCCGGGTTCAGTGCATCAAGGTTCTGGGCGGTTCGCACCGCCGTTACGCATCCGTGGGCGACATCATCGTGGTGTCGGTCAAGGAAGCGATTCCAAAAGGCCGTGTGAAAAAAGGGGACGTGCGTAAAGCCGTCGTCGTTCGCACCGCCAAGGAAGTCCGTCGTGAAGACGGCACCTCCATCCGTTTCGACCGTAACGCCGCCGTCATCCTGAACAATCAGGGCGAACCGGTCGGCACCCGTATCTTCGGGCCGGTCGTGCGCGAATTGCGTGCCAAGAACTTCATGAAGATCATCTCGCTCGCTCCGGAGGTGCTGTGATGGCTGCCAAGCTCCGCAAAGGTGACAAGGTCGTCGTTCTGACCGGCAAGGACAAAGGCAAGCAGGGCGAAATCTCTGCGGTCATGCCCAAAGACAACAAGGCCGTGGTCGAAGGCGTCAACGTCGCCATCCGTCACACCAAGCAGTCGCAAGCATCGCAGGGTGGCCGTCTGGCCAAGGCCTTGCCGATCGATCTGTCGAACCTTGCCCTGATGGACAAGAACGGCAAAGCGACTCGCGTTGGCTTCCGCATGGAAGGCGATGCGAAGGTCCGTTACGCCAAGACCACTGGGGAGGCGATCTGATGCTCGACCAAGCCACTTACACCCCGCGCCTGAAAGCCGTCTACGCGACCACGATCCGTGCCGCGATGAAGGAAGAGTTCGCGTACAAGAACGACATGCAGATCCCGCGTCTGGACAAGATCGTCCTGAACATGGGCGTCGGCGAAGCAGTGAAAGACACCAAGAAGGTGAAAAACGCTGCCGAAGAACTGTCGGCCATCGCAGGCCAAAAGGCCGTCATCACTCACGCCAAGAAGTCCATCGCTGGCTTCCGCGTGCGCGAACTGATGCCGCTGGGCTGCAAGGTCACGCTGCGCGGCGACCGGATGTACGAATTCCTTGACCGTCTGATCAACGTGGCTCTGCCCCGCGTGCGCGACTTCCGCGGCGTCAAGGGCACGTCCTTTGATGGTCGTGGCAACTACGCGATGGGCCTGAAGGAACACATCGTGTTCCCGGAAATCAACTTTGACAAAGTGGACGAAGTGCTGGGGATGGACATCATCATCTGCACCAATGCCAAGAACGATGTCGAAGCCAAGGCGCTGTTGAAGCACTTCAACATGCCCTTCACGTCCTGATCGCGAGGAACCCAGATATGGCAAAAAAATCCATGGTGAACCGCGAAGTGAAGCGGCAGGCTCTGGTGGCAAAGCACGCCACCAAGCGCGCAGCACTCAAAGCGGTGATCGAAGACCAGTCCAAGCCGGTTGAAGAGCGTTTCAAGGCGACTCTGAAACTGGCTGAGATGCCCCGCAACTCGTCCGCCACCCGGCTGCACAACCGCTGCCAGCTGACGGGCCGTCCCCATGCTTACTACCGTAAGCTCAAACTCTCGCGGATCATGCTGCGCGAACTGGCCTCCTTCGGTCAGATTCCCGGCATGGTGAAGTCGAGCTGGTAAGGAGGTCAGATCATGTCGATGAACGATCCCCTCGGCGATATGCTGACCCGCATCCGCAACGCGCAACAGCGCGGTAAGTCCACCGTTTCGTCGCCGGCTTCCAAGCTGCGCGCCTGGGTGTTGGACGTACTGGCGGACGAAGGCTACATCCGTGGCTACGAGAAGAACGCGACCGACAACGGTCAGGGTGAACTCGTCATCTCGCTCAAGTACTACGAAGGCACCCCGGTGATCCGCGAAATCAAGCGCGTGTCGAAGCCCGGTCGCCGCGTGTACATGAGCGTCAAGGAAATCCCGACCGTCCGTAACGGTCTGGGTGTTTCCATCGTCTCGACGCCGAAAGGCGTCATGTCTGATGCAAATGCACGCGCGGCCAATGTTGGCGGCGAAGTGCTTTGCACCGTGTTCTGAGGAGGGTGGAATGTCTCGTATCGGCAAGAAACCCGTAGAACTGCCCAAGGGCGTCAGCGCCTCTGTTTCGGGCCAGACCATCGAAGTGAAGGGCCCGAAAGGCGCCCGCAACTTCACCGCTGGAGACGATGTGACGCTGACCATCGACGGCACCACCGTTTCGGTGACGCCGCGTGGCACGTCCAAGCGCGCCCGCCAGCAATGGGGCATGGTCCGCTCGATGGTCGCCAACCTTGTGGAAGGCGTGACCACCGGCTTCAAGAAAGAGCTTGAGATTCAGGGCGTGGGTTACCGCGCTGCTGTCGCGGGCAACGTCCTGAAGCTTTCTTTGGGCTACTCGCATGAAGTGAACTTCGCTGTGCCGCAGGGCGTGACCGTCACGTCCCCGAAGCAGACCGAAATCGTGGTGGAAGGCATCGACCAGCAATTGGTCGGGCAGGTCGCCGCGAACATCCGCGAATGGCGGCGTCCGGAGCCCTACAAGGGCAAGGGCATCCGCTACAAGGGTGAGTTCATCTTCCGCAAGGAAGGCAAGAAGAAGTAAGGGGCGCGAAAATGGCGAACACGAAAAGAGAGCTGTTCCTCAAGCGCCGCCTGCGCGTTCGGAACAAGATCAAGGCGATGTCGAATGGGCGCTTGCGTCTGTCCGTGCATCGGTCTTCCAAGAACATCAGCGTCCAGTTGATCGACGACGTGAAGGGTGTGACTGTCGCATCCGCCTCGTCGCTTGAGAAGGAACTGGGCGTCGTCGGCAAGAACAACGTCGAGGCTGCGGCCAAGATCGGCGCTGCGATTGCGGAACGGGCCAAGGCAGCGGGCGTCGAAACCTGCTACTTCGACCGTGGCGGCTTCATCTTCCACGGTCGCATCAAGGCTTTGGCCGATGCTGCCCGTGAAGGTGGTCTGAAGTTCTGATCCCGGTGGGCGGTGCTGTAGTGCCGCCCCGATGATCCGGGGGTGCCGTCATGGCACCCACCAGGATTGGATGTTATCGGCGCCATAGCAGCGCCACCATTGCAAGGAATGCCTCATGGCAGAACGTGAAAACCGCCGGGAGCGCCGCGACGACCGTCGTGACAACCGCCCGGAAGAAACCCCGGAATTCGCCGACCGTCTGGTCGCGATCAACCGCGTGTCGAAAACCGTCAAGGGTGGTAAGCGCTTTGGCTTCGCCGCACTCGTCGTTGTCGGTGACCAGCGTGGTCGCGTCGGCTTCGGCAAGGGCAAGGCGAAAGAAGTGCCGGAAGCGATCCGCAAGGCCACTGAACAGGCCAAGCGCTCGCTGATCCGCGTCCCGCTGAAAGACTCGCGCACCCTGCACCACGACATGGAGGGCCGTCATGGCGCCGGTAAGGTCGTGATGCGTGCGGCTGTTGCCGGTACCGGCATCATCGCCGGTGGTCCGATGCGCGCCGTGTTTGAAATGCTGGGTCTGCAGGATGTCGTTGCCAAATCCATCGGCTCGACCAACCCCTACAACATGATCCGCGCCACCATCGACGGCCTCAAGCACGAAACCTCGCCGCGTCAGGTTGCATCGCGTCGTGGCAAGAAGGTTGCGGAGATCCTGCGCAAGCCCGAAGCCGAAGTCGTGGAGGGCTGATAGATGACCGCCAAGAAAACCATTGTCGTCAAGCAGGTGGCCTCGGCTGCCCGCCGTCCGGCCGTCCAGACCGCGACCCTCAAGGGTCTGGGTCTGAACAAGATGAACCGCACCCGTGAACTGGAAGATACCCCTTCGGTTCGTGGTATGGTCCGCTCGATCCGCCATCTGGTGGAAATCATCGAAGAGCGCGGCTGATCGCGCATTGCGGCTTTCGGGCCGCGGCAAAGTCACAGACGCCCCGCTGAAAAGTGGGGCGTTTTGGTGTGCGGGGCTTGCGCAAAGCCCGCCTCTTCCGACTTGCCCCTCGGGATGAGTCGCTCTATACGCCCCCCGTGGCCACCTGCCACGGAATCAAAAAGAAACGCCGCGTTGCCCTTCATCCGTCGCAGGATGGGTATTCCGGCTTTGGAGTATGCGACATGAAATTGAATGAACTGCACGACAATCCCGGCGCTGCCAAAAAGCAAAAGCGTGTGGCGCGCGGTCCGGGTTCGGGCAAGGGCAAGACTGCTGGTCGCGGGATCAAGGGTCAGAAATCGCGTTCGGGCGTCGCAATCGGCGGCTACGAAGGCGGGCAGATGCCGCTGTATCGCCGCCTCCCCAAGCGCGGCTTCACCAAGCCGAACCGTCTGGAATTCGCAGTGGTCAACCTTGGCCTGATCGAAAAGTTCATTGCCGCTGGCAAGTTGGACATCTCGGCTGAGATCACCGAAGACGCGCTGGTCGCTGCCGGGCTGACTGCACGCAAGCGTGACGGTATCCGCGTGCTGGCAAAGGGTGAGATCACCTCGAAGATCGCCCTGACTGTCACCGGTGCTTCGGCTGCTGCCGTGGAAGCCGTTGCCAAAGCTGGCGGCACGCTGACTGTCACGGCGGCTGCGGCTGAATAAAGGTTGTGGGCGGTCGTCAGACCGCTTACATCAAGCCAAAGTTTTCCCGCGCCGTCGGACCCGGAAAACGGTTCGGCGGCGTTTCCACATGAAAGAGTCTGGGCAATGGCATCTGCTGCGGAGCAAATGGCGGCAAACCTGAGCTGGGGCGCCTTGGGCAAGGCGACCGAGCTTCGGCAACGCATCTTCTTCACCATCGGCCTGTTGATGGTTTACCGCCTTGGGACATACATCCCCGTGCCGGGGATCGACGCTGCGGCGCTGCGCGATTTCATGACCAACGCGGGGCAGGGGCTGGGCGGCATGCTCAACCTGTTCACGGGTGGCGCGGTCAGCCGCATGGGCATCTTCGCATTGGGGATCATGCCGTATATCTCGGCTTCGATCATCGTGCAGCTTCTGTCGTCGATGGTGCCCGCGTTGGAACAGTTGAAGAAAGAGGGCGAGCAGGGTCGTCGCAAGATCAACCAATACACCCGCTACGCCACCTTGGCGCTGGCTATCTTTCAGGCCTGGGGTATCGCGGTTTCGATTGAAGCCGGCGATCTTGCCCATGATCCGGGCTTGTTCTTCAAACTTGCCTGCGTGATCACGCTGGTCGGCGGCACCATGTTCCTGATGTGGCTGGGCGAGCAGATCACGGCGCGGGGCATCGGCAACGGCACCTCTCTGATCATCTTCGTCGGCATTGTTGCGGAAATTCCGCGCGCTTTGGCACAGTTCTTTGAACAGGGCCGTTCCGGTCAGTTGTCCACGCCGCTGATCCTTGGCATCCTTGTGATGGTCGTCTTGGTCATTGCCTTCGTCGTGTTCATGGAACGCGCGCTGCGCAAGATCCATATCCTCTATCCCAAGCGCCAGGTCGGTATGAAGGTCTATGACGGCGGGTCGTCGCACCTGCCGGTCAAGGTCAACCCGGCAGGCGTGATCCCGGCAATCTTTGCCTCGTCCTTGTTGCTGCTGCCCTCCACCGTGGGCACCTTTACCGGCTCGCAGGGCACGGGTGTGATGTCGACGATTTTGGCCTATCTTGGCTACGGTCAGCCGCTGCACCTTGTTGCGATGACGGCGATGATCGTGTTCTTTGCGTATTTCTATACCTTCAACGTCGCCTTCAAAGTCGAAGACGTCGCCGAGAACCTGAAGAACCAAAGTGGCGCGATCCCCGGCATCAAGCCCGGCAAAAAGACTGAAGAATATCTGGAATATGTGGTGAACCGGGTTCTGGTGCTTGGCGCGGCCTATCTGGCGGCGGTCTGCCTCTTGCCGGAAATCCTGATCGCCAACGTGGGCATTCCCTTCTACTTCGGCGGAACATCCGTGCTGATTGTTGTGTCGGTGACAATGGACACGATCAACCAGATACAGTCGCACCTTCTGGCGCATCAATATGAAGGCCTGATCGAAAAATCGAACCTGCGGGGCAAGAAGCGCACGGGCGCACCGCGTCCGCCGGCACGGCGCTAAGCGAAGGGGCGGGGGGCTATGGTCAACATCATCCTTCTGGGCCCGCCCGGGGCCGGAAAAGGCACGCAGGCCAAGCGTCTGGTCGATGGGCGCGGCATGGTCCAGCTTTCCACTGGCGACATGCTGCGTGAGGCCAAGACCAGCGGCACCGAAATGGGCAACCGCGTCGCCGAAGTGATGGCAAAGGGGCAGCTTGTCACCGAT
>NKIT01000101.1:0-7531 GCA_002256185.1 Rhodobacteraceae bacterium PARR1 | reverse complement strand
GAAAAGATCACCGGCAATTCCGGCGGTGGGTTCATCTTCGACGGCTTCCCCCGCACGCTGCCGCAGGCGGACGCTCTGGGGCGGCTGCTGGAAAAGACGGGTCAGCGTCTGGACGCGGTGATTGAGATGCGGGTGGATGATGCGGCGCTTGTGGCGCGCATCACCGGCCGTTTCACCTGCGGCCAGTGTGGTGCAGTCTACCATGACCAAACCCGCCCGACCAAGGTTGACGGCACGTGTGATGCCTGTGGATCGCATGATCTGCGGCGTCGGGCTGATGACAATGAAGACGCGCTGAAACAGCGTCTGATGGAATACTACAAGAAAACCTCTCCCTTGATCGGCTATTATTACGCCAAGAGCATGCTGTCCGATGTGGATGGTTTGGCAGAGATGGACGCCGTCGGTGCGGCCATCGCGAAGGTTCTTGACAAAAGCTGAGTTACGGCTTCCCGGCCTTGACGGGCCGGAGAAAAGCCCATAAAGCACGGCGTCCCGCAAGGGAATCGTCCGGGTCATTCTGATGCTTTCCCGGTCAGATCGAATCGGCGGTCCGTTTGGACCGTCAAGTTGTGAAAAAAGGTTCCGGCATCACGGAACCGCAACGAAAAGGAACCACGCGTGGCACGTATTGCTGGCGTTAACATCCCGACCCAAAAACGGGTACCGATTGCCCTCACCTACATCACCGGGATCGGTTCGCATACTGCGGAACTGATCTGCTCGGCCCTGAACATTGACCGCGCCCGCCGCGTCAACCAGTTGACCGACGCCGAAGTGCTTGCGATCCGCGAACACATCGACGCCAACTTCACGGTTGAAGGCGACCTGCGCCGCGAAGTGTCGATGAACATCAAGCGTCTGATGGACCTTGGCTGCTATCGTGGTCTGCGTCACCGTAAGGGCCTCCCGGTCCGCGGTCAGCGCACGCACACGAACGCACGTACCCGCAAGGGCCCGGCCAAAGCCATCGCCGGCAAGAAGAAATAAGGGGAGCGCAGAACAATGGCACGCGATACCAAATCTGCCGCCCGTACGAAAAAGAAGGAACGCAAGAACATCGCCACTGGTGTGGCGCATGTTAACTCGTCCTTCAACAACACCAAAATCCTGATCTCGGACGTGCAGGGCAACGCCATTTCGTGGTCGTCTGCTGGCACCATGGGCTTCAAGGGCTCGCGCAAGTCGACGCCCTATGCCGCTCAGATGGCCGCTGAAGATGCGGGCCGCAAGGCACAGGAACATGGCGTGAAATCGCTGGAAGTCGAAGTGCAGGGTCCGGGGTCGGGCCGTGAATCGGCGCTGCGCGCGCTGGCTGCTGTCGGCTTCAACATCACCTCGATCCGTGACGTTACCCCGTTGGCACACAACGGCTGCCGTCCGCCGAAGCGCCGCCGCGTCTGACGCGGTTGCATAGGATCGGGCCGTGCCATTGGCGCGGCCCGATTTACGTATTTCTGATCCTCGGGCGTCTGCAGCTAACTGGACATGGGCAGCGGACAGGTATGGAGGCGAAAGCATGATCCACAAGAACTGGCAGGAAATCATCAAGCCGACCCAGTTGGTCGTGAAGCCCGGTGCTGACCCCGCGCGGGTTGCAACGGTCATCGCGGAACCGCTGGAACGCGGCTTCGGCCTGACGCTGGGCAACGCGCTGCGCCGCGTGCTCATGTCCTCGCTGCAAGGCGGGGCGATCACCAGCGTGCAGATCGACAACGTCCTGCATGAGTTCTCTTCGGTGGCGGGCGTCCGTGAAGACGTGACCGACATCGTGCTGAACCTCAAGGGCGTCAGCCTGAAGATGGAAGTCGAAGGCCCGAAGCGTCTGTCGATCTCGGCCAAGGGTCCGGGCGTCGTCACCGCGGGCGCCATTTCGGAATCCAACGGGATCGAGGTTCTGAACAAGGACCACGTGATCTGCCATCTGGACGACGGCGCGGACGTGTTCATGGAACTGACCGTGAACACCGGCAAAGGCTATGTGGCCGCCGACAAGAACAAGCCCGAAGATGCGCCGATCGGTCTGATCGCCATCGACGCGATCTTCTCTCCGGTGAAAAAAGTCAGCTACGAAGTCACCCCGACCCGCGAAGGTCAGGTGCTGGACTATGACAAGCTGACCATGAAGGTTGAAACCAACGGCGCGCTGTCGCCCGAAGATGCCGTGGCCTATGCCGCGCGCATCCTGCAGGACCAGCTTTCGATCTTCGTCAACTTCGACGAACCGGAATCGGCCAAGCTGGGCGAAGTCGACGCGGGTCTGGAATTCAACCCGCTGCTGCTGAAGAAAGTGGACGAGCTGGAACTTTCGGTCCGTTCGGCCAACTGCCTGAAGAACGACAATATCGTCTACATCGGCGATCTGATCCAGAAAACCGAAGCCGAGATGCTGCGCACCCCGAACTTCGGCCGCAAATCCTTGAACGAAATCAAGGAAGTGCTGTCGGGCATGGGTCTGCATCTGGGCATGGAAGTCGAAGACTGGCCGCCAGAAAACATCGAAGATCTGGCCAAGCGGTTTGAGGACCAATTCTGATCTTTCGCGGGGCGTCGCAAGGCGCCCCGCACAAATGCCCGGACTGCCGAGGAAAACATGGGCAATTCCGCCCCAACGACGCAGGGCTCACGCAAGTTCTGCAACACAAAGCAAAACACGCGATAGGAGACTTCCATGCGTCACTCAAGCGGCTACCGTAAGCTGAACCGTACCCACGAACACCGCAAGGCGATGTTCGCCAACATGGCCGGTTCGCTGATCGAACACGAACAGATCAAGACCACCCTGCCCAAGGCCAAGGAACTGCGTCCGATCGTTGAAAAACTGATCACGCTGGCCAAGCGTGGCGACCTGCATGCCCGCCGTCAGGCTGGCGCACAGTTGAAAGAAGACCGTCACCTTGAGCGTCTTTTCGCCATCCTCGGCCCGCGCTACCAGAACCGCGCTGGTGGCTATATCCGCGTGCTGAAGGCCGGTTTCCGTTATGGCGACATGGCCCCGATGGCCATCATCGAATTCGTCGACCGTGACCCGTCCGCCAAAGGTGCCGCCGACCGCGCCCGCACCGAGGCTGAGGAAGCCGCCGAAGATTGATCCGACGGACGCCACGGTGTCCGGCAACCGCAAAGGCCCGTCCCGTTGGGGGCGGGCCTTTCGCTTTTGCGCGTGCCGCCACAAAAACGTCGCGTTTAAGTTGAAGCTTTTGCACAGCAGGGGTGGAGACGAACCGCAGCGCGCTTTACAGTCAGGAGGGAATCGCTCACTGGCTAAAAAGACATGTCTGTACGGTTGGGTCTTGATATTGAACTGCATAACCTGTCGGTGCTGGCACCGGCGGGCTATTTTGTGGCGTTGCACATCCGCTTCACCTCGCCATTGTTCACCTTTCAAACTTACAATCAGGCATGGCTGGATCACTACACCGAGATGGGGTTCGTCCTGCGCGACCCGACCGTGGCGTGGGGTTTTTCCCGCACCGGTTCCATTCGGTGGAGCGACCCACAGCTTCCCGATCCCTTCGGCCTGTTCAGCGAAGCCCGGAAATTCGACTTGAATTATAGCGTCACGATTGCCTGTGGCCCGATCAAGTCGCGTACGATTGCCTCATTTGCCCGTTCCGACCGTGAGTTTCTGGACACCGAAGTTGCGGATTTGCAGGCGGTTATCCTCCGCATCCATGACATGACGGAACCCCCGGAAGAGTTGACCAAAGCGCAGATCGAGGCCCTCAGGTGCATTGCGGGGGGTGACCGTCACGCCGCCGCTGCCGAAAAGCTTGGTATCTCTGAAAGTGCGTTGAAAGCGCGGATCACCTCCGCCCGCATTCGTTTGATGGCAAGAACGACGGCAGAGGCGATTCAGCGGGCCAAGGATTATCGCCTGATCTGATCCCGCGCCCTTCCTTCTGCAAGGCACGCTAGACCCACCACTCAACGGAGGCTGCCATGCAGACCACGACTCTTTCTTTTGCCAACTTGCACAACCATGGCGAGTTGTTCGCCAACATGCTTCGCGCAAGACGCGAACTTTTCATCGTTCACAACAAATGGAACCTGCCCGAAGCGATGGGGATGGAATACGACCAGTATGACACGCCCGCCAGCCGCTGGGTCGTGGTCCATGACGAGTTGGGACGTGTGCTGGCGGGGAACCGGCTGACGCCCACCACCACGCGCTGCGGCATCTACAGCTACATGATCCGGGATGCGCAGCGGGGGCTGCTGGAAACCATCCCGTCCGACCTTTTGTATGAAGAGGCCCCGCAGGCCGATCACATCTGGGAAAGTTCGCGCCTGTTCGTGGCGCATGATGTGCCTGCGTCTCAGCGTCGGGCAGTGCATGCGCGGTTGATCCTTGAGTTGGGCAATGCCGCGCGGTCGCTGGGGGCGACGCATTGCCTGACCCTGCTGGCCGCGACATGGCCGCGCTGGTGCGACCGTGTCGGGGTCAAGATGAAGGGCATGGGCCCGGTGATCGAGGCCGAGGGCGCGCATCAGGTGGTGGCGATGGACTTTACCCAATCGCTGCACTGACGCAGGTTCACCGACTGTTGCGTTGCCCTGTCGCCCCCGATGACTCATATCGGGGGCGGCCAACGCCGGATCGGACCCCATGACACCCAAAGCCCTTGCCCTATCGCTGCTGCTTGCAACCCTTCCCCTGTCTGCGGGGGCACAGACGGTGCCGGAAACGCTGGAACAGGTGCAACTGTCCTTCGCCCCGGTGGTCAAGGCCGCCGCCCCCGCTGTGGTCAATATCTACGCCACGCGGGTGGTCGCGGCGCAGGACAGCCCCTTTGCTGGTGATCCCGTGTTTGAGCGGTTCTTCCAGCAGTTCGGCACGGCGCAGCCGCAGGTGCAAAACTCGCTCGGCTCGGGTGTGATCCTCGCGGCGGATGGCATCGTCGTCACGAATTACCATGTGGTCGGCCAAGCGACCGAGATTCGCGTTGTCCTGAACGACCGCCGCGAATTTGCCGCCACCGTGATGCTGGGCGATGAAGAGGCTGACTTGGCGGTTCTGCGCTTGCAAGACGCCAGCGGCCTGCCCGTGCTGCCCATTCGCAACTCGGATGAGGTGCAGGTCGGCGATCTGGTGCTGGCCATCGGCAATCCCTTTGGCGTGGGGCAAACCGTATCCTCCGGGATCGTGTCGGGGCTGGCACGGTCGTCCTTGCAGGTGGGGCAGGGGCGGGGCTACTTCATCCAGACCGATGCCGCGATCAACCCCGGCAATTCGGGCGGTGCGCTGGTTGATACGGCCGGGCGGCTGGTCGGCATCAACACCGCCATCCTGACCCGCGATGGCGGGTCGAACGGCATCGGTTTTGCCATTCCGTCCAATCTGGTATCGTCTGTCGTGGCACAGGCACAGGCGGGGGCGACCGCATTTGCCCGGCCTTGGGCGGGACTGTCCGGGCAGGGCATGGATGCCGCCTTGGCCGAAAGCCTTGGGATGGACCGGCCCGATGGCGTGCTGGTGTCGGACCTGCACCCCGCCAGCCCATTTGCCGCCGTGGGGATCAAGCCCGGCGATGTGATCCTGACGGTGGACGGGGCGGCGACCAATACCCCGCAAGAGATGATGTTTCGTCTGGCCGCCCGTGGCGTCGGCGCTGACGCTGCGGTGACGTGGTTCGCGGATGGCGCGGTGAACGAAGGCCGCGTCGCCCTGATTGCCCCGCCCGATGATCCCCCCGCCGATCCGCAGACCGTGTCAGACCGCGTTCCCCTGCGCGGGCTGACGGTGGCGCGGATCAATCCGGCCCAGATTGCCGCCTATGACCTGCCGCTGATGGCGCAAGGCGTGGTCGTCACCGATGTGCAGGATTACGCCGCCGGGTCCGGCTTGCAGCCCGGCGATATCCTGTTGGCGGTGAACGGCGAATCCGTGGCCGTCCCCGAGGATGTGCTTGACCTTGCCCAGATGCAGACACGGGTCTGGGTGGTCGATGTGGTGCGGCAGGGTCAGGCGCTGCGCCTGCGCTTCCGTATCTGACTGACTTGCCCCCGCGCGGCTGTCGCGCGACAGTGTCGCGATGGCTGATCTTTTCGACTCCCCCTCTGCCGCACCCCGTGCCGCGCCTCTTGCCGACGGCCCGCGCCCTTTGGCCGACCGCCTGCGCCCGCAGCGCCTGTCCGATGTCATCGGGCAGGGTCATGTGCTGTCGCCTGACGGCCCCTTGGGCGCGATGCTGGCCGCGCGCAGCCTGTCGTCCCTGATCCTGTGGGGTCCGCCCGGTGTGGGCAAGACCACCATCGCGCGGTTGCTGGCGGATGAAACCGATCTGGCTTTCGTGCAAATCTCGGCGATTTTCACGGGCGTGCCAGACCTGAAAAAGGTGTTCGAACAGGCCCGCATCCGCCGACAGAACGGGCAGGGCACGCTTCTGTTCGTCGATGAAATCCACCGCTTCAACAAGGCGCAACAGGACGGTTTCTTGCCGCATATGGAGGATGGGACGATCCTGCTGGTCGGCGCCACGACCGAAAATCCCAGTTTTGAGTTGAACGCCGCGCTGTTATCCCGCGCGCAGGTCATTGTGCTGGAACGCCTGTCGCTGACCGATCTGGAACTGATGGCGCAGCGGGCGGAAAAGGAACTTGCCCGCAACCTGCCTCTGACGGGTGAGGCTCGCGAGGCGATGCTAGAGATGGCCGATGGCGATGGGCGGGCGCTGCTCAATCTGATCGAACAGGCGGCGGCGTGGAAACTGGACCGTCCCTTGGACCGCGCCGCGCTGTCGCAACGCCTGATGCGGCGGGCTGCGAAATACGACAAATCGGGGGAGGAGCATTACAACCTCATCTCCGCCTTGCACAAATCCATTCGCGGGTCTGACCCCGATGCCGCGCTTTACTGGTTCGCGCGGATACTGGAGGGCGGCGAAGACCCCCGCTTTCTCGCCCGTCGCCTGACGCGGATGGCCGTGGAAGATATCGGTCTGGCCGATCCGCAGGCACAAGAGCACTGCATCGCCGCGTGGCAAACCTATGAGCGGTTGGGCAGCCCCGAGGGTGAGTTGGCGCTGGCCAATGCGGTGGTCTATCTGGCGCTGGCCCCGAAATCGAACGCGGTTTACGTTGCCTACAAGGCCGCGCGGGCAGCGGCACGTGACACCGGCAGCCTGATGCCGCCTCGTCACATCCTGAACGCCCCGACCAAACTGATGAAAGAGATCGGTTATGGCTCGGGCTATGCCTATGACCATGAGGCGGAAGATGGCTTTTCCGGTCAGGACTATTTCCCCGAAGGCATGAAACGCCCGGTGTTCTACGCCCCGCCCGAACGCGGGTTTGAACGCGAGTTGAAAAAGCGGGTGGAGTATTTCGCCAAATTGCGGGCAAAGCGGCAGGGGGGCTAGGGCGGAGGCCTGTCCAAATTTTGTATTCTTGCCTAAGGCATTGAGAGCAAGGATCGGCCCGACTGTCCGGGGGCAACTGTATTCTTCATGATGTGGCGTGTTTGAACTCCTGTGCGGATTTCATCATGGCGTTGAGGATGGTGAGGAGTTTGTGGGCTGTCGCGGTGAGG
>NKIT01000100.1 GCA_002256185.1 Rhodobacteraceae bacterium PARR1 | reverse complement strand
CGCGGATGGTGGCGGACAGGAAAAGTTGACAGCCGTCAACTTTATCCCCAGCGTTGCAGAAAACCACAAGATGTTGTCATGACCCTGCCACCTGAACTGCAAGTGTTAACGATCAATGCCACGATCCTTGCCGTGGCCTATCTGGGCATTTACCCGACGTTAACAGATTTAACCCTGCGCAAGCTGATGCTGGTCGATCTGGTGCTGACGGCGCTGGCGCTTGGGGTTGTCGGCGCGTTGTTCTGGGGCACGGGCACGCGGTTTTCGCTGCTTCTGTTCCAGACGAACTGGGCGGTCTTCGCCTTGGTCACGATGATGGTGATGGAATACCCGCTGATGCGGCGGCTGATGCGCAAGCATGGGATGACGTTTGGCGGGGATGAGGAGTGAGCGGGCCAAAAGTGTTTCAATGGGCGGAATAGGAAAAGCACTGCTTTTCCCCGCCCACCGTGACCGAATTCCCGCTCTCGGGTTCCGCTAAGCCGACATAGGCCAGTGCCCGGCCCGGCGGGCGAGAAGCGCCCGCCATGGGCGGGACGGGCGCTGGCCGGGGGCTTTGGGGCCCCCGTCCGGGATGCGGAGACGGCATCGCGTGACCTCGGCGATAGCCTCGGCCATCACATAATCTCACCGCCAGCCGAAGAACCCCTCCGGCGCGCGGGCCAGCAATTCATCCGCCAGCGCCTGACCCAGCGCGGGACCGTCCGCCACGGGGCCGCGCTTTTCACCGCTGATGGATTCCGTCCCATCGGGGCGCAGGATTTCGCCGCGCAGCCACAGCGATTCCCCGTCGATCACGGCAAGCCCGGCAATCGGCGTCTCACATGATCCATCCAACCGGGCGAGAAAGGCACGTTCGGCGGCAAGGCGAACACCAGTCGGCCCGTCATGGATCGCGTCCAGCATCCATTCCATCCGCGCGTCATCCGTGCGGCGTTCAATGCCGATGGCGCCTTGGGCCACGGCGGGCAGCATCGCCTCGGGCGCGATGGCGGACCGGGCGACATGGGCCATGCCCAGACGGTTCAACCCTGCCATGGCAAGGAAGGTGGCCACAGCCACGCCCTCCTCCAGTTTGCGCATCCGGGTCTGCACATTGCCCCGGAATTCCACCAGTTGCAGGTCCGGGCGGCGCAGTTTCAACTGTGCGCGGCGGCGCAGCGAGGATGAGCCGACCACCGCCCCCTGCGGCAGATCATCCAGCGACGCGAACCCCGGCGAGACAAAGCCATCGCGCACGTCCTGCCGTTCCAGATAGCAATTCAGGATCAACCCATCGGGCTGCGCCGTGGGCATGTCCTTCATCGAATGCACTGCGATGTCGATGCTGCCGTCCAGAAGCGCCTCTTCAATCTCGCGCGTGAACAGGCCCTTGCCGCCGATTTCCTTGAGCGGCTTGTCAAGGATCTGGTCGCCCGTCACCTTGATCACAACGATCTCAAACGCGGACTCGGGCAGGTCAAAGGCCGCCATCAGGCAGCGCCGGGTCTCATGCGCCTGCCACAGGGCAAGCGGCGAGCCACGGGTTCCGATCCTAAGGGGTTGGGCGGGGGTGGGCAGCGGATGTGTCATGTCACAAGGCATACAACTGTCAATTTGACCTGACAACTCCCTGCGCTGCGCAACGCGCCTTGACAACCTGCGCGCGGCAGTTGACGCATGAACCCGAGGAGCCCTGCATGTCCGCTTTCCTGATCCTGTCCGCCATGACATCGGCGATGGTGCTGCTTTTGGCGGCGCTGATGGACCGGCAGCGGCTGCGTTCGGGGGGCATGCCGCCGGTTCGCATCCTGCACTGGGCGACCGTGCTTTCGGCGCTGTCCACCCTGCCGGTGGCTTGGGTGATCTGGATGGCGGCGGGCGTGATGCCGCTGGTCAACCTGATCCTCGCCTCGGCGCTGTGGCATGTGGCGCTGTATTTCCTGTTGTCTTACTGGATCAAATCCCTGTCTCGGCGTCTTGTGGCGCGGGGCCAATCGAAAGCCTGACCGATGACCAAGACCATCCTGCGCGCCCTTGCCGGTGAGACCCTGCCCACCCCGCCGATCTGGATGATGCGGCAGGCGGGGCGTTATCTGCCGGAATACCGGGCCACGCGGGCACAGGCGGGGGATTTCCTGTCCTTGTGCTACAATCCCGAACTGGCGGCGGAAGTGACGCTGCAACCTATCCGCCGTTATGGGTTCGATGCGGCGATCCTGTTTGCGGACATTTTGCTGCTGCCGCAGGCACTGGGGCCGAAGCTGTGGTTTGAAACCGGCGAAGGCCCGCGCATGGAAACGACCGTGACGATGGATCAGGTCCGGGCGCTGAAACCCGTTGAGGCGATTCACGACACGCTGTCGCCCGTCTATGAAACCGTGCGCATCCTGTCGCGGGAACTGCCGGCTGAGACCACGCTGATTGGCTTTGCCGGGGCACCTTGGACGGTGGCTACCTACATGATCGCAGGGCGCGGGTCCAAGGATCAGGGTGCTGCCCATGCGCTGAAGAACACCGACCGCGCTACTTTCTCGGCGCTGATCGACAGGATCACCGATGCGACGGTGGAATATCTGTCAGAGCAGGTGAAGGCCGGGGCAGAGGTGGTGAAGCTGTTCGACTCATGGGCCGGATCGCTGAAAGGCGCGGATTTTGAGGATTTCGCTGTCGCCCCCACCGCCAAGATCATCGCGGCGATGAAGGCGCGGTTCCCCGATCTGCCGATCATCGCCTTCCCGCGTGAGGCGGGCAGCGGTTATATCGGCTTTGCGCGGAAAACCGGCGCGGATTGCGTGGCCTTGGACAATTCGATCACCCCGGAATGGGGGGCCGAGAATGTGCAGAAAGACGGCTGCGTGCAGGGCAACCTTGCGCCGGAACATATGGTGACGGGCGGCGACGCCTTGGTGCGTGAGGCGCGGCGTGTCGTCGATGCCTTCCGTGGGGGCCCGCATATCTTCAACCTTGGCCATGGGATCACACCCGAGGCCGACCCCGAGAATGTAAAGTTGATGATTGATACGGTGCGCGGGGCGTGACCCTGCCGCTGTGGGTCTGGGCGGCGGTCATGGGGGCCATCGCACAGACCGGGCG
Source organism: Rhodobacteraceae bacterium PARR1 (assembly GCA_002256185.1). Taxonomy (GTDB): domain Bacteria; phylum Pseudomonadota; class Alphaproteobacteria; order Rhodobacterales; family Rhodobacteraceae; genus Paragemmobacter. Next base: position 12,721 of record NKIT01000100.1, on the reverse strand, counting down.
CAATGCGACGCAGGCGAGTCTGACCACGGCACTGGGCACCGTTGGCGCAACGCAGGTGCGCTTCCTGTTCGGCCTGCCCTTTGCCGTGCTGTTCCTGCTGGCGTTCAGGGGGGTGACGGGGGAGGCGGTGCCTGCGCTGACGCTGCCCGCGCTCGCGTGGACGGCGATGGGGGCGCTGGCGCAGATTGCCGGGACGGCGCTGATGCTGGTGCTGATGAAAAGCCGGTCCTTTGGCGTCTCAACCGCGTGGCTAAAGACCGAACCCGTGATGGTCGCGGCGTTGGGCGTGGCGTTTCTGGGCGATCATGTCACGGCCGGGATGTTGGCCGCGATTGCGCTGGCGGTGGCGGGGGTGCTGATCCTGTCGGTGAAGCCTGAAGGCAACCTTGGCCGGTTCTTCGACACCGGGCCTGCGGTGCTGGGGTTGCTGGCGGGGTTGGGCTTTGGTCTGGCCGCCATCGGCTTTCGCGGCGGGATCACAGCGCTGCCGGAGGGGACGTTTCTGGCGCGCACGTTGGTGACGCTGGTGCTGTCGCTTGCGATCCAGACGGGGGTGTTGCTGGTCTGGCTGGCGCTGTTTGACCGGGCGGCGCTGGTGGGGTCGTTTCGGGTGTGGCGGTCGTCGATCATGGCGGGCGCGCTGGGGGCTTTTGCCTCTGCCTGCTGGTTCACCGGGTTTTCGCTGACCTCTGCCGCCAATGTGCGGACCTTGGCACTGATCGAGGTGCCCTTTGCGCTGCTGACCTCACGCCTGTTCTTTGGCCAAAAGACAAGCGGGCGGCAGATGCTGGGTATGGCGGTGATCGTGGCCGGGGTGGCGGTTCTTCTGAACGTTCAGACCTGATTGGGCAAATGTGATCAGCGGGGCGGTTGCGATCCGGCCAAGGGGCTGGCATAGGAACGCGCCCCCCTGACGGAAATCACCCATGCGCCTGATCCTTGTCCTTTTGTCGCTGTTTGCACTGTTCCCCCTGGCGGCTGAGGCCAAGGTCAAGACCTGCAAGACCATGATCGACGGGCAGGAACAGACCCTGTCCTATCAGCGCGGCGATGATGCCATGCAGGAAAACCGATCCACTCGCGAATGGCTGTTCGGGCGCTATGGCAAGGTGTCCTGTCCCGGTTACATCACCCTGCGCGCGCTGACGCCGGGGATCAGCGATGAACAGCGCACCCCGTTTTGCCTGTACTACGATGAAGAGCGCGAGACCTATACCGGCTTTGGCCTTGGGGAACGGGACGCGTGGCTGACCTGCAAGGCCAAGCAGGAAAAGGGCCGCTTCTGCCGTGGCGTGAATGCCACCACCGAAACCGTGGATGCCATCACCGGCAAGATCACCGGGGCGTCGGGCAAAGAGGATGGTGAGGGCAAGTCCTTCCGCCACAGCGCCTCAGGGGCTCTGATCACATCGGGCGCAAAGAATTACGTCAAGAAGACCTTGGGGTCGGCGGCCAATTCTGCGCTGTCCACGGTGACCGCGCCTGCCGCGATCACGGCTGCGGTGGTCAGTGTCGTCGTGGTCGGCGGCGCGGTTTATGTGTGTGGGGACTAGGGCGGGGTTTGCGACTTTGATCAATCGCACAGCTTATAGCCCGTCATCTCCATACGCGTATTCGAAGCAGGCTTGACAATTCAGGAGTGAATTGTTCACGTCGGAATTGTGTGGGCGGTAAAGGTTTCCCGGAGAACTTTCATGAGTGAAGTGAAGATCGTAAACTCGTAATCAGAAATGAAGCAAATGGTCGCACAGTATGCAGCCAAGAATTTCTCAACGATTCATTCCGACGACTCGAGTGTCACGTTGTCTCGAAGGAAAAAGTTCAATTGGGTTTTGGCGGTCATTTGCTTGTTTATCCCGATCATCGGTTGGATCGCATTGATCGCGATGCTTTTTGCATCGGGACGCGGCTCTGAAGTGGTCGAAATCAAACTGGCATGAACAGGTGATTGGGTTGGCCGGTCAGCCCCTCCGCCGCTCTGCCCGCACCACGGCCATCAGCCAGACCGCCAGCCCGATGGCCACGGCCCCGGCGGCAAGGAAACCCAGCAGGTTCAGCGCCATGTCGGATGCGGCCTGCAGGTTGCCCGCAAAGCTGTAGCCGACGCCAAGGTACAGGCCGACCCAGACCGCCTCACCCGCCATGGCCCATAGGGTGAACTTTGCCCAAGGTTGACGGGCCGCCCCGGCGGCGAGGTTGACGTATGGCCCCAGCGCCGACACCAGCCAGCGCGACAAAAACACCGCGATGCCGCCCCGGCGCGAAAGCAACTCGGTCGCCTTGGCCAAGGGGGCGGCTCGCGACCCAAGCCGCGCGGTCAGGCCCGCGCCGCCCTTGCGTCCGGCCAGATAGCCCCCCTGATCGCCTGCCACGGCCCCGCCCAAAGCCGCAAAGCCGCTGGCGGTCAGCGACAGATCCCCCGCCGCCGCAAAGCCCCCCGCCGCCATCATCAGGATCGAGGCCGGAATCGGCAGCGCAAGGCACGAACAGAAGGTGCAGACCGCCAGCAGCCAAAATCCATAGGTCGGCACAAGGGCGAGGAGCGTCTCGCTCACGGTTGCGGGTCCGCCGCCTGCAATTTGGCCACGGCAGCCTCTGCCTCGGCGATGATGTCGGCCACGGGGACGCTGCGCTGACGGGCGATTTCCTCAAGCGTCAGGGGATGGCCCTGCGGTGGGGGAAAGCCCGCCGCCGCGTCAATCGCTCGCGGGTCGAGGTTCCAGCTTTTGCCGATATAGCCCACGGTCATCCAGCCGCGGATCGGCTCTTGCTGATGCTGCGCCCAATAGACCGCGCCGATGACAAACCGCCCGGCGAAGAACAGCGTCAGCACAACCGCCAACACCAGCGCCGAGGTCAGCCACGGATGGCGGCGAAACAGCGCGCGCATGGGCCTTAGCCCAGCAATTCGCGCAAGACCTTCAGCGCGTGTTGGCCGTCGTCATCCATGGGTTCGACCAGAACCTTGACCTCACGCACCATGCCGAACTTGTGGGCCATCGACTCTTTCAACGCCAAGGTAAAGCCGTCCGGGGCGTAGGTGACCTGCTCGATCCCGCCTTCGGCCCCGAAAATCTCATCCGACACTTCGACATAGATGGCGTCGCGGGGGTGGCCCAATTCGCCCTCGAACAGGACATAGCCGTCTTCGGGGTCTTCGCTGGCGGCAAAGCCTGCGGCACGCTCGCGCCCTTCGGAATGGGTCCAGAAGGCCAGTGCGCGGATTTCGATGTCGGCCATGGTTTTGCTTTCCTTTGGGGCGCAGTCTGGAGGGCGGTCAGGTCCACTTCGCCACGGGCGGCAGGCTCATCAGCACCGCATTGGCGTCATGTCCGGTTTCCAGCCCGAACTTCGTGCCCCGGTCATAGACGAGGTTGTATTCCGCATAAAGCCCGCGATGGATCAGTTGCGTCTCACGATCTTCTTCTGTCCACGGCGTGTTTACCCTGTGTTCTGTCAAGGGCACGAAGGCGGGCAGGAAATGCGAACCCACATCGCGGGTAAAGGCAAAATCCGCCTCCCAATCGCCGGTGTTCAGATCATCGTAGAAGATGCCGCCCACGCCCCGCGCGCGGCCGCGATGGGGGACGAAGAAGTATTCATCCGCCCACGCCTTGAACTTGGGGAAATAGGCGGCGTCATGCGGATCGCAGGCGGCCTGCATCTGGCCGTGGAAATGGGCGGTATCCTCGGCGTATTCGATGCATGGGTTCAGGTCCGACCCGCCGCCGAACCACCAGGCATGCGGCGTCCAGAACATGCGGGTGTTCATATGCACCGCCGGGCAATGCGGGTTGACCATATGCGCGACAAGGCTGATGCCCGAGGCCCAGAAGCGCGGATCGCTGTCCATCCCCGGCACACCGCGTGCGGCCATCGCCTTTTGCGCGCGCTCGCCAAGGGTGCCGTGCACTTGCGAGACGTTCACACCGATCTTTTCAAACACCCGACCGCCGCGCATCACGCTCATCAAGCCGCCGCCGCCATCGGCGCGGGTGGTGGGCGTCACCTCGAACCGTCCGGGGGTGCCGCTGCCGTATTGATCCTCTAGCCCTTCGAACGACGCGACGATGCTGTCGCGCAGGCTGCGGAACCATGCGGCGGCCTGCGCCTTCTTGTCGTCGAACGGGTCGGTCATGGCAAACTGTCCTCTTTGATTTACACATTGCGTAGCACTGGCGCTGCGCTCTCGCAAACATGGTCTTTCCGTGCCGGGGCATATAAACTGCCGAATGTGTTCAGACTCAAGCCGATGGAACCCCAAGATGCGCCGCGCTTTGTTGCTTTTGCCGCTGATCCTGACCGCCTGTGGCACGCCGCAGGAACGCTGCATCAACCAGCAGACGCGCGACCTGCGGGTGGTGGAGGGGTTGATTTCCGACACGCAGCGCAATCTGAACCGGGGCTACGCGGTTGAGGAATACACCGTGACCACGGTGGAATGGCAGCCCTGCGCCGTGCAGCCGCCGCCGGATGAAAACGGCAATCCCCGCCCGGTTGAGATGTGTCTGGAAGATGTGCCGATGACCCGCACCCGCCCGGTGGCGATTGATCTTGGGGCGGAACGCGCCAAGCTGGACAGCATGCTGGCCAAGCGCGATCAGTTGCAGGCCGAAGCGGCCCCACGCATCGCGCAATGCCGGGAACTGCACCCGGAATAAGCGCGGATGAAGGGCCGGATTCAATGACCGGGCGCGATCACCCGGTCGATCAAGCCGCGTCCGCCGTCCAGCGTGACGATCTGCCCGGTCATGAAACTTGACGCGTCAGAGGCAAGGTATTGCACCGTCTCTGCCACCTCATCCGCGGCGGCGATGCGGCCAAGCGGGGTGCCAGCCTCGATCACCTCACGCCAGTCGGGGTTTTCCTTGAGTTGGCCTTGCAGGCTGGCGCTCATCACCGACCCAAAGGACACAGCGTTGACGCGGATGCCCTTGGGGGCAAGGGCGACGGCTAGCGAGCGGGTCATCTGATCCACCGCTGCGACCGACATGGAAAAGCCAAGCAATCCCGGTTGCGTGCGGGTGGCGGCGATGCAGGACAGGTTGACGATGCTGCCGATGATGCCATCGGCCCCGGATTTTTCCGCGCTTTGGATCATGCGGCGGGCGGTCATCTGGCTGACGCGCAGGGCGGTCAGCACGTTTTGCTGCCACATCTCTTCGACCGCGTCCTCTTCCACTGACAGCGGGTCGGATGTGACCATACGGCGGCTGGCGTTGACCAGAATGTCGATGCGGTCAAAGGCATCGACGGTGGCCGACAGCAGATTGGCGATTGTCAGTTTTTCCCGCAGATCGCCGGAAAACAGCCGCACCGCCCCTTCGGCGCGGGCGTCATCGCCCACCTCCGCCTCAAGCCGGTCCTCGTCGATGTCGGCGAACATGACATTCGCGCCCCGGTCCACGAAATGCCGCGCGATGGCAAGGCCGATGCCATTGGCCGCGCCTGTCACGATGGCGGTCTTGCCTTGGATCGAAAACGACATGGCGTCTCCTGTTAGCGGGGGCGGATCGGGTGGCTGGCGCGGATGACGCGAAACCCGCTGTCACCGCCCGCGTCCGTCACGTCGCGGAACAGAGCGGCCAGCGGGCGGTCATAGGGCAAATGCCGGTTGGCGACCAGCCAGAGCACGCCTTGCGGATGCAGCAGACGCGCCGCCGCGCCGATGAAGGCGATCCCCAGCGCCGGATCGGCATCGCGTCCGATATGGAACGGCGGATTCATCACCACGGCATCCAGCGCAGTGGGCGCTTTCCATGTGGTGGCATCCGCCCAATGGAACTGCGCGCGCGGGTCGGTGATATTGACGCGGGCACAGTCGAGGGCGTCCAACTCAGCCTCAACCACATGCAAATCACGCACGGCTGGGTTTTTCAGGATGGCGGCGGACAGATAGCCCCAGCCTGCGCCCAGGTCGGCAATGCGGCCCTTCAGATCGGGCAGCGTGGCGGCGAGCAGGGCTGAACCACGATCCGGCCCATCGGCGGAAAACACGCCGGGCAGCGTCTGGAAGCCGTCCACCTGCGCGGGGCTGGCGGTCCAGCCCGTCAGCGTGGCAGCGGCGGGGAAGGTGGCGATCTTGCCATGGGCCTTTGACAAAGCCTCAGACAGCGCGACATGGCTGCGCAAATCCTTCAGCACGGCGTCGATGCCATCGGTTTTTTGCCCATCCACGGCCACAGGCCCACCGGGCGCCACAGCCGCATCCGCCGCAGCGACAAGCGCCCGCGCCGCATCCTTGGCGCGCGGCAGGCAGACCAGAGCCGCCGCCGCAGGACCGTCGATCCGGGGCGACACGGCGTATCCGCGCGCAGCGAACCAATCATGGTCAGGCTTGAACCCTGTCACCACACGGACACGGTCCCGTGGCAGGGCGGACAGGTCATCGCCCTCATGGGGGCGCAGGACCAGAATATTGCCGTCAGCAGGCGGCACGAAGGCACCGCTGTCCAGCGCGAAGGTCAATCGGGCAGAGCGCATGGGCGACCGGAAGCCGGCCTATTCCTTTTCCATGGTGCATTGCAGCGGGTGCTGGTGGCGGCGGGCGAAGTCCATCACCTGCGCAACCTTGGTTTCCGCCACCTCAAAGGAAAAGACGCCGACGACTGCCAGCCCCTTTTTGTGCACCGTCAACATGATGTCGAAGGATTGCGCATGCGACATGCCGAAAAACCGTTCCAGCACATGCACCACGAATTCCATCGGGGTGTAATCGTCGTTCAACAGCAAGACCTTATACAGCGGCGGGCGCTGGGTCTTGCTTTTGGTCTTGGTCAGGACCGAGGAATCATTGCCCGGCCCCTGAGGGGTATCTGCCATCATGAAAGGGCCAATGGTCACGGGGGCATGCTCCGCTGCGGGCAGGATTCGGGGTTTCGGTCTGTGACACCAATATAACCTATTTCCGTGACGCGAAAAGGGGTCCGCCATACGTGGCGTTTGCGCCTTGCATCGACAGGGGCAAGCAGGCGACACTTTGCCCAGCAAAACAGCGCAGAAAGGCCCTTCGTGACCCGCCGCATCACCACCATCGGCTTTGATGCCGATGATACGCTTTGGCAGAATGAGGCGTTCTTTCGCCTGACGCAGGACCGATTCACCGCGCTTCTGGCCGATCACGCCGAGGCCGACCATCTGCACGACCGTCTGTTAGAGGCAGAGCGGCGCAACCTTGGCCATTATGGCTTTGGGGTGAAGGGTTTCACCCTGTCGATGATCGAAACTGCGATCGAGGTGACCGAAGGCCGGGTTCCCGCCAGCGTCATCGCCGAAATCATGGCGGCGGGCCGGGACATGCTGGAACATCCGATTGAACTTTTGCCCCATGCGCAGGCGGCGGTCGAAGCGCTTGCCGACAGCCACCGCGTGTTGTTGGTGACCAAGGGAGACCTTTTGGATCAGGAACGCAAACTGGCGCAATCGGGCCTTGGTGATCTGTTTCATGCGGTGGAAATCGTGTCGAACAAGACCGCGCCGGTCTATGCGTCCATCTTCACCCGTCATGGGGACGGGCCGGACCGCGCCTTGATGGTAGGCAATTCGATGAAATCGGATGTATTGCCCGCCCTTCAGGCAGGGTCATGGGGCGTTTACGTGCCCCACGGGCTGACATGGGCGCTGGAAGCCGCCGACCCGCCCGAGGATCACCCCCGCTATCACAGCCTTGAGAGTTTGGCGGGTTTGGCCGATCTGGTAGAGTTAATAGAGGTTAACCACTAACTGTAGTGGAAAAGCCCCGCTATTGTGCCGCGCGTTGCGCTGCCGCCACAGGCGCGGCGGCGAAAAAATCATTGAAAAAACAGGGGCTTTTCGGATGCGAACCCCTGTGTTAGCGTTTTGACAAATCATAAAGTCGGCCCCGCTTGAACGGGTCCGAACCAGAGGCAGCGACCAGTCTTTGACTGGACAGTGACAAGGAACCGCGACGTGGCTTCGCACTTCGGGCGGGTTTTCCGCGACATCGGGCTTTATCTGGCCCTCGCGTTGGCGTTCGCGCTGAGCGCAACGGGGCTGCACGCTGCGCCCTATGCCGCCTTCATGATCGACGCCCGCTCGGGCGAGGTGCTTTATGCCGAAAACTCGGACACGCGGCTGCATCCGGCGTCGCTGACCAAGATGATGACGCTGTATATCGCGTTCGAGGAGATCAGCCGCGGCAATATCTCGCTGGATTCGATGGTGACGATTTCCAAACATGCCGCCGCACAGCCGCCCTCGCGTCTTGGTCTGCGGGCGGGGCAGAAGATTCAGTTGCGCTATCTGATCCGCGCCGCCGCGATCAAGTCGGCCAATGATGCGGCCACGGCCATCGGGGAGTTCATCGGTGGCGGGTCAGAGCCGGCCTTTGCCGAACGCATGACCCGCACGGCCCACGCCATCGGGATGGACAGCACCACGTTCAAGAATGCCAACGGGCTGACGGCCAAGGGGCACCTGTCCACCGCGCATGACCTGACGGTGCTGGGGCGGCGGCTGTTCTATGATTTCCCGCAGTTTTACAACCTGTTCTCGCGCCGTTCGACCGATGCGGGGCTGGCCACGGTCAACAACACCAATCGTCGCTTTCTGGACAAGTACGAAGGCGCGGATGGCATCAAGACCGGTTACACGGTTCCGGCAGGCTTCAACCTGACCGCCAGCGCGGAACGGGATGGAAAGCGGCTGATTGCAACGGTGATGGGCGGGACCTCGACCGATGACCGCAACCGCCGCATGATGAAATTGTTGGACAAGGGATTTGCCGCCGCACCGCAGAACGCCCCGGTAAACCCGCCGCCGCCTGCCGACTATCAGGGCGCGGATGAGGCGCTTGTAGCCGAAGCCGGTGCCACGCCGGGGGCCAAGACCATCACAGCCGTCGTGGCCCCGACCAAATCCCTGCGCCCACAGGCCCGACCCACCGCGACGGCGGCGGCGGCGCCGGTTGTGGATGAGACGGCCCTTGCCGCCGCAGAGGCGGTGGATGGGATGCAGGACAGCATCCTTGGGGCCTTGGCCGAAGCGACCGGCACCGCCCCCGCAGCCGAAACGCAGATGGCCGAGGCCGGGATTGCAGAGGCTGTCGAAGACCTTGCCGCTTCCGGGGAGGCCCCGATCCAGATGGCATCCGCCGATCCGATGCTGACGGACCCGAGCCAGACTGACATGACGTTGGTCGAAGACATGTCCGTGATCGCCCCACCGCAAGGCACGCTTCAGGCGCAGGCGGCGGCACTGGATGGCACGCTGGGCGTGGTCAAGAAAAAGCGTAATGCGCCGATCTATGACGACGTTCAGGTCGCCTCGGCAGAGGGGCAGGTCGCCGAAGAAGTGGTGGTGTCGATGTCCACCTCGGGGGATCGGCACTGGGGCATCAGTGTCGGGCGCTATCCGTCCAGCTTTGACGCCGAAAAGGTGCTGCTCAAGACCCAGTTGACCGAAAGCGCCACGCTGAACCAATCGCTGCGCAAGGTGGTGGAACGCAAGGGCGGCTATGAGGCGACCTTTGCCGGGCTGACGCAGGAACAGGCCGATCTGGCCTGCCGCCGTCTGGTCGCGCGCGGCTTGGAATGCACCGCGATGGGACCGGAAAGCTGATGGCCACGGTCTTTGCTGCGCCCGGCCCGGTGACGCTGCCGATTGCGGGCAGTGATCTGCGGTTTCCGGTGCGGCGCATCTTCTGCGTCGGGCGTAACTATGCCGAACACAGCCGCGAAATGGGTGGCGATCCCACCCGCGAAGCCCCGTTCTTTTTCACCAAGCCCGCCGATGCAGTGGTGGAAAGCGGCGCGGTGATTCCTTTCCCGCCCAAGACTGCTGACTTGCACCACGAAGCAGAGTTGGTCGTCGCTTTGGGGCGCGGCGGGATTGATGTGACCGTGGAAGAGGCCCCGTCGCTGATCTGGGGTCATGCCGCCGGAAACGATCTGACCCGCCGGGATTTGCAAGCCGAGGCCAAGGCCGCGCGCCGCCCGTGGGACATGGCCAAGGGCTTTGACCACTCGGCCGTATTGGGCGCGCTGGTGGCCGGACCACTGGCCGATGCCCCCATCACCTGCACGGTCGATGGCCGCGTGACGCAAAGCGCGCGGACGGGGGATATGATCTGGTCTGTCCCGGAAATCATCGCCCATTTGTCGGGCTATGTCGCGCTTTGCCCCGGCGATCTGATCTTTACCGGCACGCCTGCCGGGGTTGGCCCCCTGCTGCGCGGGCAGACCTGCACGGTGACGGTGGGCGACCTGCCGCCCGCGACGGTGACCTTGGCCTAGGGCCATTTGGTGAAGGTCGGCTGTTATGGACAGGGCCTCTCACCCTGACCCCCGCGGGGAGGGGGATGGCGCAAGGTGTCACAGGATGATTATTCCGGCATCCGCATCAGGCGCGATCCGGCCTCGTCGATTTCCTTGGCTGTGCTGATCATCCGCATGTTCAATTCAAAACTGCGTTGCAGGTCGATCGAGGCGATCAGTTCCTCGGTCGCGTTGACGTTTGACCCTTCGAGCACGCCTTGGGCGACCTTGGCGGTCTGGTCAGGGCGGGGCAGGGGGCCGGTGACGGGGCGGATCTGGCCATCCTCATCCTTGGACAGTTTCAGACCGGCGGCATCGGTGGTGCCAATGGTCGCCACCTCAAGCCGTTCGCCGGGTGCACCGTCGAGGGGTTCGATGGTGATGCGGCCCAGATCGTCGATCACGATGTTGCGAAAGGGGGGCAACACGATGGGGGCAAGGGTCTGCGACAGCACGCCATCGCCCGCGCCGGTCACAAGCGCCCCGTCCAGCCCCACGCGCAAATCGCCGCGCCGGGTCAGCGCGGGCGCTCCGCCGGTTTCGGGCTGGATGTAGAAATAGCCCTTGTCGGGGATGGCGATGTCCAGATCCTCGCCCGTCTTGTCCATGAAGCCGGGCAGGTCGGAAAACCCGGCTTCTTCGCGGTCCAACTGAAAGGCGCGGGCGCTGAGGTTGCCATCCGCATCCTCCAGCGAAAAGCTGGCCCCTTCGGCGATGAAATCGCGCCGGAAGCCCGGCACGTTCATGTTGGCAAGGTTCTGCGCGTTGACGCTGTTCACGCCGCGCAGATTGCCCATCGCATTCAGGGCGGTGTGGATGAAACGGTCCATGGCGCGGCCCCCTTTGGCCTATCAGGTGCGGATGTTCATGATGGTCTGCATCAGCGAGGTCGATGTCTCCATCGCCTTGGCGCTGGCCTGATAGTTCCGTTGCGCCGAGATCAGGTTCACCAGTTCCTCGGTCAGTTCGACGTTTGACCGTTCCAGCGCGCCCGAGCGAAGCGCGCCAAAGCCTGCGCTGCCCGGCAGGCCGGTCTGGACCGGGCCGCTTTCGGCGGTGGCGGCAAAGGTGGATTTGCCCAAGGAGCGCAAACCTTGCGGGTTCGAGAAATTGGCCAGCACCACCTGCCCCAACGCAACGCGCTGCCCGGTGCCATAGGTGGCCCAGACCCCGCCCAGCGTGTCGATGTCCAGATTTGTCAACTGCTCGCGGCTTTTGCCGTCATGCGCGGCCGACTGCACCGCAAAGGGGGCGGCCGCCACGGTGGAGCTGCTCAGGTCCAGCTCCATCGCATCGGGGGCGGTGCCAAAGGTCGAGACGGCCCCCGCAGACAGGCGGCCATCGGCGCCAAAGGTTACCGTCGTGGGCGTGGGGGCGGCCCGTTCGACGCCATCCACGAAAAGGCGCATCTGATAGGACGTATCCGCCGATGTCGCCGAGGGCGAGGCAGTGCGGATGAAATAGACATCCGCCTCCATCCCTTTGCCATTGGCGTCAAAGGCGGGAACCACGGTGTGATGGGCAAAGGTGGTCGGATCGGCGGCGTCAAAAGCCTTGGTCGGCGGCACGGCGTCCTGTTGGCCCAGCATCGCAGCCCCCGAAGGCAGGGTGGTTTCCAGGTTGATTCGGGCGGTGGGGACCGGCTCGCCGCGTTGCATCGGGATTTTCAGCGGTTCGGCGCGGTTCAGGTCTTCGGTCAGGGGCTTGCCATCCATCGACACCGGCCATGCCAGCAGGGCGCGGTTGCCGCTGTCAGCGACGAAGCCGTCCTTGTTCAGCGCAAACGCGCCCGACCGCGAATAGATCGCCCCGCCGCGCACCGCGTTTTCGGTGGCAAGCTGTTGCAGCGCGAAAAAGCCCTGACCTTCGATGGCGATGTCCAACAGGTTTCCGGTGGTCACCACGTTGCCTTGGCTGAAATCCTGCACCACGCGCTGCACCTGAACGCCCGTGCCCACCGCCGTCCGCGACGCGCTGAAGGGCGAGGTGGAAAAGACGTCCGAAAACTCGACCCGGCTGCCCCGGAACCCCATGGTGCCGACGTTGGCAATGTTGTTCGAGGTGGCAGAGATTTCGGTCTGTGCGGCCATCAGGCCCGACAGGGCGGTGCTCATCGACATCTGTTCAGTCCCTTTTGTTGGTCCGCTGTGTCAGCGGATAGAGTTCACTTCCAGCGCGTTCATCGCGCCGTAATCTTCGACTTGCAGGGTCAGGTCTTGCGCCGTCCCGCCCGAGGTGGCCGACATCACGCGGGCATAGACCTGCGGGCTGACGGTCTTGGTGCCTTCGGCCCCGGTGGCGGAAACGGAAACGCGGATCGGGGTGCGGCTGGCCGCCAGATCGGCGGGCACATCGGTCCAGTCAAAGGCCATGTCGCCTTTGGCCTGCGCGCCCAAGGGCACGGATTTCAACAGCTCACCCGTGACGCCATGGCTGTAGGTGACGAC
>NKIT01000099.1 GCA_002256185.1 Rhodobacteraceae bacterium PARR1 | reverse complement strand
GTCTACCCCCGCCAGAGCCATCCCCAGCGCGGTCAGCCGTGCCTCGACTGCCTCTGCACCCTTGCGGATCAGCTTGTCGTCTTGGCCTGCCACCCGCGTCAGGATCAACCCGGCACTGCGCAGGGCGACAGGGCGCACCCGGATTGCCGCCCGCGCCACAGCGCAGGCCCGCGCCAGGGCGTCACCACTTACCCCGTAAGCGATGATCTTGACGGTTCCGGAAAGCGTCCCCGCCGTCACCCGCTGCCACTGCGGCAGGGTGGCCAAGGTGATTGCCGGATCAATGCGATTCAGCGCAAGGATGGCTATGGCGTCGATGTCCACGATCCCCGGCCCCACCGCGTTCAGATTGACTCGCCCGGTGAAGGCATGGCTTACGACAAGGCCCTGCGCTGCAGGATCGGTCACCAGGGCGGCGGCGAGCGCTGCGGCGGCGGCATTCTCATCGACCTCGCCGGGGTCCAGCCGCGCCACAGTCACCTGCGCCAGTTCCAAAGCCAAGGCCGCCACATCGGCAGCGCTCAGCACGGTGCCCTTTTTCAGCACCCGCCCCCCCACCGTTTCCGAATGCGCCAAGATCGCGCCTTCGGCCTGACCGACAGGAACCTCGCCAAAGAACATCAGCCCTTCCTCAAGGCATGGGTGATCTCAGCCATGACAGACACCGCAATCTCCGCGGGCGTCTTGGCACCAATGTCGAGACCGACAGGGGCATGGATACGGGCGATGTCTGCCTCTGAGAACCCCGCCGCGCGCAGACGCTCCAACCGTTTGGCGTGGGTTTTGGTTGATCCCAGACAGCCAAGGTAGAAGACCGGCGCGCCCAAGGCATACCGGATCGCCGGATCGTCCAGCTTGGGGTCATGCGTCAGCGTCACGATGGCGGTGCGGGCATCTGGGGCCAATGCCGCCAGCGCCTCATCCGGCCAATCCTCGATCAGCGTCTCACCGGGAAAACGCGCGGCGGACCCAAAGGCAGAGCGCGGGTCGATGATCGTCGGATCATAACCGCAGGTGCGCGCGATGCTGACGAGCGCTTGCGCGATATGCACCGCCCCCACGATCACCAGCCGCAAAGGCGGGTTGTGGATGGCGATGAAACGGCCATCCTCCTCGGACCCCGACCTGTCCATGCGGAACCGCGCATCGGCGGCGGCGTCGGCACCGGGGGACAGCACTTGGCGCGACCAATCGGTCAGATTCACCGCCAGTGCCACTGCCTGCCGCGCGCTGCGGGCGGCAACCACGGTCTCCAGCACCGACACAGGCAGCGCAGGCGCGGCATCGCCCACCGGCTCCACAAGGATACGGATGGTACCGCCACAGGCGAGGCCAACCGCAAAGGCCGTCTCATCGCTGACACCAAAGGTCAAAAGCCGCGGGGTGCCATCCTCCAGTGCGGCCAAAGCCTCGGTCACCACCGCGCCTTCGACACAGCCACCCGAGACGGAGCCCATGATCTCCCCCCCGCCCGAGATGGCCAATTGGCTGCCCGCTTGGCGTGGGGCGGACCCCCAGGTTTCCACCACGGTCGCCAGTGCCGCGCCTTTGCCCTGCCGGTGCCAGTCCAGCGCGATTTCGGGAATGCTGTCACTTGGGTCGCGTTGCATGAGGGCCTCCGTTCCTTGCCCCGATCATGCGTCACGAAGGCGCGGCGTGCCACTGGCAAAAGGTGGCATGGGCAGCGTCCTGATCCTGCCTTCCGCGGAACAGCGACCACCGCAAAGACCCCGTCCTGCGCCCGTCTTCTCTGTTCAAATATCCTCGGGGGGTCCGGGGGGCAGGCGGCCCCCCGGCCTTTTGACATCACGACCGCCCGTGGGTCAGTTCGCCGCCGTCCTGAGCAGTGGGGTGATGATCCGCACGGCCACCCGGCGGTTTTGGCGTTCGTCGGCCAGCGTGTTCACCCGCAATTCCGACTCGCCATAGCCTTGGACGATCATGTTTTCGGGCGGCACACCAAAGTATTCCGTCATCGCCAGCGCCACCGATTCCGCGCGACGATCCGACAGCGCAAGGTTCGACGCCGCCGATCCCACGGCATCGGTATGGCCTTCGATCAGGAACACCTCACCCGGATTGTCGGCGATCAACGAGGTCATGAACCGGCCCAAGGCGGACAGTTCTTCAGCCTCGGTCGCCTTGATGGCGGATGATCCGCTGTCAAAGGTGATGCTGTTCACATCCACCGTCGCTGCCATCTGGCGCACCTGCGGGATTTCGCGAATCTGGCGGAGCGAGAATGTCCGGCCCAACTCCTCGGTATCCAAGGCAGCCATCCGGGTCCGCAGGATCGCGTCCTCTTCCGAGCCAGAGATCGAGATCACCCGCGCGCGCGGTGGCGGCAGGGTTGAGACATCGACGCGGCGTTCGGGTTGCAGGTCATCGACCAACAGAACCTCTTGTCCGCGCAGATCAAAGGCCGAACGGCGCAGCACGCGGCCCGTCGCATCGCGGATGGTCACGATCTGGCTGCCATCGGGGCGCTGCACGATGGTCCGGGTAGAGCCATCGTTGAAGGATTCGGTGCGCACCGTTGATCCGGGCTGGCGCAGCAGGGCATCGTCATCCTTGTAGATGACATAGTCGCCGGTGCCGCGTTCCACCACCACACGGTCGCCCGAGTTTGACACCACGCGGTCCTTGTTGGCCGAGTTGATGATCATCCCGACGGCGACTGCGCCAAGCGCCACGAGACCGGCCTTTTCCAGATTGGACAGACCCTTGCGGTCATCGCGGGTGTCGCCTTCGCGGGCAGAGGTTGCGAATTCCTCGCCCGATGAGCGCGCAGTTTCCTGCGTCACGGTTTGCACCGTCACGTTCTGCACCATCACAGGGGGCGGCGGCAGATCGGCAATCGGGGTCGGCGGTGCGGGGGGCGTGCCCTCTGCCGGGGCGGGAACCAGAGCCAGCGCCGCCGCTGCGGCCAGCGGAGCGACTTCCGCGACAGTCGGGGTTTCTGCGGCGGGATCGGTGGTGCCGTCCGTCGCAGGAATTTCCTCAGCCACCGCATCGGGGGCGGCCAGCAGGGTGGTCAAGGCATCAACAGCCGTCTCGGTCGGAGGGGCGACCTCGATCTGATCTTCCGGCACTGCTTCGGGCACCACGACGGGTTCGGTGGGAACGGCATCCGCTGCCGCCTGCTCATCCGCCACCGCCTGCGCTGCTGCGGCATCCGCTGCCGCCTGCTCATCCGCCACCGCCTGCGCTGCTGCGGCATCGGCTGCGGCTTGGGCGTCCGCTGCTGCCTGTGCCGCTGCGGCATCGGCTGCGGCCTGCTCATCCGCCGCCGCCTGTGCCGCTGCGGCATCTGCTGCCGCCTGCTCATCCGCCGCCGCCTGCGCCGCTGCGGCATCGGCTGCGGCCTGCGCGTCCGCTGCTGCCTGTGCCGCTGCGGCATCGGCTGCGGCTTGGGCGTCCGCTGCTGCTTGCGCTGCTGCGGCATCGGCTGCGGCCTGCGCGTCTGCTGCTGCCTGTGCTGCAGCTTGGGCGTCCATCTCTGCTTGCAAGGCCGCTGCATCGGCGGCGGCTTGGGCTTCGGCGGCGGCCTGCGCTGCGGCGGCTTCAGCCTCGGCGGCGGCGGGGTCCACGCCCGTCGTGTATTGGGCGATGTCGCAGACGTTTTCTGCCGTGTTCAGGCACAGGATCGTGCCATCCTCAGCGATGATGCTGCCATCCTCTGCCACGGTTTGGGCAAAGAGCGGGAAGGGCGTGACCGAACTCAGCGCCACTGACAGGGCCGTGGTCGAGATCAGAAGCCGTTTCATGCAAACTATCCTTTCGAACGAATGACGCAGGGCGCAAGGCAAAGGCACAAGGCAGAGGCACAGGGGCCAAAGACCACGCATCCAGCGGGACCAGAGAAAACCACTTCCCCAGTGATATGCGATATCAGCGCTTATAGCACGAGGTCTATCGGCGGGTTCCTGCCCCCCCATCGCACGGTTATCCGATATCACCCAGCATCCGCATCAGCCGGGCCTTTTCGCCCTGATCGCCGGGATCGGAAATCGCCTGCCCCAAGGCGGAAAGTGAGTCGACCGAATGCCCGGCGCGGAACGCGTCCACATGCGGCAGCATCACCTTGATGCCCGTCGCGCGCGGGGCGAATCCGTCCCAGCGGAGCAAGGGGTTCAGCCAGATCAGCCGCCGACAGGACAGATGCAGACGCCGCATCTCATGCGCCAGCGCATCACTGTCGTCGCGGTCCAGCCCATCGGTGATGAGCAGAACAACCGCCCCCTGCCCCAACACCCGCCGCGACCAATCGCGATTGAAGGCGTGCAGGCTGGACCCGATCCGTGTACCGCCGGACCAATCCTGCGCCTCTGCCCCCGCCGCGCGCAAGGCGGCGTCCACATCGCGGGTGCGCAGGTGGCGGGTGATGTTGGTCAAACGCGTGCCAAAGGTGAAGGCATGCACCTTCGCCCAGCCCTGCCCGCGCCGATTGGCCACCGCATGCACGAAATGCAGCACCATCCGGGAATACTGGCTCATGGAGCCGGAGATGTCACACAGCACCACCAGATTGGGCCAGCGGATCGCGGGGGTTTTCTTGGCCAGTTCGGTAATCTCCCCCCCCCGGCGCAGGGCGGCGCGCATCGTGCGGCGGGTGTCGATCTTGCTGCCCGCACCTGCGGCGACCATGCGGCGGGTCGTCAGGGGTTTGACGGGCAGGGACAGCCGGGACAGCATCCGCTTCGCCTCGGCCAACTCAGCGATGGACATCTGTTCAAAGTCGAGCGTTCTTAGCCGTTCCTCGGCGGACATGGTGGCTGTGGCGTCAATCTCGATCTCGTCGCCATCCGCAGGGTCGTCGCGGTCAGGGCTTGGCAGATCATCGGCCAGACCGTCCAGCAAGGCTTGGGCCGCGCGTTTCTCAGCCGCATCGGCACGGCGGTCGTCCTGCACTCCCTTGATGGCGGGCAGCATTAGGGACATCATGTGTTCCAGAAACTGCGGATCGCGCCAGTAAAGCCGGAACACCTGGGCGAAAACGGCGCGTTCTTCGGGACGGCTGACAAAGCAGGCGTGCAGAGTCCAGTAAAAATCCGCACGTTCGGTGAAACCCGCCACGGCGACCGCACGGATCGCGTCAATCACCCGCCCCGGCCCGATGGGCAATCCGGCGCGGCGCAAGGCCCGCGCGAAATGGGCGATGTTGCGCGCCAACTTGCCGTCTTCGGGAATATCCAGCGCCGGATAGAGCATCAGCCCCGCGCCTTCAGCGTGCGGGCGATGTTCTGGGCATGCACCACCTCGTATTCCGGCCACCAGATCAGGGTGCCGGCAGCCAGTTCGGCGGCAATCACCTCGCGCAGAGGGTCTTCTGCCCGTTCGGGATGGGCGGGCAGCGCCATCAGCCAGCGGATATAGCTGGCGGTGGCGGTCAGAAGTTCGGGACCGTATCCGCCTGTGGCAATCACCTCGGGCGCACCATGGTTGGGCAGGATGCGTTGCGCGCCCAAGACCTGCAATCGGCCCAGATCGGCCAGATGGGTTTCGAAATCCTGCGGGGCGCCGACATAGGTCGCGCAATCCTCGACCGTGTCCCCGGCAAAGAGCAGCCCTTGGGAGGGCCACCAGATCAGCGTCGCATCATCGGAATGGATGTTGGCGGTGATCAGATGCAGGTCATCGTCACCCAGGCGCAGCACCATGGCATGGTCAAACACCCGGTTGGGCAGGATCAACGGGTTGATCGCGGGCGGGCGTGTCCCCGCTTCGATCCCCGGCCTGTCGCGGGTCAGATGGTCGGCGGTGCGGCGGTTGGCGATGATCTCACACCCGGCGAACACCGCCGTTCCCGCCACATGGTCCAGATGGTGATGCGACAGGACCACGCGGATATGACGGATGCCCTCTGCCGCAAGCGAGGCGCGCATCGCGCGGGCATGGTCAAGGCTGACATGGCTGTCATAGACCACCGCCGCATCGCCCGAGACGATGGCATAGGCCGCGATGCCCAAGGACAGCGCCCCGTCATCCACCCAATTCGCCCCCGGCGCAAAGCGTTGTCCCGCCACGCGCCCATCGTAATAGGCCCGCACCATCGGGTGGGGCCGCAGCACACGCATATGCGCGGCAAGCGTCATACCGCTGTCAGCCCCTTGCGGACCTCTTCCAGCAGTTTCTTGGCCTCGGAGCCCTGAATTTTCTGGATGTCATCCTGATATTTCAGGATGGCCCCCAAGGTATCGGCGATCACCTCGGGCGACAGGGTGATCACGTCCAAGGCCAGCAGGCATTTCGCCCAGTCGATGGTTTCGGCCACGCCGGGGCGTTTGAACAAATCCTCACGCCGCAGACGCTGGACAAAGGCCACCACCTCATGGCTGAGGGTATCCTGCGCCTCTGGCACGCGGGAGGTCAGGATGGCATGTTCGCGGTCAAAATCGGGGTAATCGACCCAGTGATAGAGGCAGCGCCGTTTCAGCGCGTCATGCACCTCGCGCGTGCGGTTTGAAGTCAGGATGACGATGGGCGGTTCGGGCGCGCGGATGGTGCCAAGCTCGGGGATGGTGACTTGGAAGTCGGAAAGCGCCTCCAAGAGGAACGCCTCAAAGGGTTCGTCGGTGCGGTCCAATTCGTCGATCAAGAGGATCGGCGCACCGCCGTCTTGCGGGCGCATGGCCTGCAAGAGCGGGCGTTCGATCAGATACTCCTCGGTGAACAACTCGGATTTCAGCGCATCACGATCTGCGCCCCCCCCGGCCTCGGCGGTGCGGATGGCGATCATCTGCGCCGCAAAGTTCCATTCATAAACGGCGGAGGACGCATCCAAGCCTTCATAGCATTGCAGGCGGATCAGGCGGCGGCCAAGGGCGGCGGCAAGGGTCTTGGCAATCTCGGTCTTGCCCACCCCGGCCTCACCTTCCAGAAACAGCGGGCGGTTCAGGCGCAGGGACAGAAACACCACCGTAGCAAGGGCGCGGCTGGCGACATAGCCTTGTGACGCCAAAAGCGTTTCCACCGCGTCAATGCTGGACGGTATTGTGGTCATGCGGCGGCCCCCCTGATCCCATGCGCCATGCTTGGCCCCGAGCACATGCTTGACCCTGTGGCGGGGTGGGGTCAAGCCAAGGGCGCGCGGATGCGACCAAAGTGCAGGATGCCGGTTTGATCGGGGCGCAGGGCGTGCTAACCGTTCGGCAGGGACGCGAAAGGTGAATGTGGTGCGGGTTCTGGCCATCCTGACGGTGCGCAACGAAGCGGCTTTCCTGATCGAGTGGCTGGCGCATCACCGCGCGGCGGGGTTTACCGATGTTCTGGTGTTCTCGAATGATTGCCAAGACGGCACCGATGCGATGCTGGATCGCCTAGCGGCGATGGGCTGGCTGACCCATGTGCCCAACCCCGGCCCGCATGAAAAAGGCGCGCATTTTGAGGCGCTGAAAAAGGCCGAGCGTCACCCCCTGTTCAAACAGGCCGATTGGGCGGCAGCCATCGACATTGACGAATTTCTGGCCGTCCATGTCGGGGATCACACGGTTGGGGCTTTGCTGGACGCCCTGCCCCAGACCGATGCCATCAGCATGACATGGCGGATGTTCGGCAATGGCGGGATCGTGCAGCAGACCGATGCGCCAGTGACGGAAACCTTTCTGCGGGCCGCGCCCCCGGTGCTGTACTGGCCGTGGCGGGCGCAGATGTTCAAGACACTGTTCCGCCCGGCGCTTTTCCCCAAACCCGGCATCCACCGCCCGCGCGGCGGCCATCAGGGCCAGCGCTGGCATGACGGATCGGGGCGCGCGATGCCCGATGGTCCGGCGCGGCTGTTTTCCCCGTTGGGTCAGGACAACTGCGGCTTGGTGCAGTTGAACCACTACGCCATCGGCACGATGGAGGGGTATCTTCTGAAGTGCGACCGCGGCCGCGCCAACCGCGATGCGGCGGGGTTCGACACTGGCTATTGGGTGGAGCGCAATTTCAGCGCGGTTGAAGATCGGTCGTCGCTGAACGTCGACAGCCGCGCCTTGCGGGCGGAATTGCACGCCGACCCCGAACTCGGCGCGCTGCACAAGGCGGCCTTCCGCTGGCGTCAACAGCGGTTTTCCCAGATGATGGAGGAAGAACCGTGGCGCGCGCTCTTTGGGCGGTTGCTCTTGGTGCCGCCCTCGCGCGTGTTGACGGCGGATGAGGCGCGGCTGATCTGGGTGCATTCGCGGGGGTAAGGGCCGGAAACGGCGGGGCGGGATTGTTTCCCGATGGCCACCTTGCCCGCACCCCCTGTTCCGGGTGACACTGTGGGCGGAGACGTCTGCCCTAAGCGGCGGGCATCTTGCCGTATCGCCGGAAACGGGATGCGGTAAGGACGATACGGAACAGCGACCCAGAACGGCGACAAGGCAGGCACATGTCGGACGAGGCAGAGACCCCCGAACAGGACACCCCCCGCGCGGTGACCGCCCAGCCCGACCGCATGGTCTGGTTCCAGCACATGGAAGATCGCTGCGCGGAGGAAGGGTATTTTGAACCCGTGGGGGACCGTCATTGGGCGTGGTTCCATGATGACGGCCCCGGCCTGATCGTCAGCTTTGAAACGATCGAATCCATTCTGGCGCGCGACGGGCAACTGTCCTTTGGCCATTCCGTCGCTGCCACGCGCGGCTGGTCGCACCTGTGCCTGATCTCGGACGGTGAGACGTGGTTCCGCGAGGATCGGGTCTACCGCTACTTTGACCGGCTGGTGGATGAGGGCTTTTTCGAGGATTTCGACAACGTGCTGTTCTATGGCGCGGGCAGTGGCGCACATGCCGCCTGCGCCTTTGCCGTCTGCGCGCCGGGGGCATCGGTTATGGCCGTGCAACCCCGCGCCACACTGGACCCGGCGGTGACGGGATGGGATGACCGCTTTGCGCGGCTTCGGCGGTTGGATTTCACCAGCCGTTATGGCTTTGCGCCTGACATGGTCGAAGGCACGTCGGCGGTCTGGCTGATCTATGACCCGGCGGCCAAGGCCGATCTGATTCATGCTGCGCTGTTCCGGGGTCCGCATGTGCGCCACCTGCGTGCCCGCTTTGCCGGCAACCGGCTGGAGGATGCGCTGACCACGATGGGTGTCCTGCCCCGCCTGATGGTCGAGGCCTGCGAAGGCACGCTGACCCGCCATATCTTTGCCCGCCTGTGGCGGCGGCGCTTGCGCAACCTGCCCTATCTGAAGGAATTGCTTGCCCGGAGCGAGGCCGCGCAAAACCAGCGCCGCCTTTACGTGCTGTGCCGCGCGCTGAACGGGCGCGTGAACTTGCCGCGTGCACGGCGCTTGTTCGGGCGTTTGCAACCGCTTTACGCCACCGCAGCCGACCGGGCCGAGGCCGCCGACTGGGCGGAGGATTAAGCCCTAGGCCTTTGCCGCCTTGGCTTCCCTTGCCCGTTTGCGCTCCAGCCGCTTTTTCTTGCGACGGGGTTTTTCTTCGGACCCTTCCGCCGTGTGCTTCACCGGACGGTTGCCGCGATAGCGTTCGGGATCAACATTCGCCGTGTCGCCCTCATGGCGGAAATCCTCAACCCGCGTCAGGAAATCGGGCGACAGGAAATCCACCATCTCCTGCGGTTTGGAGGTCTTGATGTCATAGACCAGCAGGCGACCGGGCTTGTCGGCAAAGAACTCTTGCACTTCGGCGTGGTGGCGGTCCCAATCCGCGCTCCATGCGGCGACCACCTCTTCCTCGGTTTCCACCCCCAGCGCGCGGGAATAGCGGCGGGCGTAAAAGCCTGCACCATGGGCCAAGCGTGACTTGATCCACGCCGCCTTGTCGCGGGTGTTCAGGATGAAATAGGAATTGGGGTAATACTCATAAAGCTGCCGGAAATAGCGCACGCCCTCGATGGCCACTTCGCGCGTGACTTGCTGGACGTCGGTATAGGCCACCCATTGGTCAATACGCCCGTGAAGCGGTTTGCGGCCATGGGCGATATTGTCCTGAATGGACCACGCCAGCAGGCCCCGGTTGAAATGCGCGGCTTGGATGCCAGAGCGTTGCAAAAACCGATACAGGCTGCGCGTGCCGCATTTGTTGAAACCGATCTGGAAGATGCGGGTGGTCTTTTCGCGCCGGGTTTCCAGCCGCGCCGGGGCCATCAGTTTGGGCAAATCGGATGAGTCCGCCGTGGACAGTTCCGGCTTGAAGCTGTCGGCGTTCAAGGGCGCGAGGCGTGCCGCAAGGTCGGGTTGCATCAGGATCATCGCTTACTCCGCCGCCTCCGCAACACCTGCGCCGCGCGTCAGCGGGATGTAGTCCTTGCGGTATTCATCGCGCAGGCGGGCAATCTGACCATCGCGCCAGTCGGCATCCAAGGGCTGCCACGGCGCGTCATCGCCGATATAGCCAAGCGCGTGCAATTTCTGCTGCAATTCCGGCATGTTCAATTCGCCCATCGAAAAGCGGTCAGCGTTGCCTTTGGCCTTCAGCACCCAGTCGGTCTGAATCGCGTCAATCACATCCGCCCCGCGCCCGGTGAACGCCGCCAGATGGATGCCGATGGCCTTGGACACCGACGAATTCCGCCGCCGCACCATCGCCACGCGCTGCCCCGGTGCCGCACAAAACGCCGCCAGATGCAGGGCCGATCCGTCCAGCGCGATGATGTCCTTGGCCGCGCGATAGCGGGCAATCTGCACCTCAAGCGGGTGATGCTGCGGGTGGAACACCTCATACCCATGCTTGGCGAGATGCTCTTCGATGAACACTTCCCCAATCACACCACCGCGTTTGGGGCCAAGGGCGGAGCGTGAGATATACAGCCGCTCCGGCCCATCCGCCGCGATGTCGCGGGCAAAGGTGGTGCGGAACGCCTCGCGGAAGCGGTTGGTCCCGGCAGAGATGCGCCCGATGCCAAAGCCTTGGCCGGGGATGTGCAACTCCTCAACCCGCGTCACCTTTTCCACCACGCGGATCGGCAGATCATGCCCCATCAGCCGCAAGAAGGTGCTGTGCAGGGGGATCACCTCGGCATTGCGCTTGTGCAGGAACAGGATGCCGTCCAGCGGGCCATCCACCGCCGCCAGTCCCCAAAGGCGCGGGGTGCTTTCGGTCAGGAAATGGCCGAAGTGGTTGAGCAGGATCCCCCCCCACAGCCAGCGCCCCGGCAGGGTTTCCGCGCCATCCACCGGCACACGGCGCGGGCGGATCGGCTCCAACAGCGCCCGCCCCCGCCGCCAATGCACCGCCTGATGCACAAAGCCCCGGTCGGCATCGAAAACGCCGCCGACCTGCACCAGACCCCGGCCAGAGGTTGGCACGACATAGGCACCTTGCACGGTTTGCACCGTTTCAGACCAGCCGCCATTGGCGCTGGGGGGGGTGCGGGGGTCCATCGGATCGGTGATGACGGGGGCTGCGGGGGCCTCTGCCACCTCTGCCGCCTTGCGCTGACGGCGGGCTTTGGGCGTTTCCACCGGGGTTTCAACGGCCTGAACCTCAGCCTTGCGGCGGCGTTTTTCGGGATTGCGGGCCATGTCAGCTTTCCATGTCTTCGGCCACGGCATAGGCCATACGTTCGCCATCGCTCAGATCGGCGGTCTTGGTCTGCTCCCACAACTCGGCAAAGGCCTCTGTCGCGCGCAACTCCGCCGCCTTGGCAAGGTGCCATGCCAAAGCATCGGCATGCAGTTTGGCCAGCACCGGGTCTTCCAGCAGTTTCGCCTTCATCGCCCAAGTGCGCGGCACTTGCCGCAGGATGCTGCGGTCGGTGTTCAGGTGCCAATCATGCCGCACCCAGTAATTCAACCCGATGGAGCGGTCCACATGCAGCGCCCGCCCGCGTTGGCGCTTGATCAGGAAGGACTCGCGCGACCGCAGCGCATAGTGATTCAACTGCACCGCATCATACCCGATGGACTGGATCGAGGACCGCCAGCCCTTGTCCGTCAATTCCTTAGAGTGATCCTGTAGGTTCCCGTTCAGCCAACGCACCTGATCCTTCATCTTCGGCGCCACCTTGTTGGGGCGGTGGCAGGACAGCTTGCTATAGGCCCCGACGTTGCGGGTGATCGACTTGAACCCCCACATCGTATGGGGTTTGGGGACATAAGACGGCGCGCAGCCGGTGAAGCGGTCAATCACCGTGGCCGCGCCGATATCCTCTTGCCCCGCATTGCCGAACAGCCGCCATGTCATGGCAAGGTTGGTGGCATCGCCCATGCCCGCGTAAAGATCGGCCAAGGTGCCGTTGCCCATCCGCACATTGATGTATTCGTCGATGTCGATGTGGATCAGCCAATCGGCCTGCTTCACCACATCCAGCTTCATCGCCTTGTTCAGCGCGGCCTGCTGCGGCGACTTGCCCTTCCATTCGTTGTTGGAAACATGGGTCAGATGGCCAAGCTCCATAAGCCGGATCAGGATTTCATCGGTGCCATCGGTGCAATCATTGGTGTAAATCAGGAAATGATCCACCCCGATGGCCTTGTGATAGGCCACCCATTCAAGGATGTATGGCCCCTCGTTTTTCATGCAGCCGACGATCAGCGTGCCGGTCTTGGGCGGCGTGTCCACCGGGAACGGCGGCAAATCGGCGGTTTCGTCAAAGCCCACAACACCCGTGTTGCGCGGCCAGTAGCGGCCCCCGGCAAAGCTGCGATGCACCTCTTTCGCGGTGGCCGAGAGGATGGTTTCGCCGGCCTTGGTCAGCGGTTCCGGTCCCTTGCGCCGCAGAGCGGTTTGGGGTGCCGCAACAGCGCGGGCGGTAGAGGCCGCGCCCTGCGCCGTCAGCCGTTGCACACGCGCCGCATCAGCAGCCTGACGCGCGGCAGCAGCGGCTTCGGCCACGCCAATCAGCAAGGGCGCGGGGTCAAAATCCGGGTCCGGTGACAGGTCAGGGGCGGTTTTCTTTGCGCCCTTTACTGTGCGGATATGCGCAGTCAGCGCGGCAAGGTCAGCGCCCGTCACGCCCCGACCCGCATCGCCCAACCCAGCAAGCAGCTTTTCGCGGATGGCAAAGGGGATCGGACCCGACGCCGCCTCTGCCCCCGCCAAACCTGCGTTCAAACGCAGCGCACGCCGCAAGGTGACCAACGATGGGCGCGGGTTCGGCGCAACACGCGCCGGAAGTCCGCCCTGCCCCAGATCGCCAAGCGCG
Organism: Rhodobacteraceae bacterium PARR1; assembly: GCA_002256185.1. Classification (GTDB taxonomy): domain Bacteria; phylum Pseudomonadota; class Alphaproteobacteria; order Rhodobacterales; family Rhodobacteraceae; genus Paragemmobacter. The sequence goes on along the minus strand of NKIT01000099.1, from coordinate 3,038 downwards.
ATTGCCACGTCCTTGGCCGTGAGCGCTGCCGGTCCGAACTCTCGCGCGGTCAGCGTCTCGGCCCCAAAGACCTCAGCCCACAAGGCGACGGTTGCATCCGGGTCAATGCCAATCGTGCCCTTGGCAGCCACGGGCGCTGCAACCGCCCCCAAAAGCGTATGCAGATGAAAGGCATCGGCCAAAGCCTCAGCCGGCGCGGCAAGATGCAGGACGGGCAGGATATCGTCGGAAAATTCGGACAGCACAGCGCGCAGGGCCGACAACCGCGCTGCCGTGTCGCAAAACACTGCCGCTTCGGGCAGCGACAGGATCAGTGCGCGGGGCCGGTGCTGCACGATCTGCCTCGCAAGCGCGCTGCGCGCCCGCAGGCCGAAATCCTGTGCATCGACCGCATCAATCAGACCGCGCAAGGACAGAATCGGATGCCCCTCAGACGGGGCCAGCGCGGCCACGAACAGGTCAGACTGCCCCATGGCACCAAGCCCGTCAGGAAAGAGCACGCCCTGCGCCAAAAGGGTATCGCGTGCACCAGCAAGCGCCATCTGCACTGACCGCACAAGCTGCGTTCCTGTCCCGGAATGGAAGTAAATCCGCATCACTCACCCGACAGACGCACCCGACCCCCCAAGGACCACATTGGTCCGGATCGGCGCTGCCCTGCCCCTGTCACCCTTAACGGCGCATTCGCGCGCTTTTTGCGGCCCACAGACGATCCGAAGGCCGTTTCCGATTGGTAAACGATTGCAGGGGCAACAGGCAAACGGGAATTTTCGCCCGCCTTTCGGTCGAACCGGCGCCGCACTGGCGTCTCACCGGCCCGGATCAGTAATAATCCAGCCAGACAGCCAGTTCATCCGCCCGCGTTGCCGTCATCGCGGCCATGCAGCCGAAATAGACCAGCGGTTCCGCGCTGCCGCCCTTCATCGTAAAGGCCTCGGCGGCGCAGTTGCCATCGCGGAAGGGAATCCACGCCCGTTGCGCAGTCTTCAGGGCCGCCGCCGCACCGCCAAGCCCTGCGGAGGCCTCGGCGTCAAAGGCCTTGGCGCGGGTCATGGCGCGTTTGTATTCCGCGTTCAGGCGGGCGTCCTGATCCTGCCAATCCTGCTTGGCGCAGAAATTCATCTCCATCTGGTTTTGCGGGTCGCTGCAATTGCGGCTTTGCGCCCCTGCCGCGCCCGAGAGCATCCCCAAGACAGCCACCGCCGCCATCGCTGAAATCCTGACCATTCTTGACCCCCGTCTCAACATCCCTGAGCGCGAGCCTATCCCGCCGCCCCCCGCGCTGACCACTGGAAAGCGGCCCCCGTTTGAGATAGGCCAAAGGCATGACACGCATCACCATCACCCGCCCCGATGACTGGCACCTGCACCTGCGCGATGGCGCGATGCTGAAGGGTGTCTTGCCCGAATCCGCCCGCCATTTCGGCCGCGCGATCATCATGCCGAACCTTGTGCCGCCCGTGGTCACTGGGGATCATGCGGCGGCTTACCGCGACCGCATCCTTGCCGCCCTGCCCGAAGGGATGGCGTTTGAGCCGCTGATGACGCTTTATCTGACCGAAGGCACGGATGCGGCGGATGTGGCGGCCGCCCATGCCTCGGGTCTGGTCAAGGCGGTGAAGCTCTATCCCGCCGGGGCCACCACCAACAGCCATGGCGGCGTGCGCGATCTGGACCGTGTGACCGGCGTGCTGGAAAGGATGGCCGAGATCGGCCTGCCCCTTTGCGTGCATGGTGAGGTGACGACGCCCGAGGTCGATATCTTTGACCGTGAGGCCGTGTTCATCGACACCGTCCTAGACCCCTTGCGCCGCCGTATTCCCGGCCTGCGCGTGGTGATGGAGCATATCACGACCGAGGAAGGCGTGGCCTATGCCCGCGCCGGTGGTGACACGCTGGGGGCGACCATCACCACCCATCACCTGATCCTCAACCGCAACCACATCCTCGTCGGCGGGATCAAACCGCATTACTACTGCCTGCCCGTCGCCAAGCGCGAAAAGCACCGTCTGGCATTGCGCGCGGCCGCGACCTCTGGTGAGGGGCGGTTCTTCCTCGGCACCGATTCCGCCCCCCATGTCGACGCGCTGAAAGAACACGCCTGCGGCTGCGCAGGCTGCTTTACCGCCACCAACACGATGCAGCTTCTGGCGCATGTGTTTGAGGAGGAGGGCGCCTTGGACAGGTTGGAGTCCTTCGCCAGCCTCAACGGCCCCCGCTTCTACGGCCTGCCGCCGAATGAGGGGAAACTGACGCTCTACAAAGGCGAAACCGCCGTCTGGCCTGCGAAGATCCTGACCGAGGCCGGGCCGGTGACTGTCTTCGATCCGGGCTTCCCGGTGCGTTGGCATGTGGAAGGGTAAGGACGCGGCGACTTAATTTAGACAACCAATTCTTAACGGAATTGATTGTTAAGAACTGAAGTTAAGCCCACTTATCGAAAAACCCTATATTATCGAATTCCCTCAGTCACTTCTTATACTGACAATGTCCATACGACAGTTGGCCCACTGATCGCGACCCACCCTCATTGGGTATCGGAAACTCAAGCAGCCGCGCTTCGCCAGAATTTGACATAGTCAGTGCACTGCCACGGCCTACATCTTTCAATGCAAGCACAATGAAATCCGGCTGGACTTCAATCATTTGCGATTTCGGAAACGAAAACAGCTTGGGCCTATTGGGATATGTGCAATCTTTTGTACCAATTTCACATTGGACGGAAAACACACAGGTCAACGCGACCATGTCACGCGAGAAAGCCTTACCCGCAGAGAACATGATCACCAAGGAGAGCAGAAAGACGGCCATTGACGAAATACACTTATGTTCCAAACGTTCTGCTCTTAACTTGGTAGAGAAATATACTCGATCAACCTTACTGTCTCCACCTTGATTTCGACCATAATCTGCCACTTTCTAAACCGCCCCCCGGAACGAGCGTGTCCCAACGCCCCCTCTATTGATGTCAACGCCTTGGCCGTTTTGATGCAGGTCAAAGTCGGCGCGCACCCAAGGAACAACCCTCACGTCTTCGG
>NKIT01000098.1 GCA_002256185.1 Rhodobacteraceae bacterium PARR1 | reverse complement strand
GCTGGCCTATTTCGCCTGTGGCCGGTGGCTGCGGCTGGATCGGGTGTAGATCATGCGGGTTCTGTCATGGCTCTATCTGGCGCTGGCCTATGTCTTTGTCTTCCTGCCCGTCGCGGTGCTGGTGGCGTTTTCCTTTCAGGATGGCCGCCTGCCGGTGCCACCGTTCAAGGGGGTGTCGTTCCGCTGGTATGAAAAGGTGCTGGGCGACGGCGACTTGATGGCCGCCTTGGGGCATTCCTTTTTGGTGGCGGTGGTATCCTCGTTGATTGCGCTGGTCTTGGGGTTTCTGGCCGCGCATGCGCTGGCGCGGGTGGCCCTGCCGGGATCGGCGCTGATGCGCGGCGTGCTGATCGCGCCGATGACGGTCAGTTATCTGATCGTCGCCTTGGGTCTGTTGAACCTCTTCAACCTGACCGGGGTGCGGCTGTCGCTTTGGACCGCCGGGATTGGGCATGTGGTGATCAACCTGCCGCTCTGCTTTGCCATCCTTTACGCCGCGATGGGGGACCATCAGAAAAACGCCGAACGCGCCGCGCGGGATCTGGGCGCGGCGGAATGGCAGGTGCTGGCGCTGGTCTCTGCCCCCATGCTGGCGATGCCCTTGGCGGCGGCGTTTTTCCTGTCGGTCACCTTTAGCTGGGATGAGTTCATCATCGCCTTCCTGCTCACGCGTTTTGACGTCACCCTGCCGGTGGAGATTTGGTCCATGCTGAAATCGGGCCTCTCTCCTGCCACCAATGCCGTGGGGTCACTGGTGTTTCTGGTGTCGGTCACCTTGGTCATCTTGTTGGAAATCTTCGTGTTTCGGAGGGCGAAATGACCGCCGATGTGCAAATCCAAGCCGTCTCGCAACGCTTTGGCACGACGAACGTGCTGGACAACGTCAGCCTAGAGATTGCGGCGGGCGAGTTTGTGGTGCTGCTGGGGCCTTCGGGCTGCGGCAAGACCACGCTTCTCAATCTGATCGGCGGCTTTGCCGAACCGACCGCCGGGGCGGTGCGGATCGGGGGGCGCGATATGGCGGGCTTGGCACCCCAGCACCGACCGACAACCACGGTGTTTCAGGACTATGCCCTGTTTCCGCATATGACCCTGCGCGACAACGTGGCCTTTGGTCTGCGGATGCGCGGGGTATCAAAGGCCAAGCGCGGCGAAAAGGCGGATGCGATGCTTTCGCTGGTCGGTCTTGAAGGCCGTGGCGACCGCCGCCCGCATGAACTGTCGGGCGGACAACGCCAGCGGGTGGCCTTGGCGCGGGCTTTGGCGGTGGAACCTGATGTGCTGCTGCTGGATGAACCGCTGGGTGCGCTTGATCTGAAACTGCGCCGCCAGATGCAGGATGAGCTGAAATCGATCCAGCGCCGCGTTGGCACCACCTTTGTGCATGTGACCCATGACCAAGAAGAGGCGATGGCGATTGCCGACCGCATCGTGGTGATGAACGCCGGCCGGATCGAGGATCACGGCCCCCCGCGCGAGGTTTATCTGCACCCCAAGACCCTGTTCACCGCCAGTTTCATGGGAGAGGTCAACCGCATCCCCATCGCAGGCGGTCACGCCCCCTTTGGCCCGGTGGCACTGCCCGATGGCACGCTCTGCCTGCGGCCCGAGGCGATCACGGAAAGCGGCCCCCTCAGGATCGGCCCCTGTCGCGTGCTGGAGGCTGCGTTTTTCGGCGCGCATGTGCGGGCGCATGTTGCGCCGCTGACAGCACCCGACCTGCGCTTGGTGGTGCATCTGCCGCAATCGGCCATGCCCGCACCGGGGCAGGTCTTGGACCTTGGCGCGGAAACTTGGGGAGTGTTGAGCACATGAGGGCGGACCCGAAAGACTGGTGGCGGCTGCGCTCCATGGACGATGGCGTCACCCATATCGACGAGCCGCATATCAACGAATTCTACCGCTGCAACGTCTGGCACATTCGCGGGCGCGATGGGGATATGCTGGTGGACAGCGGGATGGGCGTTGTCTCCTTGCGCGATTACGTGCCGCTGGTGACCGAACGCCCGTTGCAAGCGGTGGCAAGCCATACGCATTTTGACCACATCGGCTGCCATCACGAATTCGGCTGCCGTCTTTGCCACGGCGCAGAGGCGCATCTGATGCGCGCGCCGACCCGCGAAAACACCTATGCCGACAAGTATGTGACAGACGACATCTTCACCACCCTGCCGCCGGAACCCTATGCCTCAAGCCACTACACCGTCCCTGCCGCCCCTGCGACACGGTTACTCTGGGATGGCGATATCGTGGACCTTGGCGACCGGCGGTTTGAGGTGATCCACACCCCCGGCCATTCCCCCGGCGGGATTGCCTTGTGGGAAGCGGCCACCGGCATCCTGTTCTCCGGCGACATCGTCTATGATGGCGAGTTGATCGAAGGCACCACCGACCTTGAGAATAGGCAATACATCGCCTCGATGGAGCGGTTGCTGAAATTGCCGGTGCGGGTGGTGCATGGCGGGCATTTCCCCAGCTATTCCGGGGAAAGGCACCGCCAGTTGATCACCGATTGGCTGGCCAGCAAGGGCGTTTAAGCGGTCGCTTTGGCCTTTTTGGTGGCGCGCAAATCCTCGACGCTGCGAACGTCCAGCCGCGCTGCCCCCGCCCAATCGCGGGTCTTGACCTTGGGCGTTTTCAACCGCTCTGCCGCCGCCGGGATGGCATCCGCGTATTGCGGCAACCAAGCAGCTTGGGCGACCAGCATTTCATCAACCATTTGCCAAACCTCTTCGGGCGTGCAGATGGCCCCCACCAGCGGGTCATGCAAAACGGCCTGTTTCAGAAGTTCCACATCGCCGGTGATCGCGGCCTGCACGCTCATCCGTTGGACATGGACTGAGGCCGAGCACGTCGCCGCACAGGCCAAGGGCAGGGTCACGCCTTCGACCATGTTGATGCCGAAACGGTCCACATAGCCGGGGCTTTCGATGATGCAATCCGCGGGCAGGTTGGTGATCGTCCCGCCATTACGCACATTGAAATGCCCGCGATAGGGGCGGCCAGTCTCCAGCGCCTCAAGGATATGGGAGGCATGTTCATCGGTGCGCGCCCAGTCGGACAGGGGTTTGCCCGCCTCTTCCAGAAACACCGGGAAGTCGGTTTCAAACCAATTGCGGTTTTCGGTGGTGTAGCGCAGATAGCCGCCGGTTTCGCCGTGGATCCATTCATCCATGCTGATCCAATCGAGGATCTGTTCGGGGCGCTTGCGATACCACGGCAGGTATTCTGACAGGTGGCCGTTCGACTCGGTCGAGTAAAAGCCAAAGCGTTTCAGAACGTCGATCCGCACCTTTTCCTGTTTGGAAAACAAGGGATGCGATTCAAAGGCGGCGATCAACTCCTCCCGCCCGATGCTGCGGCCGTTGTGGCGAAGGTCAAGATACCATGTCTGGTGGTTGATGCCGGAACAGACGATCTCCACCTCTTCCATCGGGACGCGCAGGGCGGCGGCGATCTGGCGATGGCCGTTTTGCACGCCGTGGCACAGGCCCACAGTGTTAACCTTGCCGTGTTCAATCGCGGCCCATGTCATCATCGCCATCGGGTTGGCGTAGTTGAGCAAAAGGGCATTCGGTTCAGCCACCTCACGGATATCCTTGCAGAAATCCAGCATGGCGGCGATGCCGCGCTGACCATAAAGAATGCCGCCCGCGCAGATGGTGTCGCCCACGCATTGATCGACGCCGTATTTCAGCGGGATGGAAATGTCGGATTGAAACGCCTCAAGCCCGCCGATGCGGACGACGTTCATGATGTAGCGCGCGCCTGTCAGTGCCGCGCGACGGTCTGTGGTGGCGGTGACGCGGGTGGGCAGGTTGTTCACGGCCACGATGCGGCGGATGATTTGCGCCACCATATCAAGGTTATGGGCGTTGATGTCGGTCAGCGCGATCTCGATCCCGCCTTCGGCGAATTCGGCGACTTTCAGGATGTCGGAACAGAGTTTCTTGGTAAATCCGACGCTGCCCGCGCCGATGATTGCGATCTTGAAGCTCATGGCATCCTCCGCTTTTGCCTGTGGTCAGGCTAGGCGCAGGGGCGCGGCCCGTGTACGGTAAAGGTGTGATCCTTTGGGTGATTTCATGCTTTCCGCCCTGCTGTCCCATGGCTTTGACATCCGCAGTTTTCCCGGCGCGGCACCGTCGGCCTTGCATGTTGTGACCAATGCCGCAGGCTATGAGCAGCGCCGGAATGAGGTTTATAACTGGGATGGTCTGACGCGGGGGTCGACGCCCTTTCTGGTGATCCAGCACACGCTGATCGGTGAGGGGCGGCTGGACTATGCCGGGGTCAAGCATCGGCTGACACCGGGGAAAACCATGCTTGTCACCATGCCGCATGCCCACCGCTATTGGCTGGAACGCGGCGGGCATTGGGAATACTTTTGGTTCCTGATCTCTGGCCGCGAAGCCCTGCGGATGGCCCGCGCGATCCTTGAGGCGGCAGGTCCGGTGCTGACCCCGTCTGAGGGTGCCGTAGAGCAAATGGCCGCTGCCTGTCTGCGGCTTTTGTCGCCCCCCGTGCCGAATGCGGCAGAGGCTTCGGCGGCGGGCTATGCGGCCCTGTGCGCCCTGCATGACGCGGCTTTTGCCGATGCGGCGGCGGGCATTGCCCCCTCGCCCGCGCTGGCCCGCGTCTTGGCGCATGTGGAGCGTCACCTTGCCGCCGATCTACATGTGGACACGCTGGCGCGGGTGGCGGGGATGAGCCGGGCGCATTTCGTGCGCCGTTTCGCCGCCGCCTATGGCGTGGCCCCGTCAGATCATGTGCTGGCCCGCCGGATGGACCGGGTAGAGCGGCTTTTGCTGGCGACCGAGATGAAGGTGGCCGATATCGCCAAGGCGGCGGGGTTTGCCGATCCCAACTATCTGGCCAAGGCGTTCAGGCGGCATCGCGGGCTGTCGCCCTTGGCGTTCCGCGCCACGCGGGATGGTGCGGTCTAAGCCGTTACGCCAAGGCCGTCCAAAAACGCCCGATGCCCCATCGCCCGTCCTGCCGCGCGTTTATACTCGCCGGTCAGTTTTGCGGCCTCGGCCCGTGCTTGGGCGCGCAGTTTGGGGTGCGCCGCCAGCCAATCCTTGGCTTTGGCGGGGTCCAACAGGCCCAAGCCATCCAAGACCGGCACATGCAGGTGATGGTCCGTATGTGGCAGGCCCATCGGGAAAGGCGCGAAATCCGCAGCCCCCGGCACGCGGCCACCCCATGCGGCCAGACGGTCGGCCAGATGCGGCGGCAGGTTGCCTGCCACATCGCGCCAGAACGGGGTATCGCGGCGTTCGCTGACATAGTGCAACCGGATGAAATCCCGAAAATCATCCACCTGCCGCGCTGAGGCCGCGTTAAAGGCCAGACGCGCCCGATCATCCGGGTTGGGCAGGACCGAGGCCAGCAGCATCAACTGCACCACCGTCCCGTGGATCGAGGTGGCCTCCAAAGGCTCAAGGAAAGACGACGACAGACCCAAGGCCACGCAATTACCGATCCATTGCCGATCCAAGCGCCCGGCATCAATGCGGATGTCGTTGCGCACATGGATCGGACGGCCAAGGACACGCTCAATCTCATCCTTGGCCTGATCTGGGGTGATATGCGCGTCGGAAAACACATAGCCGCAGCCGTAACGGCTTTGCGTCGGGATTTTCCACATCCAGCCCGACCCTTGCGCCCAAGCCAGCGTGCAGGGGTCAATCTCTTCGCCCTTTGGAATATCCAGCCAAAAGGGGATGGCGCGGTTGACGGGCAGCATGTCGCGGTAACTGACCCACGTGCCCCCCATCGGCCCGATCAGCGCGCGGCGAAAGCCGGTGCAATCGACGAACAAATCCGCCTCGACCCGCGCGCCGCCCTCAAGATGCAAGGCGGTGATGTCGCCGGACTCTGCGAGGCGTTCCACGCGCAAGACCTGATCGTCGATGGTGGCGATGGCCTTGGCCTTGGACCGCAGCCATTTTCCGGCCAAAGCCTGATCAAAGTGATAGGCATGATGGAACGGCCCCACGGCAATATGGCGGCCATCCACCACCGCAAAGGGGCTTTTGTTGCGCGACAGCAGGTGCTGGAACAGATGCACCTGCCCGACGCTTTCCCCGCGAGAGACTTGGTACAGGTCCAGCGCATTCACCTCAAACCCCGTCACGCGGTGGGGGTCGTCAATCGGCCCGTCATAGGAATGCCCCAAGCGGCGCCAATCGCGGTGGCGGATGCCGAATTTGATGGTGGCCCCGGTTTCGGCCAGAAACTCCATCTCATCCAAGCCGAAGTGCTGCAGCATTTGTCGGAACACCGCCGTGGTGCCTTCGCCCACGCCGATGGTGCCGATCTTGCTGCTTTCAATCACCGTGACCTCACACGGATGGCCGCCGCGACGGGCGCTGTCGCCCAGCATCATCGCGGCGAGCCAACCCGCCGTGCCGCCCCCAACAACGCAAATCCGCCGCGGCCACATGGTCTTAGCCTGCCTTGCGCTGTGGCACGCGCGCCCATTCCGGCAGCCAGTCGCCATGCGCGGCCAAAAGGTCATGCGTCAGGGACCAGATTTGGTCGAGGTCCAGTTCCGCGCCGGTATGCGGGTCCAGCATCGCCGCGTGGTAGATGTGTTCGGGGTTTTCCGTCAGCAAAGCCTGCACGGTCAAATCCTGCACATTGATGTTGGTCCGCATCAGCGCGATCAGTTGCGGCGGGATGTCATGCACCACGGTGGGTTGCAGGCCCATGTGATCGACCAAGACAGGCACTTCAACCGCGCAGCCATCGGGCAGTTGCGGGATATAGCCACGGTTGCCGATGTTGCCGTAAATCACCGAAGGCTCGCCGGTCACGACAGAGTTGACGATCTGGCTGGCGTATTCGTGGCTTTCCTTCACCTCGACTTCATTGGCGGAGGCGAGTTTTTCGGCCTCTTTCTTCCAGCGGGCGATCTGTTCGACGCAGCGCTTGGGGTATTCGTCCAGCGGGATACCGAATTTTTCAATCAGGTCGGGACGGTCGCGCTTGATGAACCACGGGGTGTATTCGGCGAAATGCTCAGAGCTTTCGGTGACGAAATGGCCAAGCCGGGTCAGCATCTCATAGCGGACCTTGTTGGGGCAGCGCGGGTTCCAATGGCTGGGCTTGGGAAAGCGGCCTTCGCGGTAGCCTTTGACGAGGTCGGGGTAGAGGTTGCGGAAGCTGCCGTCGGGCTGTTTGTGTTCAAACGTCAGGTAAAACGCCATGTGGTTGATGCCCGCCGCGCGGTAGCGGATTTCTTCGACGGGGATGTCGAGGTCACGCGCCAGTTCAAAGGCCGTGCCTTGGACGGAATGGCACAGGCCCACTTGCCGGATTTTGGGATATTTCGCCGCGATGGCCCAGGTGTTGATCGCCATCGGGTTGACGTATTGCAGCATGATGGCGTTGGGGGCAACTTGGGTCAGGTCTTCGCAGATGCTCCACAGATGCGGGACGGTTCGGATGCCGCGCATGATGCCCCCGATGCCGAGGGTGTCGGCGATGGTCTGGCGCAGGCCATAGGCCTTTGGCACCTCAAAATCCGTGATGGTGCAGGGGTCATAGCCGCCGACCTGAAAGCAGCAGACGACGAAATCGGTTGCCGCCAAGGGTTTGCGCCAGTTTGCCGACGATCACCTCTGACTCGCGCAGCCGTTCGGGGTTGATGTCCATCAGCCGGATTTCGGCATTGGCAAGGGCGGGGCGCGACAGGATGTCCCCGGCGATGTTCTTGGTGAAAACGGCGGACCCTGCGCCGATGAAGGTGATGACGGTTCTGCCCATGGCTGGCTCCAAGATTCTAAACGGCGATATCGAAAGCCGCCTTCACAAGGCGGCGGGTGTAGTCGGTTGCGGGGGCGCCAAGCACCTCTTCGACCGGGCCTTGCTCCACGATCTGGCCATTCTGCATGACGATGACACGGTGGCACAGGGCGCGGACGACTTTCAGGTCGTGGCTGATGAAGAGGTAACTCAGGCCCTTTTCGCGCTGCAACTTGCGCAACAGCTCGATGATCTGGGCTTGCACGGACAAATCCAAGGCGCTGGTGGGTTCATCCAGCAGGATAAACTCAGGCTCAAGGGCGATGGCGCGGGCGATGGCAAGGCGCTGGCGCTGGCCGCCGGAAAACTCATGCGGGAAGCGCGACAGGATGGTGTCGGGCATGCCGGAATCACGCAGCGCTTGGCGGACGCGCTCCAGCCGGTCTTCGCGGGTTTTGCCGATGCCGTTGACGATCATGCCCTCTTCGATGATCTGGCGCACCGACATGCGCGGGTTGAGGCTGGAGAACGGGTCTTGAAACACGATCTGCATGCGCTGGCGAAAGGGTTTCATCCCCCGCCGGTCCAGCCCGTCGATGCGCTGGCCCAGAAACTCCACCTGCCCGGCGTTCAGTTTGTTCAGGCGCAAAAGCGCCTGACCAAAGGTGGTCTTGCCGCTGCCGGATTCGCCGACCAGACCCAAAGTCTCACCGCGTTTGACGGCCAGTGACAGGCCATCCACCGCTTGCAGGTCATGGTAACTGCCACGGAACGCCCCACCCTTGCGCAGGGTGAAGGTCACGCGCACATCGCGGCCTGCAAGGACAGTCTCTTCGCCCACTTGCGCGGGGTCGGCGCGGCCCTTGGGTTCTGACCCCAGCAGGCGCTTGGTGTAGGGGTGCTGCGGGTTGGTGAACAGCGCCTCGGTCGGGCCGTCTTCGCGGACCTCACCGTGCTGCATGACATAAACATGGTCGGCGAATTGGCGCACCACGGTCAGATCATGGGTGATCAGGATGACGGCCATCCCGGTCTTTTCCTTCAGCGCCTTGATCAGGTTCAGGATTTCTGCCTGCACCGTCACATCCAAAGCCGTGGTCGGTTCATCCGCGATCAGCACATCGGGGTTATTGGCCAAGGCCATCGCGATCATCACGCGCTGGCGCTGCCCGCCGGAAAGCTGGTGCGGATATTGGTTCACCCGCGATTCCGGGTCGGGTATCTGCACCTCACGCAACAATTCGACCGCGCGGGCAAGGGCGGCTTTGCGGGTGATCTTCTGGTGAATCCGCAGGATTTCCGCGATCTGCGCGCCCACGGTGTAGACGGGGTTCAGCGACGACATCGGTTCCTGAAAGATCATCGTCAGCCGATTGCCGCGCAGGCGGCGCATCTCTGCGTCCTTCAGGCGGGCCATGTTCTTGCCGCCATAAAGGATTTCCGTCCGGTCCGACACGATGGCACGCTTCGACAGCAACCGCATGATGGCACGGGCGGTGACGGATTTGCCGCTGCCGCTTTCGCCGACCAGCGCGATGGTCTGGCCCTTGAGCAAGGTGAACGACACATCGCGGACAGCCTCGATCATGCCGCCGTCGGCTTTGAACGACACCCCGATGTTGCGGGCCTGAATGACAAAATCCTGGGTCATGGCAGCCTCAATAGGGGTCAACGGCATCGCGCAGACCATCGCCCAGCGCGTTGAAGGCAAAGACGGCCAAAAGGACAAAACCGACCGGCGACATGATCCACGGATAAGAGCCGATCACGCTGAACGTCCCTGCATCTTGCAGCATCAACCCCCAGGAAATCAGCGGCGGTTTCACCGCAAAGCCCAGATAGCCAAGGAAACTTTCCAAAAGCACAATCGCCGGGATGCCAAGGGTGATCGACACGATCACATGGGACAGAACATTTGGCAGGATATGGCGGGTGATGATGCGACCATCCCCTGCCCCCACCGCCATCGCCGCCCGCACATATTCAATCCGCGCCATCGACATGGTCTTGGACCGCACCTCTCGGCTCAGTTGCGCCCAACCAAGGCCGGAAATCACAAGGATCACAAAGGCGATAAAGACCGAGGATGGCGCAGTCACCGGAATCAGCGTGGTCAGGGTCAGGTAAAGCGGCAGTTGCGGAAAGGCGAGGATGATCTCTACAAACCGCTGAAACCACAGGTCAAACTTGCCGCCCAGATAGCCCGAGGTGATGCCCAGCAGCGTGCCCACGATGGTGATCAGCGTGATCGAGGTCAGCGCGATGATCAGCGTGATCCGGCTGCCATGTATGCCGCGCGACAGGATGTCCCGCCCCAGTTTGTCGGTACCAAGGATGTGCAGCTTGGTGCCGTCGGCGGCGCCGATCAACCGCCGCTCCATCGGGATGAACCCCCACATCTCATAGGGTTCGCCCTTGGCAAACAGAGCCAGCGGGCGGGGATTGGTGAAATCCGGGCCGATCAGAGGTTGGAAGGTGATGGGGTCCAACTCTTCGGTTTCCACAATCGGATAGGCCACGGGCCAAGGGGTGAAACCATCGGGTGTAAAGAATGAAATCCGATCCGGCGGCGCAAAGGCGGTGCTGGACGCGTTCGGGTCCACCGGGGCGACGAAATCGGCAAAGACCGACATGACCAACAGCGTGCCGACAAGGATCAGCCCCAGCATCCCCGGCACGGATTTGCGAAACCGCCGCCAGACCAGTGCAAAGTAGCTTTGGCTTGTGCTGCTTGCGGCAGACAGGCGGGTATCGGCGACCTCGCCCTCGTGTTGCGACAGGCTCATGCGTTGCCCCCCACCCGAATACGCGGATCAAGTGCGACCAACAACAGGTCAGCAATGATATTGCCGATGATCAGCGTAGCCCCCAGCACCAGCAAAAGCGTTGCGGTCACGTAAACATCGCCAATGGCCATGGAGCCCACGATGGCCGGGCCGATGGTGGCAAGGCCAAAGACGATGGCGACCTCAATCTCGCCGGTCAGCATGTAGGGCAGGACCACGCCCTGATAGGCGACGAGGGGATGCAGCGCATTGGGCACGGCGTGGCGCATCACCACGGCCCCCTCAGACAGGCCCTTGGCGCGGGCGGTTTCGACATATTGCGCGTTCAGCGTGTCCAAAAGGTTCGCCCGCATCACCCGCATGTTATAGGCCAAGCCCCCGATGGCGGCGACCGCAACAACAGGCCAGACATGCTGGATCAGGTTCCAAAGCTTGCCCCAGTTGAAGTCAAGGAACCCCAGCCAATAGGGCTGCCCGCCATAGCGCGAGGAATAGAACGACCCGATTTCCTGCACGTTCAGCTTGTAGGCCAGCAGATACAGGATCACGAGCGCCAGCAGAAAGCGCGGGATGGTCATGCCCAGAAAGGCGATGAAGGACAGCACCGTGTCGATCCACGTATACTGCCGGGTTGCGGCGATGATGCCGAAAGTCACACCGATCAGCGTGGCCAAGAGGTGACAGGTCAAAGCGATGGCAATGGTCGGCGGCAGGCGTTGCAGGACCACATCCAGCACCGGCTTGTTGTAGGCGTAGGATTGGCCGAAATCGGCGCGGGTCACGATGCCCCAGATCCAGCGGAAATATTGCAGCACCAAGGGATCGTTCAGACCGTTCGCCTCGCGATACGCCTCGGCGGCACGGTTGGCGGCTTCGGTCGTGGCATTGCCCTGCACGATCATGTTGGTGCGGATGAAATCGCCGTAATCGCCAGGCGGGGCCTGGATGATGACAAAGGTGATGACGCTCATCACCAGAAGCACCGGGATGGCCTGCATCAGACGAATGCCGAGGAAACGCAGCATCGGAAACCCGTGAGTTGGGGGGGAATGGGCGCATCAGGCGCGAAAGAGGTGCAGAGGGGCGGCGAAACCCGTTCAGTTCGCCGCGACCGGCCCCGCACCGCCCAGTTCGCCGGGCAGCGTGTTCGGGTGCAGTTCCGCGTCGATCTGCTGATCCGCAGGCACAAACACCCGTTCACGGATGATGTTGTCCTCGGCCCAGTTGTACATGAAGATCGGCGCACCTGCCGGGATGTTGGCAAACCGCTTGTTCACGATCAGCGCACCCGGATAGGCGGTCAGACCGATCCCGTCGAGGTTCTCGGTATAGAGCTTCTGATAGGTCTTCATCAGCTCCAGCCGTTCAGCCGGATCGCGTGAGCCCATGAAGGCGTTGACGGTTTTCACCATCTCCTCCTCATAGGGCAGCAGGTCCAACTTGCCTGCGCCATTGGCACGGTGGTTCAGGTCGGTCGTCGGGCCTGTCGGCGCCAAGGCAGAGGTGTTCTGCACCACGGTGATCAGTTCTGCCCCGTTGCGGAACATGATCCAATCATAGGTGCCGCTGTCACGGGCGTTGTCAAAGTCCTTGCCCGTCAAAGCGTTGAGCGTGACCTTCACACCGGCATCGGCCATCATCGCCACCACGCCTTCGGACAGATTCTTGTCCGTGGTGTAGTCCGACTGCGTCAGCAGCGTGACGTTCAGATCGTCGCCGCCAGCCAAGTTGACAAAGCCGTTGCCGTCCGTGTCCTCAAGTCCCGCCGCTTTCAGCGCCTCTTTGGCGCTGTCCACCGAATAGGGGAAGAACGCCGTCGAAGCCGCGTCATAGTAAGGCGTTCCGGCATAGATGCCACCGGCGTAGGGCGTGGTGAACGGACCCTTCACAAGGCTTTCGCCCAGCCGCTGACGATCCATCGCATAGCTGATCGCCTTGCGGAAATCGAGATTGCGGTTCAGCTCACGCACAGCCTGCGCGCGGGCATCCGGTTCGCCCCAGCCGTTGCCGGACAGGTTCGGGTAGAGCGAATAGCCGATGGTGCGCGGACCAAAGGCCAGACGCGCCGGGCTGGCGGGATCGGCGGCCTTTTTCAGGCTTTCGACATAGTTTTCCGCCTGTTCGAGGTTGGAAAAGTCACCCGTCCCCGCCACGGCCTGAACGTCACGATCACCCCATGTGGACAGGCGATAGTGCATTTCGTCCAAGTAGGGCAGTTGCTGGCCGGTTTCGTCCACCTTCCAGTAATAGGGGTTGCGGCGCAGCACCACGATGTCGTCGGGGCGATGCTCCACCACGGCCCAAGCGCCCATGACGGGGAAGTTCATCATGTCGGACGGGAAGGCCTTCTGGAACGCCTCATAGCTTTCGCCGCCATGCTTGGGATGCTTGGGCTTGAGGATATGGCTCGGGCCGGGGCAGAAGTTGCCATAGGCCATGTTGTAAAGCACCGACTCGGGGAAGGCGGTGTCGAAGGTCAGGTTGAACGTGTAGGCGTCCGTGATTTCCAACTTGGCGTTGTTATAGGTCGCCTCTGCCGCGCCCATCAGCGGGGTCACTTCGGGATCGAGGATCACATCGTTCCAGTAGAAATCGATGTCCTCGGTGTCGAAGGGATCGCCGTCAGACCATTTCGCGCCTTCGATCAGGTGGATGGTCAGGGTCTTGCCGTCCTCGGACCATTCCCAGGACTTGGCAAGGTTCGGCATCGGTTGCAGGTCTTCGGCCTTGACGGTGAAGAGCGGCCCCGTACGGGTCAGACATTCGACCAGACCGATATCAATGCCGCCCCAGCCATAGGACTGTCCGGCCCAGAAGTTCCAGCCTTCGGGACGGCCGCCGATGACATGGCGCATCACGTCACCGTAAACGCCGGGACCATCGGGCATGTTGGCGGTCTTGTAGACCAGCGGCTCTTTCGGCAGGCGTTCCGCCACCGGAGGCAGTTTTCCGGCATCCACAAATGCGGTCACCCAAGCCGGTTCCGAATAGGACGGCAGGGCCTTGTATTCATAGATGTCGGACCGGGTCACATAGACCGGTTCGGTCTGTGCGTCGAACTTCGGCGCTTCCGGCGGCGTGGTCGTCGCGGCCATTTCAGCCGATACGGCGCTTGCGGATACGCTGATCAACAGCGCTGCAATTGCAGCGCGGCGAGCAATAACTGTCATCTCTCCTCCCTTGGCCGTGGGTACGACCGGGTTTCCCTTATTCTTTTCTTGGACCGGGGCTTCGCCGTGAGTCTCCTCCACCCCTGGCAGAAGAAGCTTGCGTCATCGCGCGCCATGGCGGCAATATCGGATTGCCACCTTCTTTTCCGGGATCCTCAGATCAGGACGCGCCACGCATGGAAATCAAGCCCATCACCGACAAGACAGCGCGTGCCCGTGTCCCCGTGCCGGGCCATGACCGGCGCTTCTATTCGCAGCAAAAGGCCTTTGGCCGCTTTGGCATCCGCATCTTTGAGCCGGTGACGATGACCCAGCCACATTGGCACGGGCATATCGAGGCCAACTTCGCTGTCGATTTCGAGATGACCTATGATTTCGACGGCGGCATCCTGCGCCTGCCTGCCAACCGTTTGGTGATCTTCTGGGCCGGGGTGCCGCATCAGTTGACCCATGTCACCCCGACCGGACCGGGACCGAACAAGCTGTGCAACATCTACCTGCCGCTCGATGCCTTTATGGTGATGCCCTATATCATGGCGCTGCAAGTGGCGTTGATCGGGCGCGGCATGGTGGCCTTGCCGGAATCCCTTTGCTCGCAAGATCAGGTGCGGCGCTGGTATGCCGACTACCGCAGCGGCGATTTCGAACGGACCGAGGTGGTGAAGATGGAGTTGAACGCCCTCTTCCGCCGCGCGGCGTTGGAGCCGTTCGATTTCCTGCGCCTGCCCCAGCATGAGATGGGGGCGGATCGCGCGCTCAGTTCCGCCCATATCCGCCATGTGGTGGCGATGGTGCGCCATATCCTTGAGCATCTGGAACAACCCCTGCGCAACCGCGACATCGCGGCGGTGACGGGCCTGCACGAAACCTATGCCCAGTCGATCTTTACCCGTGTGATGCAGGTGCCGATGACGCAATTCGTCACCCGCATGCGGCTGATGCGGGCGCGGGCGCTGCTGGTGGAAAGCTCGCTCGCCATATCTTCGGTGGCAGAGGCGGCGGGGTTCAACTCCATGAGCCAGTTTTATGCCCAGTTCAAAGCAGGCTACGGCACGTCGCCCGCGATGATGCGGAAGAATTACCTCGATTTTCCGGGATAGCCTTCAGCGCGTCTTGCCCACCACGATATGCGCGCAGGCGGGCAGCAGCAGCACCATGACTCCCAGCATCCAAAACGCTGTGGGCAGGCTGGTGGCATGGGCGGCAAGGCCGATCAGCGCGGGGCCAGCCAGAATGCCTGCATAGCCCGTGGTCGTGACCGCAGCGATAGCCATGCCTGCGGGCATGACGGTCTGCCGACCAGTGGCGCTAAAGAGAACCGGCACCAGATTGGCAGCGCCCAGACCGATCAGCACAAAGCCCGCCATCGTGCCGGGCATCCAATCCACCGTCAGCGCCAGCGCAAACCCGGCGAATGTCAGCGCGCCGCCGAAGATCAGCACTTTGTACGGACCCAAGGCCGCGACGATCCGATCCCCGGTCAGACGGCCAATCGTCATGGCGGCGTTGAACATCATGTAGCCCATGCCCGCCTGTTCCACGGCGGAAATCTTGCGCTCCACCAACAGCAGCGCGCCCCAGTCCAGAACCGCACCCTCGACCAGAAAGATCACCGCTGTCAGACCGGCCAGCAACAGCACGATGCCGCGCGGCAAGGCGAAGGCCGGGGGCGTTCCCCCTGCCGCCCGCAAGAGACGGGGGGCCGCGATCACCAGCGCGACAAAGGCCAGCGCCACCGCGACCAGCGCCGCCATCACAGGCGTCACACCATTGGTCAAAAGCAGCGTCATCCCCCCTGCCCCGGCGAAACCACCCAGACTGAACATCGCATGAAACCCTGACATCAGCGGGGTTTCTGAGCTTTTCTCAACCTCGACCGAATGGACATTCATCGCGACATCAATGGTGCCAAGCGAGGCACCAAAGACCAGCACGCCCAAGGCCAGCGCCCAAGGCGCAGAGACCACCGCCAACACCGGCAACAACAGGCACAGCCCCACCCCGCCAAGGATGATCATCGGCTTGGCTCCGGTGCGGGCGCTGATAAAGCCGGTGATGGGCATCGCAATCAGCGACCCGATGCCAAGGCACAAAAGAAGCAGCCCCAGGCCCGCCTCATCCACGCCGCTGCGCGCCTTGGCATAGGGGATGAGCGGTGCCCAGCAGGCCATGATGAAGCCCGCGACCAGAAAGGACAGCCGCGTTGCCAGCCGTGTTGCCGCCGTATTGGTGCCGCTGTCCATCGCCGATCCGCCCCCCAAGAGTGCCAGACCTGTCCGGCGTCACCGGCGTTGATAGCCACCCTGACGCGCCTCTGCAAAGCCTTTCCCGACCCTGCTCATGGCCAACGCGGGCCTTGCGCAAACCGGCTTTGGCTGCGACCATTTGCAAAGATGTGACAGGTACGAGGATCAGGCGCCCATGACGGCACGGGATGACAAGACGGCAGACGCCGCCACGCCGTCGGATGTGACCAGCGCAGCCGT
>NKIT01000097.1:12350-16277 GCA_002256185.1 Rhodobacteraceae bacterium PARR1 | reverse complement strand
CTGGATGGCGTAGACCCGACTATCCCGCAGGCTGATATTGCCGACTCTCTGGGCGACCCGCTGACCACCAACAACGCCGACACGCTGGACGGGGGCGAGGGCAACGACACCTTGCGCGGTGGCGATGATGGTGACCTTTTGCTGGGTGGTGTCGGCAATGATCTGCTGGACGGCGGTGTGGATGATGACACCTTGGACGGCGGAACAGGGGCGGACAGCCTGATCGGCGGCCAGGGCAATGACCAACTGGACGGCGGGGCCGAGAATGACACGCTCAGCGGCGGCGACGGCCGCGACACGCTGGTGGGTGGGGCGGGAACAGACCGCCTGACTGGCGGCCTTGGCGCGGATGTCTTTGTGGCCGATGGCGCTACGCCGGATGTCATCACCGATTTCGATGCAGTGACAGGCATCTCCACCGGCCAGTCGGGCGCACCGCAGGATGACAATGATTTCGTCAACCTGTCGTCCTTTTACAATGCGGCAACCTTGGCCGCTTGGAACGCGGCCAATCCCGGACAGCGCTTTGACAGCGCGCTGGACCTGCTGCGTTTTGACCAGCAGGACGGCGTCTTGAATCAAGCCGGCGGGTTGGTGGTGCAAAACGGCGGCGCGGCAGTGGCGGCGACGCTGCTGAACACCGAAAACACCGGCGTGGTCTGCTTTACCCGCGGCACCCGCATCCTGACCGCAGAAGGAGAGCGCCGGATCGAAACGCTGGCCCCCGGTGACATGGTCAAAACGCTGGACCATGGCTATCAACCCATCCGCTGGATCGGATCCATGGCCGTGGCGGCGGTGGGCAAGTTGGCCCCCATCCTGATCGAGGCGGGGGTGCTGGGCAATCACAGCCCCCTGCGCGTCAGTGCGCAACACAGGATGCTTCTGTCCGGATGGGAAGCCGAACTGCTTTATGACGCAGCCGAAGTGCTGGTGGCGGCCAAGATGCTGGTCAACGACAGGACGATCCGCCGCGATGAAGGTGGCATGGTAGAGTATTTCCACATCTTGTTCGATGGCCACGAGGTGGTCTTTGCCGAAGGCGCGCCATCCGAAAGCTTCCATCCCGGCCAAGTCGGCTTTGGCGCGATGGCCGAAGAGGCGCGCCAGGAAATCTTGTCGCTGTTCCCGGCGCTTGCCACCGACGGTCCCAATGCCTACGGCCCAAGCGCCCGCCGCAGCCTGACCGCGATGGAGGCTGTGGTGGCGGCAGAATTCCTGCTTCACCCCGGTGTCGCGACAGCGGCGGAATGAGCACGACAGCCCGGACACGCGCCCGGGCTGTCGTTTCGGATCACCCGAGAAAGGTCACTTTGCCGGTTTCGATGTCATAAAGCGCGCCGACCACCTTGATCGCGCCCGCGTCGGCCATGGCCTTGAGCACGGGGCTTTTCTCGGTCAGCGCCGCCACGGCAAAGCGGACGTTGGTTTCGGCGACGGCTTCGACGAAGTGATGGTTCTTGGACGACCGCTCGCCTTCCAGCGGGGTCGCCAGCACGGCGGGTTCGATCTCGTCCAAAAGGACGGTCAGGTTGGCCCCGACATCGGCCCGGTCCACGGCACCCTTGACTGCGCCGCAATGGGTGTGGCCCAGCACGACGATCGCCTTGGCCCCGGCCACTTTGGTCGCATATTCAAAGCTGCCAAGGATTTCCGTGGTCGGCAGATTGCCAGCAACGCGGGCAACGAAGACATCGCCCACCTGCTGGTCGAACACCAGTTCCGGCGCAGACCGCGAGTCGATGCAGGCCAGCACGCAGGCAAAGGGCGTCTGCTTTTCCGCCGTCGCCGTCATCTCAGCCAAGAGGTCACACTTCAGTGACGCGCCCGCGGCAAAGCGGGCATTGCCGTCGGCCAACAGCGCGATGGCCTGATCCGGGGTGGTAGCGGCCTGCGCATCGGCCAGAAACGGCGCGCATTCATCGGCCATGGCACGAAGCGGCGCCACGCCGAATACTGCGCCTGCAGTCAGAACCGACGCAAATCCCAATAGCTGACGGCGGCGGATCAACTCCGGCGCGTCGGTCTTACACGTTTCACACATTTCGCTTGGCTCCTGCACTGTCCATCGGTGGACAGGCGTGCAGTCGTTTCGGACGGCAAGTCAAAACGCCAAAAGGATGCTGAAATGCGCATTGGTTGATGGCGATGGTTTGGCGCGCTGCCTGCCCTGCCCTGCGGTGCGGCATATCCGGTTTTACTTGACTCAGCGCCGCTTTTCCACCATGTCCACCCAACGCCCGCCATCCGCTGCCGCGTGAGCAGCCCCCTTGGGGAGACGGATCGGGCCAAAGGTTCCCACCTTCACGCAGGGGTTCCGCGTCGCAAACGGCTTCTTCCACGGGGAAGGGGTGAGGATGCGCCGCCCGACCTGCCTGCTGCGCTGGACGCAGCCCCTTGGCGGCATCCCCGCCTGAAAGACTATTTCATGACCTCTTTTGCTGATCTGGGCCTGTCGCCCAAACTCCTGAAAGCGTTGGAAAAAACCACGCTCAAAGACCCGACCCCGATTCAGGTGCAGGCTATCCCGCACATCATGAAGGGCAAAGACCTGATGGGTCTGGCCCAGACCGGCACCGGCAAAACCGCCGCGTTCGGTCTGCCGCTTCTGCACCGCATCCTCGACCTTGGCCATCCGCCCAGCCCGCGCCGCGTGCGGGCGCTGATCCTTGCACCGACGCGGGAACTGGTCAGCCAGATCCACGACAATCTGACCGTTTTCACCAAGGGCACTGCCGTCAAGGTGCTGATGGTGGTGGGCGGGGCCTCGCTCAACAAGCAATCCATGTCGCTGGCACGCGGGGCGGATATCCTTGTGGCCACGCCGGGCCGTCTGATTGACCTCTTGGAACGTGGCGATGTCAGCCTTGTCGACACCGGCTATCTGGTGCTGGATGAGGCCGATCACATGCTGGACATGGGCTTTATCCATGCCCTGCGCAAAATCGCCGTCCATATCCCGCAGCGCCGCCAGACGCTGCTGTTCTCGGCCACCATGCCCAAGGACATCGAAGAAATCGCCAGCACCTACCTGCGCGATCCGATCCGCGTGCAGGTCTCGCCCCCCGGCAAACCCGCCGACAAGATCGTTCAGGGCGTGCATTTCATCCCGAATGGCGACAAGGCGAAACTGCTGGAAAGCTACCTGCTGAAGCATCCGGGCGAACAGGCGCTGGTCTTTGGCCGCACCAAGCACGGGTCGGAAAAGTTGATGAAGCTGCTCGCCACTTGGGGCTTCAAGGTCGGCTCCATCCACGGCAACAAAAGCCAAAGCCAGCGCGACCGCACCCTGACCGAATTCCGCAACGCAGAACTTGATGTTCTGGTGGCAACCGATGTCGCCTCGCGCGGGATCGACATTCCGGGTGTGCGCCATGTCTATAACTACGACATGCCGAACGTGCCGGAAAACTATGTCCACCGCATCGGCCGCACCGCGCGGGCGGGGGCCGAGGGCAACGCCATCGCCTTCTGCGCACCCGCGGAAATGGGCGAATTCATGGCCGTCGAAAAGCTGTTGAAAAAGCCGATCCCGGTTGTGGGCGGTGCCCCATGGGCCGCCGACGTCGTGGCCGCAGCGCCGAAACCGAACCAGAACCGCGGCGGTGGACGTCCGGGTGGGCAGAAACCGCAAGGCGCGAAACCTGCGCGCTCCTTTGGTGAAGGTCGCCCGCAAGGTGAAGCTCGGGGTGAAGGTCGGGGCGACGCTCGCCCGCAATCAGCCAAACCGCAGGGCGCAAAACCCGCAGGCGCGCGGCCACAATCGGCCAAGCCCGCCGGTGGCGGCCAATCCCCGCGCCGCAGCGAAGGCGGGGCCGCCGGTGGCCAACGTCGCCCGCAGTCGGGTGGCCAGCGCCGGGGCTGATCCGCGCCTCGTTCACCTTGGCTCAAATACCCTCGGGAGGGTCCGGGAGGGTGGAAAACCCT
>NKIT01000097.1:0-12340 GCA_002256185.1 Rhodobacteraceae bacterium PARR1 | reverse complement strand
CCCCCCCCCGCGCTTTCCGCTCTTCCCCGGCCTGCCGGGATGCGCTAATTCCCGCTCATGGCAAAACTCTACTTCCACTTCTCGACCATGAACGCAGGCAAATCGACCCTGCTGTTGCAAGCCGCGCATAACTACCGCGAAGGCGGGATGGCGACCTATCTGATCACCGCGCAATTCGACAATCGCGCCGGTGAGGGCCGGATTGCCAGCCGCATCGGCATAGGTGATCCCGCCGACACCTTCGCCCCCGGCGAGGATTTGTTTGCAAAGCTGCAAGCCCGCCTTTCCCAAGGCCCCGTCGCCTGCGTCTTCATCGACGAG
Source organism: Rhodobacteraceae bacterium PARR1 (assembly GCA_002256185.1). Classification (GTDB taxonomy): domain Bacteria; phylum Pseudomonadota; class Alphaproteobacteria; order Rhodobacterales; family Rhodobacteraceae; genus Paragemmobacter. Next base: position 12,019 of record NKIT01000097.1, on the reverse strand, counting down.
GCGCAGTTTTTGTCCAAGGATCAGGTCTGGCAACTCGCCCGCGCGGTGGATGACCTAAAGGTGCCGGTGATGTGCTACGGGCTGCGGGTGGATTTCCAAGGCAACCTTTTTCCCGGTTCCGCCGCCCTGCTGGCCTGGGCGGATGAAATGCGTGAGGTTCGCACCATCTGCCATTGCGGCAAGAAGGCCACCATGGTGATCCGCCGGGGCCCCGATGGCCGCGCCCTGACAGCGGGGGAACAGGTGGTGATCGGCGGGAATGAGACTTACGTCAGCCTCTGCCGCAAACATTGGCGCGAGGCTGTGGGGGACTGATCCCGCCGCCAGCCGCAAAAATCTGCCACAGATTTTTGCCGGAACCCTGTGTGCAGGGTTCGTTCCAGAGTTTGCGCGCAAACTCTGTGCGCCCGCGTCAGGCCGCGCGCTCGGTCTGCCGCGCCCGCAGCGCGATCATTGTTCCCGCCGCCACGATCAGCGTCATGCCGACCGCAGCCATCGGCGCAAGCCCCGTCCCCCAAAGCGCCCATGTCCAAAAGGCGGATGCAGGCAGGATGATGTATTCCAGCACGCTCGCCTTGCTGGCATCGGTGATCTGATAGGCGCGGATCATCATGCCCACGCCCAAGAGCGACCCCGCCGCCTGCACGAAGGTCCAGAAATAGAACGTCCCCGACGGCCAGACCGGCCCGCGCTGCAAGAACCCCTCTGGCCCAACCGGCACGGCAATCGGGAACAGCCAAAGCGCCAGCATCCCCACTGCGCCGATGATCCCCAAGGCCACGAAGAACCCGGCAAGCAACGTCTCGGCGCTTTCCTGACTGCACCATTCACGCGTGGCGATATTGCCCATCGCATACATGGCCCCCGCGATGACGGGCAGCAGGGCAGGCAGCGAAGCGCCGCTCATCGCCTCTGGCCCCAGAACAAGGATGACCCCGGCAAAGCCCGTGACCACCGCAACGATCCGCACGGGTCCGATGGCATGGCCATAAACGAAGCGAGAGATCAGCAAGACCCAGATTGGCGCAGTGAACAGCCCTGCCGCCACCAGCGCGACATCCAGAAACGCCAGCGCCCCGAAATAGATCACCATCGCCAGCCCGTGGATCGTCGACCGCGCCACAACCGCACGCAGACGCACCGGGCGCAGGCGCAGACCCAAGGGCACCGCCGCCAGCGCCAACAGGACCATGGCCATGGCTGTCCGGGTGAAATGGAATTGCCAGAGCCCCGCCTCATCGGCGATGACGCGCACGTAATTGTCTGTAAAACCGATCACCATGGCATAAACGGTGATCAACCCGGCGGCGGCCATCGTGCGGTCTTTGGTCATTGCGCCTTGCCTTTCGTCCCACTCCACATTCCCAAGAACCCTGCTAACCTGCGGCAAGCGCGTCCGAAAGCGACATGCGCGCGGCGATTGAACCGGGGGGATCAGAATGGGTTGGTTGGCGGATGAAACGGGCCTGGAAAAATGCGCGGCAAATTATGTGCCGCTCACGCCGCTGTCCTTCCTGAAACGCGCCGCTGACATCCATGCCAACCGTCTGGCCGTGGTCTGGAAAGACACGCGCTGGGGCTATGCCGACTATGCCGAACAGGTCAGCCGCCTCGCCTCCGGTCTTGCGCGCCGGGGGATTGTGCCCGGCGATGTGGTGGCGACGCTGATCCCGAACATTCCGCAGCAGGCCGTGGCGCATTTCGGTGTGCCTGCGGCGGGGGCGATCCTGAACACGATCAACATCCGTCTGGATGCCGATACGGTGGCCTATATCTTTGGCCATGCGGGGGCAAAGGTCGTGCTCTGCGACACGGCCTTCCTGCCCTTGGCCACCGAGGCGATCCGCCGGATGGAAGGCCCCGCGCCACAGATCATTGAAGTCGTGGATCACAGCTTCACCGCTTCGGGGCATTTCCTGACATGGGATGAATTGCTGGCAGGTGGCGACCCCCAGGCCCCTTGGGTGATGCCCGAGGATGAGTGGGAATCCATCGCCATCAACTACACCTCTGGCACGACGGGGCGGCCCAAGGGCGTGGTCTATCACCACCGCGGGGCCTATCTTTCGGCCACGGCCAATGTGATTTCGTGGCGGATGGTGCTGCATCCGGTTTACCTGACCATTGTGCCGCTGTTCCATTGCAACGGCTGGACCCATACGTGGATGCTGCCCGCCGTCGCCGGAACGCTGGTTTGCTGCCGCGACATCACGGCCAAGGCGATTTACGATGCCATCGCGGATGAGGGTGTGACTCATTTCGGCGGTGCGCCCATCGTCTTGAACACCATGATCAACTGCAAAGACGATGATCGTCGCAGCTTTGGTCATATCGTTGAAGTGTTCACCGCAGGTGCCCCACCGCCTGCCGCCACGCTTGCGGCGTTTGAGCCCTTGGGGTTCAACGTCACGCAAGTTTACGGGCTGACAGAAACCTATGGCCCCGCCACCGAATGCACATGGCGCGCGGAATGGGACGATGCCGCCCCCGCCGACCGCGCCGCCTATAAGGCGCGCACCGGCGTTGCCATGCCGATGCTGGAAGGGGCCGAGGTGCATGACAGCCATGGCAATCCCGTCCCCCGCGACGGGCAACATCTGGGCGAGATTGCCATGCGCGGCAATATGGTGATGAAGGGTTATTACAAGAACCCGGCGGCGACCGCCGAGGCATTCAAGGGTGGTTGGTTCCGGTCCGGCGACATCGCGTTCCAGCATCCCGATGGCTATATCAAGATCACTGACCGTGCGAAGGACATCATCATCTCTGGCGGTGAAAACGTCAGTTCGGTTGAGGTGGAGGGGGCCTTGATGCACCACCCCGCCGTCAGCCTGTGCGCCGTGGTGGCCAAACCGGATGACAAATGGGGCGAGGTGCCTTGCGCCTTTGTCGAGTTGAAACCCGGTCACAGCGCCACGGAAGCGGAATTGATTGCCTTTTGCCGGGAACGTCTGGCCGGATTCAAGACGCCGAAACATGTGGTCTTTGCCGAACTGCCCAAGACCTCAACCGGGAAAATCCAGAAGTTCGAGCTTCGCGCCGTGGCAAAACTGGTGGGACAGGGCTGAACCTGTGCTGCCCTCGACCCTGCGCCCTTGTCCGCTACGGCAAATGTTGTGGCGGCGGGGGGCATAGGCTATCGTGACAGAAAGTTTGCCCCGGCAAAGGCAGGAACGCCCCCGCGCATGACCGCGCTGAAGAAATACCAGCGGCTGGAAAGCCCCGGCCTCTGGCGTGAAACCGCCGCCGCCCAGCGGCGAGAGGTCGTGGTCGCGTTTCGCAAGGCGACCCTGGTGCTTTTCGATCCGCGCACCGAAACGCCGCTGTCGCATTGGTCGCTGCCTGCCATCGAACGCCGCAACCCCGGTGAGCTGCCTGCCCTGTTCAGCCCGGGCGAGGAGGCCGAGGAAAGTATCGAAATCGACGACGCCGACATGATCGCCGCGATAGAAAAGGTGCGCAGCGTGGTTCGGCGGCGTGCCCCCCGTCCGGGGCGATTGCGCAACACGATCCTTGGCGGGATGTTGCTGTCTGTGGTGGCCGTCGGTGTGATCTTCCTGCCAGAGACAATTTACACCCACACCGCCCGCGTCCTGCCCCATGCCACCCGCGCGGCGCTGGGGACGGCGGCACTTTTGGATATCCAACGGCTGACGGGTCCGGCCTGCGCCACGCCAAAGGGAACGGCAGCACTTGGCCAATTGTCCGAACGACTTTACGGCGTGGCAGGGCCTGCGATTTATGTCCTGCCCGAAGGCCTGACCCATCCCGCGCATCTGCCGGGGCCGATCACCCTGCTGCCCGCAGCCACCGTCCAAGGTCAGCGCACACCCGAGGCGACGGCGGGCTTCGTCCTTGCCGCCGGGTTGCGGGCCGATGCGGTTGATCCGATGGTCCCCCTGCTGCGCCATGCCGGGTTGATGGCGACGGTGCGGCTGTTGGCCACCGGGGAACTGCCCGCCGGGGCTTTGGCAGGCTTTGGTGAGGTGTTTCTGGCCACCCCCGACCAACCGCCCAGCGATGAGGCGATGCTGGCGGCCTTCCAGACGGCCAAACTGTCATCGGCCCCCTACGGCTATGCGTTGGATGCCAGCGGCGAAACCACACTTGGGTTGATTGAGGCTGATCCGTGGCGGAGCGGCACGCCCGACCCCGTGTTGCGCGCCGAGGAATGGGACGCGCTCGAGACCATCTGCGCCGCCCCCGTCCAAGGACAGGGCTGATCGTGGCGCAGAAAATGACCCCCCGTTAAACCGGGAGGCGAGGTCTTAATCTGCCCTGTGGTCTGCCGTTTTAGCGAATGAACGCGTCACCAAAGCCCGCGCCGCGCACCGCGCCAAGTGCCTGCTGCGCCTCTGCCGCGCTTGCGAAGGGACCGGCAAGGATCACTTTCAGCCCCTTGGCCTTTTGCGACGCCACCGGCAAGCCTGCGGCGGAAAGCCTTGCAGCAGCCCCTTGGGCGTTGGCGGGGTCACCAAAAGCGCCCACCTGGATATAGGTGGCGCGGGCGGGAACAGCCGCCGGTGCGGTCATGGTTGAGACGGTCACGCGGCCGGTGGGCTGTTGCGCCAGCGGTGCCGCGTTCTGCGACGAGATATAGACGAGGCCATTGGCGTTCGGGACTGTCACCGCCTCAGCGGGGATGTCGCGGGTCCAGATGCCGTCCTGCTGTGCCTGCCCCTGTGCGGTGCCAAGACCGCGCATCGGGTTCAGGCGATCATCCTTCCATGACAGGACATAGCCCTTGGGCACGGGTGGCGTCGCGGCCACGCGGTTTGTCGGCGGGGCCGCCAGCGCGGGTGCCGTAACCGCGATGCGCGGCACACTGCGTTCGGGCATCGTCGCAGCAATCGCACCATCGGCAGGGCTGGCGTTGCGCCGGCCTGCGGGCGGGGTCAAGGCGGCGCCAACGACAGCGCGGCCCGGGAACACCGGCGCGCGCCAGCCAGTCAGGCTGCCATCCCCGCGCGTACAGACAAGGGCAGAGCCGCCATCGCTCAGCGCGACACGTTGCAACACGGGCGCGGATTTGAAACAGGCGATCCGATTGCCTGAGGGCGTGCCCGTCGGCAGTACCGGCGCAACGGTGGGCGCTTGTGGGGCGACAGCGATGGACAGAGGCGTTTGGGCTGCGGTGATGGGCGAGGGCAAGGGGGCCTGTGCCGGGCGCTGCAGTCTCAGATCCGGGGCCCGCAGCACCGGCGCAGCGGCCACCGTGGCGGCGGGGGCCAGCGGCACGCGCGCCGTGGCGGCGGGCGCTGGCATCGCGGTCGCTGTCATCGCGGTCGCTGTCATCGTGCTGTTGGCGGCTGGAGCATCAGTTGCCGGGGTGTCATCAGTCTGGGCATCGAGCGCTGCCACAGCCTCACGCGCCTGTTGGAATGTCGGGGTCGCCCCGCACAGCGGTTTGCGATCTGCGCCAACGCGCGGCACCCAACGCACCGTGCCGTCCAGTCCAGCCCGCAAGAACACACAGCCCCGGCTGTCAACGTATTGCTGCTGCGTATATCCCGCCGGAGGCAGTTCACGCGGCGCACCGACACCGGCCACCGTCTGCGCTGCCGCCTGCCCACCGATCAAAGCGGCAGCAAGGGCGGCCGCCGACAACACTTTCGACATCATGACTACCCCAAGTAGCGTCAAGGAAACCATGCGGCATGATTTGCGCTGAGTAAAGAGGGGACGACCCGTTATTTTGTACCGAACATACGGTCGCCCGCATCCCCTAGTCCGGGGACAATATATCCATGGTCATTGAGGTGGCTGTCCACAGATGCTGTGACGATTGGCACATCGGGATGGGCCTCTTTCATCCGGGCGATGCCTTCGGGCGCGGCCAGAAGGCACAAAAAGCGGATGTTCTTTGCCCCCTTTTGCTTGATCAGGTCCACCGCCGCCGCACTGGAATTCCCGGTGGCGAGCATCGGATCAACGACGATGGTCACGCGCTCTTCCAGATGGTCAGGCAATTTGCAATAATATTGCACGGGTTGCAGGGTTTCGGGGTCACGGTAAAGGCCCACAAACCCCACCCGCGCTGCCGGGATCAGTTCCAGAATGCCGTCCAGCAAGCCATTGCCCGCACGCAGGATCGACACAAGCGCCAGCTTCTTGCCCTCGATCGCAGGGGCGTCCATCGGTTCCAGCGGCGTTTCGATGCGCTTTGTGGTCATCGGCAGCTCGCGCGTGACCTCATAGGCCAGCAGCAGGCTGATCTCGCGCAAGAGTTGGCGGAAGGACGCGGTAGAGGTGTCCTTTTCCCGCATCAGGGTCAGCTTGTGCTGCACCAGAGGGTGCGAAACGACGGTCAGATGGTCCAGCATGGGCAGCCCCCGGTCCTAGAGTGTCTTGGCGATCCTTGCCTTCGTATCGGCGTCACAGAAGGCCGCGTCAAGCGAGGCGCGCGCGATATCGCGGAACATCCCGTCATCCCAGTCAAAAGCGCGGTTCAGCAATTCGTATTCCCGCGCCATGGTGGTGTGAAAGAACGGTGGATCGTCAGTGGATATGGTCACTTTGACGCCGCGCCGATGCAACTCGGAAATCGGATGTTTGCGCCAACCGGGATAGATGCCCAATGCAATGTTCGATCCGGGGCAGACCTCAAGCACGATACCTTTTTCGGCAATTTCATCGACAAGCGACAGATCCTCGATGGCACGGACGCCGTGGCCGATACGCTCCACCTCAAGGTCACGGATGGCGTCGCGGACCGACTCTGGTCCGCCCCATTCGCCGGCATGGGCGGTCAGGCGCAATCCGGCCTCTCGCGCGCAATCGAAAGACCAGCGAAAGTCCTTGGGTTTGCCGATCTTTTCATCCCCGGCGATGCCAAAGCCCACGATCCAGTCGCCAGCCGTATCCGCCGCACAACGGGCGGTTTCGCGGGCCTTGTCGGGGCCGAAATGGCGGATGCAGGTGATGATGCCGCGCAAGCTGATACCCATCTGACGTTCTGCCTGATCTGCCGCTTCGCGCATCGCAGCCAGATATTCGCGCCACGCGCCGATGTCCCGCCCGCCGCAAAAATCGGGGGAGAGGAAGGTTTCGGAATAGACCACGCCGGATTTGGCGGATTCCTCAAGCACGGCAAGGGTCAGGCGGTGGTAATCTTCGGGCTTGGTCAGGACGGATGTCGCCGCCTCATACACCTTCAGGAAATGCCAGAAATCGGTGTAGCTGTAGTTTCCGTCCGCATCGAAGATGCCGGCAATGTCGATCTTCTTTTCCTTGGCCAGCCCCCGGATAAAGGCAGGCGGGGCCGCGCCTTCCAGATGCAGGTGCAATTCGACTTTTGGCAGGTCGGTGACGGTCACAGAAAGCTCTCCCCTTGGCCGCGCTCAGGCAGGCCCAGATGTGCCGCGACAGAGGCCGCGACATCGGTAAATCCGCGCAGACCGATGGTCCCGCTGCCGACCCCGGCACAAAGAACCGGCACCCGTTCGCGGGTATGTTCGGTGCCTTTGTAGGTGGGATCATTGCCATGATCCGCAGTGAAGATGGCCAGATCGCCGGGGCGCAGGCGGGACAGGAAAGCGCCGACGCGCCCGTCGAACCATTCCAGCTGCCGCGCATAGCCCGCCACATCGCGGCGATGGCCAAAGTTGGTGTCGAATTCGACAAAGTTGGCAAAGGTCAAGGAACCTTCTGCCGCCGTATCGGCCAGCGTCATCAGATGTTCGGAAAGTCCAGCGTCATCCTTGGACTTCCACAGCTTGCCGATGCCGCGATGGGAAAAGATGTCGCCGATCTTGCCGATGGCATGGGTGGCACGGCCTGCCTCAGTGGCCCAATCCAGCAGCGTGGGGGCTGGTGGCGCGATGGCAAAGTCGCGGCGATTGCCGGTGCGCAGGAACACGCCTTCGGTGCCGATGAAGGGGCGGGCAATTGCGCGGCCCACCTTGATGGCATGCAGTGTCGGGGCGAGGGTTTGGCACAGGTGGATCAGGCGGTCGAGGCCGAACGTGCCCTCATGCGCGGCGATCTGAAACACAGAGTCGGCAGAGGTGTAGCAGATCGGCCAACCGGTGCGGACGTGTTCGGCCCCAAGGCGGTCGATGATTTCCGTGCCAGAGGCATGGCAATTGCCAAGGATGCCGTCCACCCCGGCGATGCGGCAGACCTCAGCCACCAATTCAGGCGGAAAGGCGGGATGGGTGTCGGGGAAATAGTGCCACTCCCACGGGACTGGCACACCGGCAAGTTCCCAATGCCCCGAAGGCGTGTCCTTGCCGCGTGAGATTTCGGTCGCCGCCCCCCAAAGGCCTGTGGGCGTGGCATCCAGCCCCGGCGTGGGATCACCAGAGGCCAGACGGATTGCCGCACCCAAACCCAGCGCATCCAGATTGGGCAGGCGCAAAGGGCCGTTGCGGCCAATATCCGCGCGGCCAGCGGCACAGTCGGCGGCGATATGACCAAGGGTGTTGGACCCCGCATCGCCAAAATCGGCGGCATCGGGCGCGCCACCGCAGCCCACGGAATCCATCACGATCAAAAAGGCACGGGTCATGTGATCTTCTTCAATACCAAGGGCAATTCATCCGGGGCCGATGTGCCAATGCGATAGGCCCGCCCTACGGCACGGGCGGCAACCTCGGCCTCGGCCTCTGTCGCGGCATGGATCAGGGCGAGCGGCACACCACGCCCCACGCTATCCCCAATCCCGGCGAGGTCGGCCAGACCGACCGAGGGGTTGATCTTGTCACCATCGCGCAGACGACCGCCGCCCAGATGCACGACAGCCTCGCCCAAAGCGCGGCCATCAATGGCGACGACGAAGCCATCGGAATCCGACAGCACTTCGGCCACCACGGGGGCAGAGGGCAAACGATCCGGCCAGCGATCCACGAAATCGGCGGGGCCGCCTTGGGCGGCAACCATGCGGCCAAAGAATTCGGCGGCTTGGCCGGACTCAAGCGCCCGGTCAATCCGCGCCTCGCCCTCTTCGGCGTCGCGAACCAGACCGCCCAAGGCCAAAGCCTCACCCCCCAAGGCGACGGTCACATCCCACAGGGCCGCATTGACCGACGTGCCGGTCAGCGTCTCCATCACCTCGATCACCTCAAGCGCATTGCCTGCGGCGGTGGCCAGCGGTTGCGACATATCTGTGATCAGCGCCGAGGTCATGCAGCCCGCACCTTGGGCAGTGGAGACGAGGGCGCGGGCCAATGCCTCGGCCTGTGCTTCGGTCGCCATGAAGGCCCCAGAGCCGCATTTGACGTCCAAGACCAGCGCCTCTAGCCCCGCCGCGAGTTTCTTGGACAGGATCGAGGCGGTGATCAAGTCGATGGATTCGACGGTCGAGGTGACATCGCGGATGGCATAGAGGCGGCGGTCAGCGGGGGCGATCTCAGTACTGGCGGCAACGATTGCACAGCGGGTGTCGTTGATCTGGCGGCGCAGTTGGTCTTCGGACAGCGCCGTGCGGAAACCGGGGATCGCTTCCAGCTTGTCCAGCGTGCCGCCGGTATGGCCCAGACCCCGGCCAGAGATCATCGGGACATAGGCCCCGCAGGCGGCAAGCGCGGGGGCAAGGATCAGTGACACACAATCGCCGATGCCGCCGGTGGAATGTTTGTCCACCACGGGCCCGTTCAAATCCCATTGCAGCACGCGCCCGGAATCCCGCATGGCGCGGGTCAGGGCGACGCGACCGACCTCTCCCAGCCCCTTCAGCAGCACCGCCATCGCAAAGGCCCCGGCCTGCGCGTCGGTCACGGCCCCAGTGGCAAGCCCTTGGGCGAACCAGCGCAAATCCTCGGCTGGTGGGGTTTGACCATCGCGGATGCGGGCGATGATGGCGCGGGCGTCAGCCATTCAGGCGCGGTCCATATGGGCGGCGGTGAACACGCCGGGCAGCATGTCCCGAACAGTCGTGACGAATTCCTTGCCGTCAGTGGTGTAGAGGGTGACGCGCACATCGGGGTCTGCGAATTCGGCGATCTTCTGGCGGCACCCACCGCAGGGCGGTACCGGTTCCGGGCTGTCGGCGATGACGGCAATTTCGGCAATGCGCGTGTCACCTGCGGCAATCATCGCGGCAATCGCCCCGGCCTCGGCGCAGGTGCCTTCGGGATAGGCCACGTTTTCGACGTTGCAGCCGAGATGCAGGTTCCCGGCCGTCGAACGCAGGGCAGCCCCCACCTTGAAGCGGGAGTAAGGGGCATAGGCCCGTTCGCGCACGGCTGTTGCGGCGTCTTTCAGCGACATCGGCAGAATTCCTTTTTGACCAACGGGTCATAGTTTGCGCCCTGCCCGCCCGTTCTGCAAGCGCCCCGCCTGTTGCGGGCGGTGATCCGGCGGTGCGGGCGTGCCGCCCGCATCGTTTTCCCCTCGCCTCTGCACGGCAGAGGCTCAGCAGGGGGCTTCGCAGCCCCCGTCGCCGCCAAGGCGGCGACTCCCCCGGCGGGATATTTGGGGCAACGGGGAAGGTCAGAGCGCGGTGGTGGGCGGATTGCCGGGGAGCGAAACTTCGAGGAGTTCGAGGTCAGTGGTGGCCTCTGCGTAGCGGGTGGCAAGGCCGGGCGGGATGACAAAAGCATCGCCGGGGGACAGGCGGTAAGGGTCTTTCCCTTCGCCGTGCAGCATCATTCCACCCGCCATGACGAAGGTGAAGAGAATGTCTCCGTCATGCTTGGTCCATCGGGTTTCCTTGCCATCAGGGCGCGCGGCCATGACGGAAGCCACGCCTTTGGTATTGGCATGGATGGTCGTATCGCGGGCGACGAAGCCCGGTAGGCGGTGGGGCTGGAAGGTGCCGTTTGCCGCGACGTTGTAGACGAAGCGTTGGCCCTGCCATTCGCGATCCGGGCGCAGGTGCGGGGTGGGGAGGATCATCTCATGGTCAATCTCGGTGACATGTTCGGCGGGAACACCGATTTCGATGACTTCGATCCCATCCGATGCCTCAAGCACGCGGTGGCGGATTTCGGGGGGCTGGATGAAGCAATCGCCAGCATGAAGGCGGATCGGGCCGCCTTGGTCTTCGTACAGCACATCGACCCAGCCCTTGATGCAGAAGATCAGTTGGAATCCGACGCGGTGGAAGTGCACCATGTCGGGGACCGGGCCGCCATCGGGGATGCGGATGTGGCTGGCGATCATCGCCCCGCCAAGGCGCGAAGGCACGAGGTCACGATACATCATGCCTGCGCGTCCGATGACCCAAGGGGCCTGATCGGCAAGACGGCGCACGACAAAAGCGTGTTCGGTGGCGGGAAGGACCAACGGCGGGTTCAGCTCATCGATGTCTACCTGCGTGCCGTTGGGGGCGGTGAGGGTCTTTGCGCCATCGGCAAAGCTGGGGTCATCGGTCAGGATGCGCACAATCCCCGGCGCGGTGGGTGCGCCCTTTTGGATGCGCAGGCGCAGGCCATGGCCGGAAAGTACCGCCACCTCCGGATCGTCAGCGGGATAGATCATGTCCAGCCGGAAGCCGAGCCGCTTGGTCCAGAACGGCAAGTCGTCGCGCAATTCTTGCGTGGGCAACAGCACTTCGGCGCGGGCGTCGGTCATCGGGGCCTCTGGGGTTCGGGGGTTTGGGGGTTTGGGGGGGGTGGCGGTTCGATCCTATGCGCAGATGACAACCGTCATGCCGGATTTGCAAGCCGTGGCGACAGCGGCTGCGGGAAAGGCCGCATTGCGCCCGCAGGGAATTGGTTTAGGGTTCAACCAATTTCGGATGGAGGGGCAGATGGACGGCGACAAGCAGGATATACGGCAGGACAATGCCAAGCAGGCGGCGCTGGATTATCATGAATTTCCCAAGCCTGGTAAGCTGGAGATCCGGGCAACCAAGCCCTTGGCGAATGGCCGCGATCTGAGTCTGGCCTATTCCCCCGGCGTGGCGGAGGCGTGTTTAGAGATCAAGGCCGATCCAGCGACGGCGGCGCGCTATACCTCGCGCGGGAACCTTGTTGCCGTGGTGACGAACGGGACGGCGGTGCTGGGTCTGGGCAACATCGGTGCGCTGGCGTCCAAGCCCGTGATGGAGGGCAAGGCGGTCCTCTTCAAGAAATTC